>CALMTT010000679.1 GCA_937872615.1 uncultured Verrucomicrobiaceae bacterium | reverse complement strand
ACGCGCCGGAGGAGTCGGTGTCGGCCGCTGCCGGGACCTCGGCCTTCTTGGCGGCGTCTTTGAGGCCCATGGCGGTCAAATTGGCATCCTGGAGCTTGGTGATCTCTTCCTTGGCGGCGAGACGCTCAGGCACGCGGGGATCTTCCGGCGTGCTGACGGTGGACTGGAGGACGCTGAAGAGCACGGCGAAGCCCGCGAAGGCTCCAAGTACCCACAGGAAGGTGGCACCGGCTTTTTTGGATGTTTCAGGCTGCGACATGAGGGGAATTTATGATTTACGATTTTTGATTTATGATTTGGGGCGGGCTTGCGGAGCGAATCAGCAATCAGGAATCTAAAATCGTAAATGGGTTAGTTGATGACGTTCACGGACTCGATGAGGCGAGGGTCACGCCAAGGATACAGGCTGTATTTGGACAGGCCGCGGAGGAAGAGGAAGCCCATGGTGCCGAAGACACCGAGGAGAGCGGCGACATCCTGGATCCACGCGCCGTCCACCCACCAGCCGATGCCGAGGGAGGGGCCACGCTCAGGGATGACATTCCAGTACATGTCCACGAGGTGCATGAAGATGACCCAGAGGCAGACGAAGACCATGACGTAGGGCTTCTTTTTGCGGGCCTGCGAGAGGAGGGCCAGGAATGGCGCGATGAAGTGGCCGACGACGATGAAGATCGATACGCCGCGCCAGCCTTCGGTGTTACGCGTCAGGTAGAAGCGGGTTTCCTCCGTGATGTTGGCATACCAGATGAGGAAATACTGCGAGAAGGCGATGTAGGCCCAGAACACCGTGAAGGCGAAGAGCAGCTTGCCCATGAGGTGGTAGTGCTCCTCGGTGACGACTTTTTGCAGGTAGCCGAGGCTCTTCAGCCAGGTGACGAGCAGGATCGTGAGCGCCATGGAGGACCACGCACTGCCGGCGAAGATGTAAACGCCCCACATGGTAGAGAACCACGAGTAGTCGAGGCTCATGAGCCAATCGACCGCCGCGAAAGTGGAGGTGAGGGCGAAGAACAACAGCCAGCGGCATGAGAACTGACGGGAGGAGATGGTGTGCTTGATGTCGCCATCCTGTTCCTGGGCGAGGGACTTCTTGCGCATCACACGGGCGATGTAGCCGAGGATGAGGAAGTAGAGCACGAAACGGGTCTGCCAGGAGAAGGGCGGGATGAAGTGGTTGCTGATGTTCAGGTAGCCGAACTTCGAATAGAGGATGTGAAGGTGCGGATTGTCGTGAGACATGTGGTGCAGCGCCTCTTTCACGGTGCCACCGTGCTCGGCGGCGTGGTGCGCGGCATCACGATGATGGTTCATCCACTCGTAAAGGTGCTTGTTCACCGCGGGGATAAGCAGCGGACTGGCGAGCAGGCCGAGGATGACGACCATGTTGGCCAAGTTTTCCCACAGGCGGCGGATGGCGACGCCCCAGCTCGAGTTCGAGGCGGCGTGCAGCATGATCCAGAAGACCCCGCCGACGCAGAAGGTGAAGGTGAAGAAGATCGCGAACAGCCAGGAGTAGGCGAAGGTGTCCGTGTTCTTGAAGAAGAAGAACGCGGATGCCGCGAGGCCGAGCACGCCGACGAGGCCGAGGGCCCCGATGAGCTTGCCGCCCTTGGCGGGTTCGAATTTTTCACCGCCCTGGGGCAGATCGTTGAAGGAGACGTGGTGACTCATGCCGGAATTCGTGTGATGCCGTTATTGAAGGGTGGCTCCGCTGTCCTTGGCGGCCTGCTGCAGGGCGCGGATGTAGGCGACGATGGCCCAGCGGTCACGGAGGGTGATGTTGCCGCCGTAGCCTCCCATGAGGCCTTTGCCGTTGGTGATGACGTCGAAGATGGCTCCGTCAGCGCGGAAGGCTGCGGCATTGGCCGGGTCGGTATTGCCCGCCTGCTGGAAGTTGTAGGCGGTCATGATGCCGAACTTCGAGGTGATGCCCTTGCCGTTGGCGCTGGTACCGTGGCAGACGGCGCAATGGATGCCGTAACGCTGCTCACCACGCTTGATGAAGGCTTCGTTGAAGACGAGCGGATCTTCGGTGATTTCCTTCGGCAGTCCGTCGCCGTAGAAATCGCCGATTTTGCCGGTCTGGTAGTAGCTGAGGCCATTGGTGAAGGCGAAGCGCGAGGGCTTTTCGCCATCGGCGGCTGGCTTGGCGGGGATTTCGAAGCCCATGGGCACCGTGCCCTTCACAGGCAGGCGGGCACCACGGCCATCGGCGAAGAACTCGCTGGCGGCCTGATACTTGACCTTCTGCTGGTGGTCCATGTCGTCGAAGACCTCGATGGGAGGCAGTTCGGACTTGGAGCCGCGGAAGCCGAAGGCGCTCACGATGATGGCGCCGATGAAAAGGTAGCTGAGGAAGAAGTACTTCATGGTCGTAGGGCTGCCGGGGCTTAGATTTCGTCCTCCACGAGTTCGATGTTCTTGCCGCCGATCTTCTCGAGAAGGGCCTTGGTGCCGTCCTGGCTGAATTTCGGATCGCGGGCCTCGATGCAGACGAAGAAGCCGTCATCGGAGAACTTGGCGAAGCGCTTGGAGGCAAACAGAGGATGGTTCCAGCGTGGCAGACCCATGAGGGCGAGCAGGCCGAAAAGGGTGGTGAAGGCCGAGAACAGGATGGTGAGCTCGAACATCACCGGGAAGAAGGCCGGAAGTGTCCAGATGTCGATCGGCTTGGCCTGCACGACGGTCGGATAGGTTTCAACGATGTCTTCGACGAACTTCAGGCCGAGCGTCTGACTCCAGAAATTCGTCTGGGTGACGGTCTGGAGGATGAAAGCCACCGTGGTGCCGGTGATGCCGCCGCAGAAGACGAGCTTCGGGAGGATGGAGCGGGGATTGCCCATGGCCTTGTCCATGCCGTGGACCGGGAAGGGCGTGTGAACGTCCCAGCGGTTGTAGCCGGCATCGCGCACGTGCTCGGCGGCATGGTAGAGGTCCTGGACGTTGTCAAACTCCGCCAGGTAGCCGTGTACTCGTTTGAGGGTGGTGCTCACAATCAGGTGCTGGGGTGAAATTAGGCGGCGACGGGTTTGGCGACGTGACGGTCAGGATAGGCCATGAGGTCCTCCTCCTGGATGCCTTTCTCGGCGTGGTCGTCGAAATGCGGATCGGACTGCGGCAGCACGCCCTTCACTTCGCCGATGGCGATGACAGGCAGGAAGCGCAGGAACAAGAGGAACAGCATCATGAAGAAGCCGAAAGTGCCGATGAAGGTCCATTGATCGACCCACGTCGCGCTGTACTCGCCCCAAGAACCCGGCGTCATGTGACGCTCGAGGGTGGTGGCGATGATCACGTAGCGCTCATACCACATGCCCATGTTCACGCACATGCAGACGAACATCACGACGACCATGTTGTGGCGGAAGGGGCGATACCAGAAGAGCTGCGGGGCGAAGACGTTGAAGCTGAACATCAACGCATAAGCCCAAATCGAAGGTCCGGTGAGGCCGCGGAGGGTGAAGGCAGCGGCTTCATACGGATTGGCGCTGTAGTAGGCCATGAAGAGCTCCATGCAGTAGGCGTAACCGACGATCGTGCCCGTGAGCAGGATGATCTTCGCCATGTTATCGACGTGCTTCGGCGTGAGGAGATCGTCCAAACCGTAGATGCGGCGCACCGGGATCATGAGCGTGAGCACCATGGCGAAACCGCCGAAGATAGCGCCAGCCACAAAGTAGGGCGGGAAGATGGTGGTGTGCCAGCCGGGGACGACGGAGGTGGCGAAGTCGAAAGACACGACGGAGTGCACGGAGAGCACCAGCGGGGTCGAAAGGGCCGCGAGGAGCATGTAAGCCGTCTCGTAATGGCTCCAGTGACGGTTACCACCGCGCCAGCCGATGGCGAAGAGGCCGTAGAAGAACTTTTTGAGCCCCGGACGGCAGCGGTCACGCAGCGTGGCGAGGTCAGGAACAAGGCCGAGATACCAGAAGACGGCGGAAACGCTGAAGTAGGTCGAAACGGCGAACACGTCCCAAAGCAGGGGCGATTTGAAGTTCTGCCAGATGGCGTTGGCGTTCGGAATCGGAGCGAGGAACCACACCATCCACACACGACCGACGTGGAAGGCCGGGAAGAGACCGGCGCACATCACGGCGAAGATCGTCATGGCCTCAGCGGCGCGGTTCACGGACGTGCGCCACTTCTGGCGGGTCAGGAACAAAATGGCCGAGATGAGCGTGCCAGCGTGACCGATACCGATCCAGAACACGAAGTTCGTGATGTCCCACGCCCAGGCGACCGGCTGCTTCTGGCCCCAGACACCGACGCCAGTGCTGATGAGGTAAACGAAGCAGAAGGCCATCACGCCGGTGAGCAGCACGGAGGGGATGAACAAGATCCACCAAAGGGCGGGCTGCTTGTTTTCCACGATGCCGCAGATGCGGTTCGTGATCCACGAGTAGGACCGGTTGTTCAGAACCAGCGGCTCGCGGTCGAGGATGCGCGGTGTGTTCGAGGCTGAGGCTTCCATGCGACGAGATTAGTATTGGTTGTTGCTCCACACGGCGATGTTCTCGGCGCCGGGCATGTTCTTGTTCGGATTGCGCAGGCGGGCGAGGTAGCTCGTGCGCGGGCGGGTGCCGATGTACTTGAGCACCTGGTAGTTGCGGGGCGAGGCCTTGGCCTTGTTCACGCTGCTCTTCGCGTCGGCGAGGTCGCCGAAGACGATGGCATCAGCCGGGCAGGACTGCTGGCAGGCGGTTTTGACGCTGTCGGTGGGCACGCGGAAGTTCTTCGAGTCGCGCTGAACCTGCTTCTGCAGGATCTTGGCGGCTTCGAGACGCTGCACGCAGTAGGTGCACTTCTCGATGACACCACGCATGCGGACGGTGACGTTCGGATTGCGCTGGAGACGGATGCTTTCGTCTTCCTTGAGGGAGCCGATGGGGCCAAAGTAGAGGTTGTTGGCCTTGATGCCGAGCTTCTCGGTCTCGACGAGCGGGTTGCGCTTGTTGTAATCGAACCAGTTGAAGCGGCGGGCGGTGTAAGGGCAGTTGTTCGCGCAGTAGCGGGTGCCGATGCAGCGGTTGTAAGCCATCGCGTTGAGGCCGTCGTCGGTGTGGACGGTGGCGTTCACGGGGCAGACGGTCTCGCACGGAGCGGCTTCGCACTGCTGGCAGGCCAGCGGCTGGTGCACCATCTCGGCGTTTTCGAGCTGCTCAGGCGTCGGATTGTCTTCCGCCCAGGTGGACTCTTGAGCGACATTGTTGATGCCGGTTTTGGCAACGGCGAAGTAGCGGTCCATGCGAATCCACTGCATGAGGCGGCCTTTGCGCACCTGGTTCTTGCCGACGACCGGGATGTTGTTTTCGCTCTGGCAGGCGACGATGCACGCGGTGCAGCCGATGCACTTGCTGAGGTCGATGGACATGCCCCACTGGTGCTTGTTCTCGTAGTCGAAGCCGTCCTTGTTCTCCTCGGACTTCACGCCGACCTGGCCTTTGTAGAAGGAAATGTTCTCCGGGATGTGGGAGTCCATGCCGGTCTTCTGGGCGAACTCGGTGTCCTCGTTGAAGGTCTCCAAAGTGCCTTCGCGATATACCGCGCGGCCTTCCATCGTGTTCTGCGTCTGCGTGATGGCGAGCTCGGCGACGGTGCCAAGCACCTCGACCTTCGCGCCGCCGATCACGAACTGGCCGGGCAGGCGGCGCAGGGCGTAGCCGTTCACGCCTTTTTCACCGCCGACGGTGCCGACGTTGTTCTGGCCGTAACCCAGCGGGATGGTGATGGAATTGGAAACATGGCCCGGAGCTTCGATGGCCGGGATTTCGATCTCCGCGCCGTTGACGCGGATGACGATGTGCTGGCCGTCTTCGAGGCCGAGACGCTTGAAGGTGGCGGAGCCGACCCAGGCGGCGTTTTCCCAAGTGAGCTTCGTGATCGGATCAGGAGCTTCCTGGAGCCAGGCGTTGTTGATGTAGCGACCGTCGTAAACGCTGGAAGAAGGCACCAAAACAACTTCGATGGCTTCGTCGGAGGGCAGAGCGGCCGGTTTGGCCTTGGAAACGATCGTGCCGACGGCGGCCGCGTTCACGCTGGCGTTCGCACGGGCGTAGGCGGAAGCTTTCAGGAAGCCATCGCGAAGGGTGAAGTTCCACTTCGACTCGTCGAGACCACCGGCGACCTGCGCAAAGGTGTCGCGGACAGCGGTGTAGCCAGCGTCTTCGGCCGGAGCAGCACCATCGGCTGGCTTTTCAGCCGGGCCGAGCTTCTTGCGGCCAAGGAGGGCCAGCAGGACGTCGTTCTTGCTCGCTCCGTCGTAGAGGGGAGCGATCATCGGCTGGACGATGGAGTAGGTACCGTCAGCGGCACGAACGTCGTTCCAGGATTCAAGGTAGTGCGTAGCCGGAATGTGCAGCGCCGCGTGCAGGGCGGTCGAATTGAGCAGCGAGCCGACGTGGACGAGCTTCACACCCTTTTCGGTGATCAGCTTGGCAAAGGCGGCGGCGTCCGGAGCATCGTAGAAGAGGCTGGCGGGCGTGAGAGAGACGAGGGTCTTGAGCTGACCGCCGGAAACATCGGCCTGAAGGGCGGCGATGTCGCCCATGTCGGGCTTCGGAGCCTCCTGGAGGAGGTCGATGGCGGAGCCGTAGGCACCGAGAGCATTGTTGATGCTGGCGACGAGGGCGTGGACCTCGGCGGAGCAGCGGGAACCGGCCAGCACGACGGCGGAACCCTTGTTGTCGATCAAATCGCGGACGGCAGGGGCGATCCAGTCCTTCAGCGCCTGCGGAGCGGAGGCGGCGAGCGCCTTGCCAGAGGCATCACCGAGCTGCTCGGCGATGAGGGCGGCAGCGGCGGGGATGAGAGCCGCTGGGATGGCTTTGCGATGATCCGCCATGCCACCGGTGAGGGTGTAGCGGTTTTCGAGGACGTAGAGACGGTTCATGTCCTTCTCCGCGGCCTTGGATTCCTTCGCACGATGCTTGGTGAATTCCTTGATCGACTCGCCCGCGACTGGGTCGATGCCGAGGAAGTCGCAATCGAGCGCCAGGATGCGCATCGCCTTGCTGAATTTCACGAAGGGCTTCACGCCGGCTCCGAGCACTTCCTTGTTCACCGCCTGGGCGTCACCGCCGACGGCTTCGTAGCTGTACAATTTGGCCTGCGGGAAGGCCGTCTTCACCTCGCCGAGCAGGCGGAGGTAGGTGGGGGAGGTCGTGGCACCCACGACGATGCCGAGACCGGCACCGGAGGACTTCTTCGCATCGGCGGAAGCCGCTGCGATGAGTTCATTCGCCTTGGCCCAGGAGATGGCTTTGCCAGCGCCGAGGGGCTTCTGGGAGCGGTCCGGGTCGTAAAGATCGAGGACGGAAGCCTGTGCGAAGGAATCAATGCCGCCACCGAGGGGGTGGAGAGGATTGCCCGAAAGATGCGTGGGGCGGCCTTCATGCACGGTGACCACGAGGGGCGTGGCACCGCCGCTGCGAGGCATCGTGGTGGCGAAAAGCACCGGCTTGCCCGGCACCATCCACTCGACGTGCTGCGTGTAGGGCAGAATGGTCGTGATCGGGCGGCGGCAGGAGGCGAGGCCCATCAGGCCGACGCTGGCGCCCATGATCTTCAAAAAGTCGCGGCGGCCGTTTTCGGCCTCTTCGGGCGTGAGGGTATCGCCAGCGGGGAACTCGCGGCCAAGGTCCTTCAAAAAGCTCTCACGACGCTCGAGCTCGGCCGTGCTGCGCCAGTAGCGCTTCGCGTTTTGCGGCTCCTCGGGATGAATCCAGTTGCGTTTCATGTGTCGGGGAAAGGTGGGGGCGCGGGGTTAGCGGTGGCAGGCGGTGCAGTTTTCCGGCGGTTGGATCTGCCAGTGCTTCTTGAGCTGCGTGCCCACTTCTTTCTGGGTCACTTCTTTGCCGTAAGTCTTCTCCGCGAGGGCCACGAGAGCGTCCAGGCCCTCGGCCTTCGCGCCTTCGCCGCCGATCACCTCGGCGATCTCGCCAGCGGGCACCTTCTTGTCGAGCAGGCCCTTGTAGAAATCGGCGCGTTTGAGGTCTTTGTTGGGGTCGAGGTTGCCGGAGGGCTTCCAATTCAGATCCGTAATGAACTCCAGCGGGCGGAGGTTCTTCTCCGGGTTGCGATGGCAGTCGAGGCACCAGCCCATCGACTGCGGCTGATCGTGACGGACGACTTCCATTTCGTTCACCTTGCCGTGGCAGGACACGCAGGAGATGCCGCGGTTCAAATGGGCGCTGTGGTTGAAATAGACGTAGTCAGGAGCCTTGTGGACCTTCACCCAGGGGATGGATTTGCCCGTTTCGTTGGCTTTTTGCACCAGTTCCAGCTTCGGCGAGGTGGCGCGAATGCCGCCTTTGCCCTGGCCGTGGCAGTTGAAGCAGGTCTGGTTCGTCGGCACGTTCGAGTGGCTGGAGGCCTCGCCAAAGCTATGGCAGATGCGGCAGTCCAGACCGAGCTGTCCGGCGTGGATTTTGTGGGAGAAAGGCACCGGCTGCGTCGGCTCATAGCCCACGCGGGTGTATTTCGGGGTGAAATAGTAAGCGACGCCCATGCTCACGCCGAGAGCAATGAACACGACAGCGATGCCTACCTTGAGAGGAAGCCAGTTGGTCCAGCGCGGAAAAAAGTTGCCCATAAATTGCGGTCGAGAGAGCTTGTGAAAAATTTCACAAGGAGGCTCAGAATAGGATTGGCACAATCCCCGCGCAACCGGAGAAATAAGATTTTTGAAAAAACTACGCCACCCTCGGCGGGCGAAGGCAAAAACCCCCTTTTCCGAGCGGTTTTCCGGGGTCTTCAGCGATAAAATTTTGGCACCTCAATCCCCAGCCCTTCCAAACTCCCGGAAACCTCGATTTTTCGGCCTCCCGCGGCGTTTTGACGCGGCGAATCGGGACTCCAACTTCACTCGTTCACCGGCAACGCCTTGCGGATTTCCCGTTTGGCCTGGGCGAAGATGAGGGTGCTCATTTTGGGACGCCAGTTGTAGCCGATGCCGAAGGGGATGGGTGGCACGTCGCCAGCCTTGTACACGGCGGCGAGGTCCGCCTGATACTTCTCTTTGAAACGGGCGATGGGGCCGGGATACCAGCCGTAGGCCTTCAGCGTCCAGATTTCGCGAGGAAAATCCTTCCACATCACGCCGGTGTCGTCCTGGAGAAGGGTGGAGCATTTGGCGAGGAGCAGATCGCGCACCCGATCGAACTCCTCCAGGTGCATCAGATACGAGGCGGACTTCGTGAAGCCATTTGGAGCACCAAGCGCCTCGCAGAAGCGGATGAAGCCGGGGTCCTGCTTGATCATCCAACTGGCCAGATTCGTGGAAAAATAATACACCGTCTGCTTTTGGCCTGCTTTGCCGGTGAAGCCGATTTTCACGCCGGGGTGCTTTGAGCCCTCCGACGGGCCTTCTTTGCCCTCTTTGTCGAGGCCGATGAGCTCCACGCTGTCGACGTGGCAGCCGCTGCGAGCGAGGAAGGTATAAATGACGGGAATCGTGCCGCTGAGTTTGGTGGCATTCGCGGAGAGGTCGTTCTTCATCTCGGAGGTGATGAAGAAGCTGAAGCTCAAAATGGCCTCGAGCGAGTTCCGCAGATTCCGCAGCGAGTGGTCGAGCGAGTCGCCGCCGAGCTTGGTGACATCCGGCGGCGTGCCCACGGGCTCGATGCCGCACAAAATGTAGGTGCTGGCGTTCGGGTAGAAGGTGTTCGCGTGCAGGAAATCCGGCCCGCTGAAGACGTAGAGCAGCGGCGCGGTGTCCGCCACGAGCTGCGGCAGTGTTTCCTGCATCCAACCGCGGATCGCACCGAGCTGGCGCTTCTCGACGTCCTCCCACGCGGCATCCAGACCCTTCGCGTGACGGGCAAACTCCGCCCGCTGGGCCAGTTCAAACAGCGGCGAACCCTCCTGCGGCGGCAGACCGGCGAGGAACCGCGCCTGATCATCCGGCGTCGGCGTGGACTGGGCAAAGGACAACGAGGCAGCAGCGAGGAACAGGACGAGGCGGTTCATGATTCGGTCGGAGCATTACGCGGCGAGATGAAGTAAACGATCCAGCCAAGCAGGATCAGGCCCATGCCGGTGAGGGTTTCGTGAGGATGTTTTTTCGCCACGAAGACCATCATCCACAGGCTGATGCCGAGGAAGAGCAGCGGCGTGATGGGATAGCCCCAGCAGCGATACGGGCGCGGCAGGTCCGGCTGCTTGATGCGCAACACGATGAGGCCCACGACCGTGGCAAACGAGCCGAGCTGGATGCTGAACTGCACGCAGGTGAGCACCGTTTCAAAGCTGGCGGTCAGCAGCAGCGTCACGACGATGGAAAGTTGCACAAACAAGGCCGCCACGGGCACGCCTCGTTCATCGCTCGCGGCCAGCGGAGCGAGCAGTTTGAGGTCCTGGCCCATCGTTTTCATCACGCGAGGCCCCACCCAGGTCATCGCCGAGATGCTCGAGACCAGCCCCAGGCAGATCAGCGCCGACATCACCTGCCCGCCGGTGTGTCCAAAGATCCGATCCGCCGCCACGTGACCCACATCGAGCTTCCCATCCAGCTCGCTCATCGGCGCGGAATAGAGAAAGACCGCATTCAACGCGATGTAGAGCACCGTCACGAGCAGCGTGCCCAGCGCGATGGCTTTCGGCACATTCTTCTGCGGATCGCGGATCTCGCCGACGATGTAAGTGGCCGCATTCCAGCCTGCGTAGGCATACATCACATACACGAGGCTCACCGCGAAAGGCGTGCTGCCGACGAGCTTGCCATCGCCCTCCTTCGGCAAAAAGCTCACCGCCTGCCCCTCGCTGATCACAAAGCCGCTCACGATGAAAACGAGGATGAGCAGCACTTTCAGCCAGGTGGCCGTGTTTTGAAACTTCGCCGCCACATGCACACCGCCGACATGGATCAGCGTGACGATCCACACCATCACGAGCGACCACGTCGTGGCCGGCGCATGTGGAAAGATGGCACTGAAGTATTTGCCGAAAGCCATCGCCGCGAGCGCGATCGGCGCCGCAAAGCCCACCGTGACCGAAAGCCATCCCGAAAGGAAGCCCACGGCCGGATGGAAGATCTTCGAGAGGAAATGATACTCGCCACCGGAGCGTGGCAGCGCCGCCGCCAGCTCGCCGTAGCACACCGCGCCGCAGAAAGCGCACACGCCGCCGACCAGCCACAGCATTACGATGGCAAAACCGGATGGCAGACCTCCGACTTGAAAGCCCAGCGAGGTGAAAACGCCGGTGCCGATCATGTTCGCCACCACCACCGCCGTGGCTGTGGGCAATGAGATGCCTTGGTGACGAGAGGGCGTGTCCATGCCGCCTCCTAACGGCCCGCTTTCCAAACGTCAAGATGACCGGCAAAAAAGTGCCGCGACGGCCTTCACGGCACGTCGCGGCAGGGTTGGGGGTTGTGGGTGGCGCCGGTGAATCAGTTCACCGTGATCTGGCGCGGCTTGGCGGCCTCTTTGATCGGCAGCGTGAGGGTGAGCACGCCGTCCTCGAGCTTCGCGGTCATTTTGTCCTCATCCACCGGCGTATTGAGGCGCAGGCGAAGGAGGTAGTTGAGCGGGGAAAGCTCGCGATGGAGCGCCTTCATGCCCTCGCGGACATTTGAAGAGCGTTCACCGCGGACGGTGAGGATGTTGTCCTCCAGATCGAGCTTCACGCCGCTCTTCGGCACGCCGGGCATCTCGACGCGCACTTCGTAGGCGTCGGAGCTGCCGTTGACGTTGTAGAGCGGTTTGCGGACGGATTCCGTCACGCCGGAAGGAGCGGCTGGAGCGCAGGTGGAAGGGGTGCAGGTGGCGTTCATGGTGGTGGATGGAGAGTTGGAGTTTTGGAGGAATGGGAGGGAGGTTTCTTGTTCCAAGTTTCTCGTTCCAGGTCTCAGGGCACGCTTGAAACTTGAAACATGGAACTTGAAACCTTCCGGCTTAGTTGAGTTCGATGGTGCGGGGTTTCTTGTGCTCGGCCTTGGGGAGCGTGAGGTTCAGGATGCCGTCTTCGAGCTTCGCGGCGATGGCTTCGACGTTCACTCCTTCCGGCACGGAGACGGAGCGGCTGAGCGTGTAGCTGGTTTCGTTCTCGCCGTTCTTTTCCCGCTTTTCGGCGGTCACGGTGAGCATGCCGTTGTTCAGCTCGATTTTGACGTCCTCCTTCTTCACGCCGGGCACTTCAAAGTGGGCATGGTAGGCGTCTTTGTCCTCGTGGACATCGACTGCCAGCTTGTCGGAGGTGATGCCGGGGAAGGCCTCGCCGAGCTGGCTGAAGAACTGGCCCAGCGTGGGCATGCCGGCGAAGGGATGGCGGAACCACTCGTCGAAGTCAGAGACACGGGCGAGGGCGGAGGGAGCGGAGCGGATAAGTTTCATGGTTTGGATGGGGGTGGTTGAGTGTTTTGGGGTTTTGGAGTTTCGAGTTCCGCATCCCATCCCTGCATCAGCCATGCCAGACCATGCCTCGCGACGCTGGAAGCCCTGATTTTACGAGGTTTCAGCGCGTTTACCCCCCTTTCGACGGCTGGCTCAAACCACGGTTCGTTGTGCCAAAAAGCGCCGTTTTCGGCACAACGATGTGCCGTTTGTGGCACACCACCTCAGGAAGCCTTTTTGACGGCCATTTTCTTCTTCATGCGGATGTTCAGCATCTCGACGAAGATCGAGAAGCCCATCGCGAAATAGACGTAGTTCTTCGAGAAGTGAACGTGGAAGCCCTCCGCCACCAGCGTGGTGCCGATGAGCAGCAGGAAGGACAGCGCCAGCATCTTCACGGTCGGATGCTCGCTGATGAAATCACTCACCGCCCCGGCGAAGAACATCATGAAGCCCACCGAGATCAGCACCGCGGCCACCATGACGGTGATGTGATCCACCATGCCCACCGCCGTGATCACCGAATCGAGCGAGAAGACGATGTCGAGGATGGCGATCTGCACGAGGATGGCTCCGAGGGCGGCCTTTGCAGATGGCTTTTTGGCATGGCCGTTTTCATCCTCCTCATAGCCCTCCACCTTGTGATGGATCTCCACGGTGGCCTTGTAGAGCAGGAAAAGACCGCCGCAGACGAGCACCATGTCCTTCCCGGAGAACTCATGGCCGAAAGCCGCGAAAATCGGGTCCTTCAACTGGATCACCCACGAGATGGAGGCCAGCAGCAGGATGCGGGTGAGCATCGCAAAGCCCAGGCCGAGGAATCGCGCCCGCGGACGCTCGGCCACCGGCAGCTTGTCCACGAGGATCGAGATGAAGACGATGTTGTCGATGCCCAGCACGATTTCCATGATCGTGAGGGTCGCCATCGCCACCCAAGCCTCCGGGCTGCTGGTCCAGGAAAAGTCGAGGAAATTGATCTCGGCGAGCGGCAGGGAGGTGAGGAGGTTCATGCGGGGCGTGCTGGTATCTTTTCATACGCCCGCCGCAAATCCAACGATGTGGCCATTTTGCACTCCGGAAGTCTTCATGGCTTGATCGCAGGTGCGGCCAGCCTAGATAGCCGCCCGCATGCGAGACCTCTTTGCCGCCAAAAACCTCATGAACTGGCTCCTGGCCTTTGTGCCCGTCGCCGCTGTGCTCGAATTCACGCACGCCAGCCCGGTCGCCATCTTCATCACCTCGGCGATCGCCATCATTCCGCTCGCCGGATGGATGGGCCGCGCCACCGAACATCTGGCCGAGCGACTCGGCGAAGGCATCGGCGGCCTCTTGAATGCCACTTTCGGCAACGCGGCCGAGCTCATCATCGCCCTCATGGCCATGAGCAAGGGCCTGCACGGCGTTGTGAAAGCCTCCATCACCGGCTCGATCATCGGCAACATCCTCCTCGTGCTCGGCCTCAGCTCGCTGTGCGGCGGTTTGAAGTTCAAAACGCAGAAGTTCAATCAAACCGCCGCCTCCATCGGCTCCACGATGCTCGCCCTCTCCGGCATCGCCCTGCTGCTGCCCGCCGTGTTTCACTTTGTCGCCGGGCAAAACGGCAAATCTCACGAGCAAGACCTCAGCTTCGAGATCGCCGTCGTGTTGTTCATTGTGTACATCTTCAGTCTGTTCTTCAGCCTGAAGACCCACACACATCTTTACGTCGGCGAACCAAATGCTGACGAAGAGCAGGCGCTCGGCACACACGGCTGGAGCAAGGGCAAATCGATGATCGTCCTCTTCATCGCCACCGCCTTCGTGGCCGTGATGAGCGAATTCCTCGTCGGTGCCGTCGAGGAGGCCTCGCACACGCTCGGGCTCACGGAAGTCTTCGTCGGCGTGATCCTCGTCGCCATCATCGGCAATGCGGCGGAACACTCCACAGCCGTCTTAATGGCTTTGAAGAACAAGATGAACCTCTCATTGAACATCGCCGTGGGCTCCAGCCTCCAGGTGGCGCTCTTCGTGGCCCCGGTGCTCGTGTTTGCCAGCTATGCCTTTGGCAAGCCGATGGACCTCATCTTCACGCCGATGGAAGTCGTCGCCGTCGGCGTCTCCGTGGCCGTCACCGCCCTCATCTCTCAGGATGGCGAGTCGAACTGGATGGAAGGCGTGCTGCTCATCGCCGTGTATGCCATCCTCGGCCTCACGTTTTATCAATTGCCGGCTTGATGGTAAAGCGTGGGCTGCGGCGTGCGTTTGCGTGTCACCACCATGAACCGCCGCCAGTTTCTCCAAACCTCCGCCGGAGCCGCTCTCACCTCCTGCGCCTCGTTGAGCGCTCCTGATTCGCTCATCATCGATACCCATCAGCATCTCTGGGATCGCCGGAAGCTGAACCTGCCCTGGCTCGGCGGCGCTCCCGAGGTCCTGCGGCACGATTTTCTCACCGCCGACTACCAACAAGCCTTCGCCGGACTCAACGTGAAGGCCATCTACATGGAGGTCGATGTCGCCCCGAGTGATCACGTCAACGAAGCCGATGGCATCGTGGCCCAATGCCGTGCCGGAAACACGCCCACCATCGCCGCCACCATCGGCGGGCGACCTTCCTCGCCCGATTTCGAGAGTTATGTGAAGCGCTACGCCGGGAATGGCATCGTCAAAGGCCTTCGCCAGGTGCTTCACGGCGGCTCCACGCCCGCGGGCTACTGTTTGAGCAGTGATTTCATCCGCGGTGTGCGCACCCTCGGCAAAAACGGCCTCAACTTCGAGCTCACCATGCGCCCCACCGAGCTGAAGGATGGAGCCAAACTCATCCAGCAATGCCCGGACACGCGCTTCGTGCTCGATCACTGCGGCAACGGCGATCCCAAGGCCTTCAATCCCAAGCTCGGCCCCGATTTGAAGCGAAGCTGCACCACCGACGAATGGAAACGCGGCATCGATGCCGTCGCCGCCGCACGCGCCGATGTGATGTGCAAGATCAGCGGCATCGTCGCCTTCGTCCCGCCGGGCCAATGGCATGCCGAGGACCTCGCGCCCGTCGTGAACCACTGCCTCGATGCCTTCGGCCCCGACCGCGTCTTCTTCGGTGGCGACTGGCCCGTCTGCCTCCTCGGCAGCCCCGCCCTCGCCTGGGTGACCGCCCTCAAACAAATCATCGCCTCACGCCCCGCTGGCGAACAACGAAAGCTGTGGAGCCTCAACGCGATCCGGTTTTACGGGCTGAAGGTGTGATCCGAGCTTTGCATGACGCGTTGGGGTCGGCTCGATGGTGTTGCGGAAGGACCAGGCTTCTGCGTAAGCTACGGAATCGACCCCAACCATAGTAACGATGATGCAAAGAAGGCCACATTGGACTACCAGCACTTGGAAAGACCAATGCCTTTGGCGTGAGCGTAGGATTCGAGAAACTCGTAGATTCGCGGTATGACTTTGTTGGGATCAAGGTCTGTGCTTTCCAGCCCGAGCTGCTTCACAATCTTGGCATTTGCCTCCGCCCAACCGCGATAAGGAGGGGGCACGATCACACGCACCGATGGGCGTTCACTTGGCTTTGCGCTGGCTTTGGCCGCCAATGCATCAATGGCCGCCAGAATATCTCGAAAGCCAGTCTCTTTGCCGTTGTGGTATGGTGTTCCATCTGGCGCTAGGCGCGCCAAAACCTCAATCGAGGACCACGGCTCTGAGGACGGCATTCCGAATTCAGATTTCTCTGAAGTATACAGAGGCACCCGAATTTCATCCGCGTACCACCAAATCACATCCACGTCTGTTTCAAAGCGCTCGAGGTTGTCATTGAAAGTCGAAGACGCGACACCCGCCTTCATTGGAAATGCTGGATAGAAGGCTCGCAGCTTCTTGATCTGGTTCTGGTCGAATGAAATCACACCGAATTTGCTGATTTCCTCAATTTGAGGTCCGGAAATCTTCAGAGCGATGAAGTCAACATGCATTGCCCGTTCACCTGCCTCACCCGTCGAGTAGGGCAATCCATCCGCAAGCAATTGCGAATGCAGGAATGCCAAAGCGAAGATTGCCGAAAGAAGACGAAACATCATGAATGAAACGTGATGAGGTTTGGCGGGCAAGACCGTCCGCACTCCAGTTTAAGCAAACAGTTCCTTGATCGCCTGGGTGCCGAAATCGACGACGGGGTAGGGACGGCTTTGGGGGCCGGGGAGTTCGGTGGTGAGGTCGATGCCCATGGCTTGGTAGATCGTGGCGACGATCTCTTTGGGGGCGACGGGGCGCTCGGTGGGGTAGCCGCCGATGTCGTCGGATTTGCCGATGACTTCGCCGCCTTTGACGCCGCCGCCGGCGAAATTGACGGTCCAGCAGTTCGGCCAGTGGTCGCGACCGCCGGCGGGGTTGATCTTCGGCGTGCGGCCGAATTCGGCGAGGCAGGTGACCATGGTGTCATCGAGCATGCCGCGTTGGAAAAGGTCCTCGATGAGGGCGCTGTAGCCCTGGTCATACATCGGCGCGACGATGTCGCGCATGCCTTCGATGCTGGTGAAGGGTTTGGAGCCGTGGATGTCCCAGGTGATCTCGCCAAACACGGTGATGAAGGTGTTCACGGTGACGAAGCGCACGCCACGCTCGACGAGGCGACGCGCGAGCAGGCAGCTCTGACCGAAGCGGTTCAAACCGTAGCGCTCGCGCACTTTGAGCGGCTCTTTGGTGAGGTCGAAGGCCTCGCGGGCTTCGGTGGAGGTCATGATGCGGTAGGCGGATTCGAAATTGCTGTCCATGAGCTTCGCCTGCTCGCTGTATTCGAAATTCCGCACGCTGCTGTCCACCAGCTCGCGGAGCTGTTTGCGACGTTCGAGGCGCACCTCGCTGATTTCCTTTGGCGGGAGCAGATCGGGCACTTTGAAGTCCTTCTCCGACGGATTCGCGTTCAGGACGAAGGGATCATACGCCTTGCCGAGGAAACCCGCGTCCTGACCGTGCGGCATGTTGCCACCCGTGGGGCCCATCGTTTCCGGCAGGATGATATGCGCCGGGAGATCGCTGCGGCGGCCTTGGAGGAATTCGAGGGCGCTGCCGACGTGCGGCGTGATGACACCGCCGGTGAAAAGACGGCCCGTTTGCATCATTTGATGCCCGGTGTCATGCACGGCGGCCGCGGTGTGGTAGCAGGAGCGCACGAGGCTGAACTTGTCGGCGATCTTCGCGTGCAGCGGCAGGATTTCGGAGATCTCGAAGGCACTGCTCTTCGTGCGGATGGGCTTGAAGGGGCCGCGGATCTCGCTCGGCGCGTCCGGTTTCATGTCCCACAGGTCCTGCTGGCTCGGCGCACCGAGGTTGAAGATCATGATGCAGGACTTGTTGCTCTTTTTGGCATCGACTTTGCCTTCCGCCTTCAATTTGGCGAAACTCGGCAGTGTGAGCCCGATGGCGCTCAAGGTGCCCGCGGAAAGAAAGTCGCGGCGGGTGACACCATCGCAGGTGGTGACGGAGCCTTTGTCGGTGAAGGTGAACATGGGCGCGTGGGGTGGTTTGAGACAAGAATACGCCGCTTCGGGGCAAAACTGAATGGATGATGCCACTTTGGCCGATGGGGCTTTCCGGCCCGTCGTGCCACAAATCGCGAAACGAGAGCCCAAAGAAAGGGTTGTTCCCCCACGTGAGGTTTGTGTTAGCCTCCCGCATCCTCATGAAGACCCTCCTCGCCTCCTTGCTCCTTCTCGTTGCCGTGTCTGCTGGTGCGCAAACAGCTCCCGGCCAGAATCCCACCGGCCAGGGCGGCCAGCAGCAGCAAGGTGATGAGCCGACGCGCGATGGCTTGTGGGATGGTCGCCTGAAGGGCGGCAACTACATCGTGCGCTGCAATTCGATCATCGCCCTCTCGAAGCACGAGTATGTGGCCGATGGCGTGGCCCGCGTGGTCGAGGTGAACCTCACGCTGAGCTCATCGCAGATCGTGCGCTTCTATTTCCTCGAGCCGGTGAAGATCGACAGCGGCAGCAATCTCGTGAACGCGGGCACGCAGGCTGTGGAGCGTGCCAAAGGCATGTTCGAACAGGCTGCGGGACGTGTCTCGCCAACGCTGACGGACCCGAAAGTGGTGAAATCCTATCCCGCCTCGACCCACGCTCACACCGTGGAGTTTGTGCTGAAGGAAGAAGCCCGGCTGAATTCGCTCTTCCAAAGCCTCGAACGCGGCTTCCGCAGCGGCCAAGGGCGCATTTGGAGAGAGTGACGCTTACTTCTTCTGCAAATCGAGCACGAAGAGGAGCTGCCCGTCCCGCCATTTCGGCCCGCCGATGAAAAGCGGGCTGCCGGCACGCAGAATGGCATCCGTTTTGACGAGCACCTGCTGCTCACGCCAGACCTGAAGGTGCAGATTCATGCCGCCATCAGCCGCGGGGCCTTTCGAGTCGATCTTCAAAAACAGATCGCGGGAGGGGACGACCCACGATTCATACTCGCGAAACACATCCTGCAGATGCTGGCCAATGATCTCGAAGTGCGTGTAGGGCATGAAAGCCTTACCCAGACGTGCCGGGAGGTCTTTTTGATTCGCCGGCATCTGCTCGGCGCTGCCGGTGAGCTTCGCGGCGTCGGTCGTGGCGTAGATGAGAGCGCCCCAGACCTTGCCGTCGGTGGCGGGTTTGGTGACTGGCACCGGAGCGGGCGCTTGGGAGAAGGCGAATGACGAAATCAGAAGGACGAATGACGAAAGAAGCACGAAGCACGAATGCCCATGTCGCGCTTTGCTTGCACGCCATTCGGACTTCGGATTTGGAGATTCTTTCGTCATTCTGAATTCGTCATTCGTCATTCGTCATTTCAGCATCTGCGGCTGGCCTTTGGCGTTGAGGGCCACAACGGCCAAAACCGTGCCGTTCTCATCAAACAGCGTCGTGGTGGCCACTTCGGCGTCGGATTCGGCGTGATGAACTTTGAAGCCGGCGACTTTTTTGTCGGCGGGAATCGGGGCGAGACCTTCGAGCATGATGACCGTGGCACCGGCCTCGGCATTTTCGATGACCTGGGCCTTCACGGAGGGATTCGGCGTGTAGGTGCTGAGGATGGTGGAACGGCCTCCCGAGCTGTTTTGCGTCCAGACAAGCCCGGCGATGGCAAACGCGGCCGCCGCGGCTCCAGCGAGCCAGGGCATGCGCAGCCAAGACAGCCAGCCAGCGGTGCTTGCGGCGGCTTTCTCGCGTTCGCGGGCCTCCTCGGCCTCCATCTGGGCGATACGGACCTGGATTTGCGAGTTGAAGAAGTCCGCGTGCGGCACGGGCATCTCCGCGGGGAGGTGCGCCTTGAGGCTTTCGCTCAGGCGGCGCATCGATTCGGCCTCGGCGGCGAGCTCGGGGTCGTTCTTGAGGCTGGCCTCGAAGGCACTGCGCTCTGCGGCGGTCATTTCACCGTCGAGCCAGCGGATGAGGTCGTGGTTTTCGTCAGACGGGGTTTTCATAGGTGTCCTTGAGCATTTCCTGGAGTTTTTTGCGGGCGTAAAACAGGCGCGACATGACGGTGCCGAGGGAGCACTTCATCACTTCGGCGATCTCTTCATACGACAATCCTTCGATTTCTCTGAGCACGATCGCCTGGCGGTGATCGGCGGAGAGGCGGGCGATGGCCTCGTTGATGCGCTGGCCGAGTTCCTGGCGTTTGATGGCGCGGTCCGGCGCATCAAAGCCCTGCGGCGCGGTGCGGGAGCCGGGCATGGCGCGGTGCTCAGTGCGCTCGTCGTCGAATTCGCCATCGCCTTGGATTTTTTTCTTCCGCAACCAGTCGTATGTCACGTTGTGCGCGATACGGTAGAGCCAGGTGTAGAAGGCGGCGTCCTGCTTGAAATTCGGCAGGGCACGCCAGGCCTTGATGAAGGCCTCCTGCGCGAGGTCCCAGGCCTCGGTTTCATTTTGGACGAGATGGTAAGTCATGGCGTAGATCCTTCCCCGATAGCGTGTGACGAGCAGGTCGAACGCACGCGTGTCTCCCGCCTGGCTGCGTTTGACGAGATCGACGTCGAGCGGCTCGACGGGATCAGTCGCGGCAGGGGCGGCGGCGGACATTTTCAGGGTGAAGGCGGGTTTCGGACGCCGGACGCAGCCGGTTTATTCAAGCGATGATGGCCTGAATCAGGGAATTTTGAGCGATTGGCCGGGACGGATGAGGTCGCTTTTCAGGCCGTTGGCGGCCTTGAGCTTGGCCACGGTGGTTTTTTTCCTCAAAGCGATGGCGTAGAGCGAATCGCCCTTCGCGACGGTGTACTTCGAGCCGCTGGAGGATTTGGGCTTGGCCTTCGATTTCGACTTCGAGGAGCTCGTGGTGGTCTTTTTCGACGAGCTGCTGCTGGCCACGGTCTTCGGCTTGCTGCTGCTCGTCGAGCTGGTGGAGGGCTTCGAGGCTCCGCCGAAGGCATACGGGTCGGGAGGAGGAGGCGCCTCGGCCGTCACTGGTGGTGTTTGATAGGTGGGCTGCGCGGGGGCGCCGGCCTGCATGCTGCCGCCCTGGCCGGGATATGGATTGTAGAAGCCGTCGTTGTAATTCGAGGCATACGGATCGCTGACGTTGGCCGAGGGATCGGCGTTCTTACACGAAACGAGGGCCAAACAGGCGGCGAAGGCGATGAAACGGGCGGTTTTCGTCATACAGGTGGCCATGATGCGGGAGGCAGGGCTGTTTTCAAGGAGAGAAGCGCCACGGCAAGCGACGCTGCGTGATCGTCACACCGTGCGGCGCTTCTGTTCTTGCCATTTCCGCCGCGAATCCCTAGCTTGTCGGCCCCACTCGCATGAAAATCGGATTCAACCTCCTTCTCTACACGGGCCACGTCACCGAGGCCAATTACCCCGTCATCGAAAAACTCAAGAAGGCCGGCTACGACGGCGTCGAGCTGCCGATTTTCGATGTGAGCAATCCCGCCCACTTCGCCAGCATCGGCAAGGTGCTCAAGGACAACGGCCTCGAATGCACGGCCGTGACCGTTTTGCCGGATGAAGCGCACAACGCCATCTCCCCCGTCGCCGCGAACCGCCAGGGTGCCATCGACCATCTGAAGCGCGTGCTCGAGTGCGCTCACAATGCCGGCGTGCAGACGCTTTGCGGCCCCTACTACCAGGTGCTGGGCCAGTTCACGGGTGCCTTCCCCACGGAAGCGGAGCTCAACCACGCCGCCGAAGTGCATCGCGCCATCGCGCCGGTCGCTCAAGCTGCGGGCGTGAAGTGCGCCATCGAGGCGCTGAACCGCTTCGAGAGCCATCTCCTCAACACGATGGAGCAGGCCGCCAGCTACGTGAAGCGCGTCGATCATCCGAACTTCGGCACGATGTACGACACCTTCCACGCAAACATCGAGGAGAAGAATCCCTTCGCCGCCATCGACACCGTCTTCGCCTCCGGCAAGCTCAACCACGTGCACATCTCCGAAAACGACCGCGGCACACCCGGTCGCGGCCACATCAATCTCACCGAGCAGATCCAGCACCTCAAAAAGATCGGCTACGACGGCTGGATGACCATCGAGGCCTTCGGCAGCGCCCTGCCAGACCTCGCCGCCGCCACCCGCGTCTGGCGCGACTTCTTCCCCAGCACCGAGCAGGTGTATGAGGAAGGCATCCAGGTCATTAAAGCGGCGCTCAATGGCTAACTCGGAGCTGGCAAATGACGAATGAGGAATTCCGAATGACGAATTAAGCCCGAAGTCCGAACTGCGGCCACCTTGCTCGTTCGGGCTTTGGATTTCGACATTCCTTCGTCCTTCGGAATTCTGGTTTCGTCATTTTTACCGCACGTTTCGCACACAGAACATCCTCACCACTCACGTTATCCTACTCCTCATGAACACACCAACCACACCAGCGGCCTCCTCGCGCCGCCAGTTTATCGGCACTACCGCTGCCGCCAGCGCTCTCACCGTCGCCCAGTCCGCCTGGGCTGCGGGCAGCGACAAAGTCAAAATCGGCCTCATCGGCTCCGGCGGCCGTGGCTCGGGCGCTGCGGATCAGGCGCTGACCACGCCGAACGCCAATTTCGTGCTCCACGCCGTGTGCGATGCCTTCAAAGAAAAGGCCGAGGGCTCCCTTTCCAACCTGCGCAACAAGCACGCCGAGCGCGTCCAGGTCGATGACCGCATCTACGACGGCGTCGAAGGCTACAAGAAGGTCATCGACTCCTGCGACCTCGTGATTTTGACCACGCCTCCCGGCTTCCGCCCGTATCACTTCGAAGCCGCCATCAACGCCGGCAAGAACGTGTTCATGGAAAAGCCCGTCGCTGTGGACAGCCCCGGCGTGCGCAAAGTGCTCGAAATGGCCAAAGTGGCCGATGAGAAGAAATTGAAGGTCGTCGTCGGCCTCCAGCGCCGCTACCAGAACTGCTACCTCGACGCGTTGAAGCAGGTCAAGGAGCAGGGCATCATCGGCGACATCGTCTCCGGCCAGGTTTACTGGAACGGCGGCGGCATCTGGTTCCGCGACCGCAAAGAGGGCATGAGCGAACTCATGTACCAGTGCAACAACTGGTATCACTTCACCTGGCTGTGCGGCGACCACATCAACGAGCAGCACATTCACAACATCGACGTCGCCAACTGGTTCATCGGCGGCCATCCGGAAACCGCCGCCGGCATGGGCGGCCGTCAGCAGCGCGTGGACAAGAAGTGGGGCCAGATTTATGACCACCACTACGTGGAGTTCACCTATGCCAACGGCGTGCGCGTCAACAGCCAGTGCCGTCATCAGAGCAACACCAAGCCGGACGTGCGCGAAGAATTCACCGGCACCAAGGGCAAGGTGTACCTCGACAACAGCGGCAAGTGCTACGCCGTCGACCACAAGGGCAACACCATCTGGAAGTATCGTCCCGCCCGCGGTGGCGACGAAGGTGGCAAGAAGGGCAAGAAAGGCGCTTCCGGCGGCGATCCGAATCCGTATCAGGTCGAGCACGACACGCTGCAGGATGCCATCCTCAACAACAAGGCGCTCAACAACGCCTACTACGGCGCCGAGAGCACCATGACCGCCATCATGGGCCGCATGGCCACCTACTCCGGCAAGGAGATCAAGTGGGATGAGGCGCTCAACTCCAAGGTGCAGCACATGCCCGCCATCGTGACCCCGGAGACCGCCGCCCCCGTCAATCCCGACGCGAACGGCTATTATCCCATCGCCATCCCCGGCTACAAAGCCGAGGACTACGCGAAGCTCGGCATGCAGAACGTCGAGATCATCTGATGATCCCCGAGTGAAAAATCAGCCGCGACCCGCGAAAGCGCGTCGCGGCTTTTTCATGCCCAAGTTGGAGGCGTGGAGTCTTCCGCCACTACTCCAACCATCCATCACTCCATCAATCCGGCTCAGATCAGGCCCAAAGCCTCATCAACGCCCGCGCCATCGTGCACCATCGCCATCAGGGCCCGCGTGATGCCCTTCGGGTTCGGATGCTGGATGACGTTGCGGCCATACACGATGCCCGCCGCGCCTTGCTGGAGCAGGCCCTGCGTGCGTTCGAGGATCTCGCGATCACTCACCCGGCCTCCGCCACGCACCAGAACGGGAATGCCAGAAGCCGCCTCGATGATTTTGTGGTAACGGCTCACATCATCCGTCGGATCAGCCTTGATGATGTCCGCGCCGAGTTCCACCGCCTGACGAACGAGGTAGGTGATCGCCGTTTCATCGCCATTCACCATGTAACCACCGGCTTTTTCATTCGGCTGAAACACCAGCGGCTCCACCATCATCGGCATGCCGTAGTAATCGGCCTGTGGCTTGAGCTTGAGGATGTTCTCCACGCACTCCGCATGCACTTCAGGGGCGCCGGGAATTTGGAAAAGGTTCACGCACACGCAGGACGCGTCGTAGCGGACCGCCTGCAGCATGCAATCCTCGATCATGAGGCTGAAGCGGCGGTTCTCCGGCAGGGTCTTGCCATAGATGTTCGCCACGTCTGTGCGCAGCACGAGGCTGGGTTTGTGTCGGCCTGGAATCTCCTGCAAATGCCGCGCCATGCCCAGCGTGAGCTGGATGGCATCCGGGGCCGCCTCGACGAGCGTCTGCACCACCGTCCGCATATCCTCGATGCCCTGAAGAAAGCCCGGCTGGTTGAAGAAACCATGATCGACGGCCACATCGAAGCAGCGGTTGGACTTGGCGTTGAAGAGGCGTTTGAGGCGGAAGGATTTCATGGTCGAGAAAGGGCCACTACAAGCGGCCCGAACGCCCCGCAACTTTCACCACACACCGACTCCACCGCTCAAATCCATGTGCCGCCTGGGATCACCGCGTCTTTGGGCACGCAAACAATGCCATCGCGGATGTACCAGTTGGGCCCGTCGAAGTGGTCGGGTTTGCCCTCGGGCGTGATGACGACGTTGTCGCCGATGTGGACGTTCTTGTCGATGATCGCCCGCTCGATGCGGCAATTACGACCGATGCCGGGCGGCGGACGATCCGGATCGGTGCCGCGGGCGCCGGCGTAAAAGTCCGCGCCCATGATGATGCAGTTGCGGATGGTGGTGCCCGTCTCGATGCGGGAGCGCACGCCAACGACTGCGTTTTCCAGATGGGCATCCGTGATGATGCAGCCATCGGCGATGAGCGCCTGGCGCACCGAGGCGCCGTTGAGTTTGCTTGCCGGCAGGGCGCGGCTGTGGGTGAAGATGGGCGCCACGCTGTCGAAGAAATCGAATGGCGGCACGGTCTTGCAGAGATCCAGATTGGCCTCGAAAAAGCTGCGGATGGTGCCGATATCCTCCCAGTAGCCGTGGAAGTTGTAGGCGTGCACGTGGCGTTCCTGAATCGCCGTCGGGATGATGTGCTTGCCGAAATCGTTCTGCGTATTGTCCAGGCACTCCTCGAGGACCTTCCGGTTGAAGAGATAGATGCCCATGCTCGCCTGAAAGCGCGGCTCATCTCCTTCGATGCCGAGGGCCTTCACGGTCTCCGCCGGCATGCGGAATTTGTCGAGCACCGCGGGGTCCTTTGGCTTCTCGACGAACTCGGTGATGCGCCCGCTCTCATCGCTGTGCATGATGCCAAAAGCCGTGGCGTCCCGTGCGTTCACCGGCAGCGTGGCGATCGTGATGTCCGCGTCGCTGGCCATGTGCTGGCGCATCAGCTTGCGGAAATCCATGCGGTAGAGCTGGTCACCGCTGAGGATGAGAAAGTACTCATGGTCGCCTTCGAGGAAGTAACGCAGGTTTTGCCGCACGGCGTCGGCAGTGCCCTGATACCAACGCTCGCCCTCGGGCGTCTGCTGCGCAGCGAGCACTTCCACAAAGCCACGCGTGAACTGGTCGAAGCGATAGGTGCGGCTGAGATGGCGGTTAAGCGAGGCGCTGTTGTATTGCGTCAGCACATACACCTGGCGCAGGCCGGAGTTGATGCAGTTGCTGATCGGCAGATCGACGATGCGATACTTGCCAGCGAGCGGCACGGCGGGCTTCGCACGATCTTTGGTCAGCGGGAAAAGACGTGTCCCAGCACCACCACCCATGACGATGGCGAGCGTGCTACGACGGAGGAGGGAGTCAGATTCGATTTCAGCGGCGCGTTTGGTGCTCATGGCTGTGCGTGGGTTGGCCCGCGTCTATTTCCCTGAAACAAGGCATACAGGCAAGCGTTTCCCTCGACCCCAACCCATTCTTCCTGCCGTGATACGCCCTGCCTTGCTCCCTCTTGCCTCCCTCTTGCTCGCCGCACCCGCCTTCGGTGCCGTGAGCTTCGAAAAGGAGATCCTTCCCTTCATGACCAAAAAGTGCGTCGATTGCCATCGCGCCCCTTACGAGGAAAACGGCAAGAAGAAGGAACCCAAGGCCGGTCTGCGCCTCGACGCCGCCTGGGCCATCGTGAAGGGCAGCGAAAACGGCACGGTGCTCACAGCCGGCTCGCCGGATAAAAGCGGCATCTACGAGTCCGTGAACCTGCCGAAGGACGACGACGCGCACATGCCGCCGAAGGGCGATGACCTCACGAAGGAAGAGATCGCCCTGCTGAAGAAGTGGATCGAGGAAGGCGCCGACTTTGGCGGATGGGTCGGCAACACCGAGGGCATGCCCGCCGGTGCCGCCACGCAGGCGCAGCGCGAGTTCAAGCCCCGCGAACACGACGTGTTCTTCGCCAAACTGGAAAAGGAAGTGAAGCCGCTCGCCGATCCCGTGCTCGAAGCCGCCAAAAAAGCCGGTGCGCAGGTCTCTCCCGTGAAGGTCGAGAGCCCGCTCGTCCGCGTCGATTTCCTCACTGGCGTCTCCAAGTGCGATGACGCCAAAGTCGAAAGCATCCTCCCGCTGAAGGACAACGTCGTCGCCCTCGACCTCG
>CALMTT010000678.1 GCA_937872615.1 uncultured Verrucomicrobiaceae bacterium | reverse complement strand
GGAATGCAGCAATACGGAATGCTGTGCCATTCGACCAGTGAGCGGAAACGCTCGTGGTTCGAGATGATGCACGGAATGTCAGCTTTCAGCTCTCCCGCCTGCCATCGCGACAAGAGATCGTAGAGGCAATGCTCCTGCGTCGAGACCATCAGGATGAGACGCTTACGGACCGCCGAATCGCTGATTCGCCAGTCCATGTGAAGCGACTCGCCGACGCTTCGAAACAGCCGCCTGAATTCGTTGACGCCAAACGGCAGGCTGTCGGCCTTCACTTCGAGTCGCATGAAATAGCGGCCCGAGTCAGCGTCGGCGAAGTGATGCGTTTCGAGAATCCACCCGTGGTGTTCTGCGATGAGGCCGGCGACCCTGGCGACGATACCGACCTGGTCAGGACACGAAGCGACCAGCGTGTAGAAGCGATCAGTCTTTGTTGGCGGCTGTGCAGTCATCACGCGTGAGTCCGCATGGGTGGGTTCTGGGTTTCAACGCACGCCAATGATGTACGCTCGCGGATACTCCAGGCCCTGGCATCGGCCACCGTGCGCCGGCGAAGAGCCGGCGTCGAGGGCAGCGACACCGCGAGACCGCGAACCGTAATGGTCGCGACTCCGGCGGGGGTGCCACGGCGTGCCGTCAGACGGCTGCTTTGCGGCGAGCCTCGCTGGCGTGAATGACTGAGCGGACGATTTCGGCGTAGTGGCGGGTGTAGCGTTCGGCGGAGAAATCGACGGCCGCGCGGACACGACCACGTTCACCCAGCACGCGCCTCAGTTCCGGGTCCCCCATGATGCGTGCGAGCTGGCGGGCCAGGCCATCGACGTCCTCGGCATTGAACATCAGTCCGTCGACTTCGTCTTCGACCACCGTGTAGGTGCCATCGACGCGGGAGGCAATGCGTGGCTTCCCGGCGGCAGCGGCTTCAATCAGCACGCGGCCCATGGCCTCTGAGCGTGACGCCAGCACATAGCAGCCGCAGCGGGAGACCCAGTTGGCCACTTCGAGGTTGGTCATGCCGGGAAGGATCTCCACGCCGGCCGGCGGATTCGGGATGTGCTCGCTCAGTTCGTGGCCGATGAGTACCAGGCGCCATTCCGGGAACTGCCGGCGCGTGCGAGCAAACGCGTCGACCAGCGTATCCACGCCCTTCCGGTAGAAGGGATAGCCGACGTGCAGCAGGAACGGCTCTTCGGGGCCGGGGACAAATCGGTCGAGTGCTGCATTGTCGAAGAAGTGTCGAACGACGGCCCGCGCCGGAAGCGGCGCGAGCCCACTCACCTGGTTGTGATACAGCAGGCGGATCCCGTCGGCGCGCCCCAGGGTGATGCGGGCCACCGCTTTGAAGAGGAACGGTTTGACCAGCTTGTTGAAGACCCCCTGCATGTCGCGGAAGTTTTCCGGACGTGCATAGGCGCCGTTCACTTCGAGAATCGTGGGCCACCCGATCGCGCGCTTGATCATCGCCGCGAGCAGACCCTGACGGAACGGGTCGTAGGTCACGACCACCTTCGGTTCCGGAACCGATCCCTGGATGTCGCGCGCTCGCTGCAGGATGTTCGAATACAGCCGCCAGAACAGCGCCGGCTTCGACTCGCCCGCCTTCCGTTTCACGACGTGCACGACGAAGCGTCCGACGACTTCGACCTTGTCCTCCGGGCCAACCACCCACAGATCGCCGCGAAAGCGCGTCGACAGGGCTTCCAGTTGGAAGGCGAACTGGTCAATCGAATAGACCGAGTTCTTGAGAATCGTCAGGTAGGCGATGGGCGGGTTCTGGGGGTCTGTCTCTGCGATCATCAACACTCACCTGCGAAGAATGTCCGCGCTCACACCGACGGGTCCGCACCCATGGACTGCACAGTCACCAAATGACTGCGCCAGCCACTGTCGCGTCCGCTCCTGTTCACGCATCGCCGCATCTCAGACCCCGATGCCGCCCGTGCATCGCTCACTACGCCTGTACCTGATCGAGGTCGGTGAACGGCCACTGCCAGGTCTGGCGAGCGGCGACTCCCACTCTGAGCGATTCAACCGATGTTCACGGGCTGTTGTCGTTGTCGGCGTGGGGCCTGAAGCGGGAACAGACGTAAACCTAGCTGAGCATTTAGTCGATACTAGCTCACCTGTCGCTGAAAGCTCGACAATTATTTCCAGCCGTCGCTTGAGAGCAAGAAGGTCGAAAGCCAGCGCGGATTATGTCACGAGCGACGTACCGTGATGGTCAACTACGGCACGTGTGGGCGACGGCGGTAGAGTACGCGCATGCGCTCTCGCTGTCTTGCCGCGTCCAGTGTGGCGTTCGCTCTCGCGTTTTTGCTGTCGCCCATCGACCATCAGTCGCCCGTGCCGGCTTTTGTGCAGACCGTGTCTGCGCAAGCCGACCGATGTGCGGACCTGCGGCAGACGCATCTGCCTGGTGTGACCATCACCGCCAGCGACGGACGGCGGTCGGCGTCGACTTCGTTTACCTGGACGGTCCCCCACCGGATTGAGGTGGCGGTCGGGCGCGGTGCGCGTCTCTTCGTGAACGATGTCATGTGCGATGCCTGGGCGACGGCGCAGCCCTGCCGCTGGGAGATTGACGACCAGGCGCCCGTTCGTGTGGATCTGGTCCTCGACTTTCTTGTCATGACCGATGGGATTCACGACCTGCTGCCACGATGGCTCGTCATCGAGACCGCTGGTGCCGATCTGCGTCGGCACGCCATAGTGGTATAGTTTGCCGACGCGAGCGGCGAACGCGCCCGCCTTGGAAAACGTCTGCGGGATGCTCATCACATCCGGCAGGGCTTTGCGGAAGTGCGTGCTGTTTTCATACACCTTCGTGCTGCCGGGACGCATGCCGGTCATGAAGGAAGCGCGGCTCGGATTGCACAGCGGATACTGGCAGTAGGCTTTTTCAAAGCGCACGCCGGTGGCCGCGAGCTTGTCGATGTGCGGCGATTTCACCTGCGCATGCCCGTAGCAGCCGAGGGAGGTGTTTAAATCATCCGAGACGATGTGCAGCACATTGAACTTCGGCGGCGCGGCCAACGCGGTGGCAGCAACGAGGGCAAAACTAGCGGCGAGGAGCGATTTCATGGTGGCGCGTGGTAACGCGGCACTAGCGGCAAACTCGCGGGAATTTTTTGCGGGGAGATGAAATGAGCCACTGCTTGCCACCGCACAGAATTCTGTGCTAACATCGACTCATGAACATGATCCTCGCCAAAGACATCGTCAGCCTCACCGACTTTGCGCGGCAGACCCGCAAGCACACCGACGAGCTCAAGAAAACCCGCCGCCCGCGAGTGCTGACCCACAATGGCAAGGCGACGGCGGTGGTCCTGTCCGTGGACGCTTATCAGAAGCTCGCCGATGAGGCGCACGAGCGGCAGATGGACCTGAGACTTCAGGCTGCGGTCGAGGCTTACGCCCAAGGCGAACGAGGCGTTCCGCTCGACGAAGCGTTTCAGCAGCTCCGCAAGCGACTGAAAAGCAGATCGACTGCCCGATGAAACATCGCGTGGTCCTGTCTCGCGAATCCAGGACGTGCATCGAGGAGCAGATTGACTGGTTCAAATCCGACGAGACACACGGCGGCGAGGCGCTTGCTGAGAAATGGCTCCAAAAGCTGCACGAGGCACTGGCTGGCCTGGGTGACAAACCTGCCAGGCATGCGTTTGCGCCAGAGAACGGTCGATGGCAGCGGGGCTTGGAACTTCGGCAAATGCCTTTTCGACCTTGGAAATCCGGTGTGGGATGGCGGGTGATCTATAGCGTGGACGAGCCACAGAAATTGGTGACGGTTATCCAAATCCGCCACGAAAGACGGCGCTGGCTCTTCGAAGAGGGTTCCGACGACTGACCTTACTCAGGCCGGCCATTCTCCGCCGGCTTCTGGCCTTCGAAGAGCGCTTTGGCCTGACGCACGAAACGGCGGCCGAGGAGTTCGTAGCCGGGTTTAGTGTAGTGAAGGTCCTGGGTCATCACGCCTTTGATTTCTTTGTCGTTGAGGTCATCGCAATCGACCCACGCGCCGTGGGGATCGGTCTTGGCGACCTCCACTTGGCTTTCGCGGACGACTTTCCAGGCAGGCGGGTTGATGCGGTCGTGGTCGCTGATCCGGCCGATGACGACGTGCATGTTCGGTTGCTTCAAATCGCGGCGCAGGTTGGCGATGAGTTGCTTCAAGGCATCGGCGTAGGGCGCGTGGAGGCCGGTTTTGGAGTCGTTCTCGCCCTGCATCCAGCAGAAGGTGACGGACTTCACGTTCGTGTGCGCCTTCAGCATGGTGGCGAACTGCTCGAGGATGCGCGGATAGAAGATCGTGCCCTTGCTCTTATCCTTCTCGCGTGCCTTCGCGACATCGACGCCGTGCTTCGTGGCGATGTCGTTCCATTCATCGACCCAGTAGCGAATGGGCATGCCGCCGACCGCGACCTTGATGTAGGCCACGTCCGCATCCGGAAACGCGATCTTCGCCTCCGGCTCAAAACCGAGCTTCGGGTCCATCCCGGCCATGTTTGACTGCCCGGTGAGGATGAAGAGATGCGCCGGTCGGTCCGCGGCGGAAGCGAAGAGCAAAGGGCAAAGAGCGAGGAGGATGGCGAGGTGTTTCATGATTCAAACTGGGTTGGCCTACGGAAGACACGGAACAAACGGAAGGCAGCGGTGACTTGTTAAGCCAACTTATCGCCAGCGCGGCAGCAAAGTAGCCATCTCGCTCCGCGAGATGAGCTGGACGCGTTGCAAGCCGGTTAATCATTCGGAATGCGATGGCGTGTGGAGCAGCGAGAGCCTTGTGCTCCTCTCGCGGAGCGAGAGGGCTACTTTACTTCGTGTAGTCGCCGCCGGTGAGGCTCTTCAAAACGGACTCCTGCCAAGCACGCATCTTGGTTTGGAGCTGCTTGACGCGGTCGGGTTGCTGCTCGGTGAGGCTGGTTTTCTCGGCGGGATCGGTTTGGAGGTCAAAGAGCTCGGTTTTGGAATTGACGGCCTTTTTGCCGTCGCGGATGACGAGCTTGAAATGACCGTCGATGATGGCGCGGGGGCCGCGGAAGTCGGCTTCGGTGATGTCGCCGGGATGGCGCAGGTTGCGGAAGTCGCGCGTGGCCTTGCCGCCGGAGAGCTTGGCGAGCGGTGTGGTGCCTTCCTGCTGCTTCGGGTCGATGTAGTTCTCCATTTGGATTCCGTTGAAGCGCGAGGTGTCGTAGTCCCAGAAGTAGAGCGGCACGGGACGCCCGGTCATTTTTCCATCGAGCAACGGCGTGAGGTCGGTGCCGTCGATGGGGCGCTGGGGCAAAGGCTGGCCGGTGAGCGCGGCGAGCGTGGGCAGCAGATCGCTCGTGGTGGCACGCACGGTGGTCGTGCGAGGCGTTTTGATGCGTGCGGGCCACTCGATGAGGCCGGGCACGAGGATGCCGCCGTCATAGACCTCGCCCTTCACGCCGCGATGCGGCCGCACGAGCGATCCATCGGCGGAGGTGCCGTTGTCACCGCAGTAAAACAGCAGCGTGTCCTCGCGCAGGCCGGTGGCGGCGAGATGCTTTCGCAATTGGCCGATGGCTCGGTCCATCGCGGTGATCTCGGCGTAGCGCTCTCGCAGCACCTCGCCCTGCGATCGGGTGACGGGGGCACCGGTTTCGTTCGAGGTGAGACGCACTTTGCTTTTCGAATACTTCGCGGGCAGATCGTCATACAGCGCCAGATCCTGCGGCAGGCCGCTGTAGGGCTCGTGCGGCGAGCCGAACCAGATGATGCTGAAGAAGGCTTTGCCGTCCTTTTTCGCGCGATCGATGAACTGCATCGCATCGCGCACGAGGATCTCGGAGCTCTCCCCTTTGAAGACCTGCGGCGGACCGCCATTGCGCGAGAGCGAGGGATTCAGCTCGAAGAAGTTGTCGTGCGAGAGCCACTCGTGAAAACCCATCGCACCCGGATTCGTCGGCGAGCCCGCTTTGACCGTGCCGACATGCCACTTGCCGAAATGCGCGCACTGATAGCCCGCTTTGCTCAGCACATGCGCCACGGTGATCTCCTCCGGTCGCAGCGACCAGCCCGGCGCGAAGGTGCCCATGCGGATCGGATGCCGTCCCGTGAGGAAGCTCGCCCGCGTCGGCGAGCAGCTTGGATGCGCCGCGTAGAAATTCTCCAGCCGCAGCCCCTGCGCCGCCATCTCATCGAGGGTGGGCGTCTTCACATGCGGATGCCCGTGGTAGCCCGTCTCCTCCCAGCCATGGTCATCGCCCATCATAAGGATGATGTTCGGCTGCGCCGAGGCGGAGAGCAGAGGGCAAAGGGCGAAGAGAAAGAAAGCGAGGAGCTTCATGGGTGGTCGATGAAACGAAGCGCCACATGGCTTCCTGCGGGCAAAAAGCCGTATCTTGCCGTTCGCGGAGGGATGCGTTAGTCTCACCACATGAACTGGCACCAAGTCATCGACGAGCGCAGCTACGAGATGCACCAGGTGATCGCCGACGTGCTGCGGCGTTCGCCAGGGCAGCTCTCGCTCGTGACGGCGTGGATCGACCGCATGCTCGGGAATCCTGATTACTCCGAGCAGAACAAGGACGCGCTGAGGGAGTGGCAGGCCGTCATCGAACGACAAGGCGTGCGCGGCGTGCTGGAGGTCCTGGGCAGCCGGGATGATGAGGCGACACGCCTGCGTCAGAGCACTCCCTTTGCCGTTTTGATGCCGCAGGACAAGCGGCTGGAGATTCTCAACAAATATGAAGCGCGCCGAACTCGAGCATCTCTTGCGGGCGTCTAGCGGCACCACAGGCGAAAAGGATTTCATCATCATCGGCAGCCAGTCCGTGCTCGGCAAGCATCCCGATGCGCCGCGCGAACTGCGCCAGTCGATGGAACTCGACATCTATGCACGAGACAAACCGGACCTCCGCATCGAAATCGAACGGAATCTCGGCGAGTTGTCGCGCTTCAGCGAGACCTACGGCTACTTCGCTGACGGCGTGGGTCCGGACACGGCTCTCCTGCCTAAGGGGTGGGAGACGCGACTCACGGCGGTGTGCAATGAAAACACCGGCGGTGCGACGGGTTGGTGCATCGACCCGTGTGACCTCACCATTGCCAAGCTCTACGCAGCACGTCCGAAGGACATCGCCTTCATTCGCGGCATGTTGAAGCATCATTTTATCCGACCAGTCGAAATCGAGCGGCTGATTGCCACATTCGATGACGAACTGCTCCGGCAGCGTCTCACGGCCGCGTTTTCAGTTTGCCGTCGCCCGGCTTGAGCCGCGCACGACCCTCGGCATCATCGCGGGCACCTCTCATGTCCGACGCCATCCGCTCTCTCGAACCCCGCGCTCTTTGGAACTGCTTCGCTGACCTCAATGCCGTGCCGCGGCCGTCGAAGAAGGAGTCGCAGGTGAAGGCCTTTGTGCGCGATTTTGCGGCAAAGCATGCGCTGGAGTGCCTGGAGGACAGCGGCGGGAATTTGATCGTGAAGAAAGCGGCCTCGACGGATCGCACGGGCCGTGGGCCGGTCATTTTGCAGGCGCATCTCGACATGGTGCACAAGGCGGCGGACGGCGTGAGCTTCGATTTCGAGAACCAGGGCATCGAGATGTGGATCGACGGCGATTGGGTGCGTGCTCGCGGCACCACGCTCGGTGCTGACAACGGCCTCGGAGCCGCTGCGATCCTCGCGGTGCTCGCGTCGAAGGATCTCTCGCATCCGCCCATCGAAGCGCTGCTCACCATCGACGAAGAGCAGGGCATGAGCGGTGCTCGTTTGCTGCAAGGCGGTCTCTTGAGCGGCAAAACGATGCTCAACCTCGATTCGGAGGAGGACGACGAATTCACCATCGGCTGCGCCGGCGGCATCGACACGCTGGTGAGCTGGACGTATCCCGAAACAGCGCACGCGAAGGCCACGATCGCCGAAATCCGTGTCGAAGGCCTGCGCGGCGGTCATTCCGGCCTGCAAATCCACGAAGGCCGTGGCAACGCGATCAAGCTCATGGCGCGACTTTTGGCCGCGTGTGGCGAAAAAGCCGTCGCGGTGGCCGAATGGCGCGGTGGCAGTGCTCGCAATGCGATTCCGGCCCGCTGCATCGCCCGCGTCGCGGTGCTCGATGAGGCAGTTTTTGCCGAAAAGCTCGACGAGGAGGCTCAAATCATCCGCGAGGAGTTTCAGCGCCTCGAGCCCGGATTGCAAATCAACTCCACGAAGCTCGAAAACGGCTCCATCGCGACTTTGCAGCCCGAATTGCAACGCGTGCTGGTGCTCGCCATGCAGGCCGTGGTGAATGGCGTGTATCGCATGAGCCCTGAGGTGCCCGGCTTGGTCGAGGCATCCTCCAATCTCTCTCTCATCGACCTCCGCGGCGGCCGCGCTGAGTGGAGCGGCCTGCAACGCAGCAGCGTGGAATCCAGCAAGCGCGATGTCGCCGCGGCCTTCGCAGCTCCATTCCGGATGATCTCGACGGAAGTCGAAGTGCGAAACGACGACGGCTATCCCGGCTGGAGCCCCAGCGCCAGCTCCGCGATCCTCGACCAGATGAAAGGCATCTACCGCGAGCTTTTCGGCCACGACGTCGGCGTCAGCGCCTGCCACGCCGGCTTGGAATGCGGCGTCATCGCGCAGACCTATCCCGGCCTCGACATGATCTCATTCGGGCCTGACATCGAAGAAGCGCATTCCGAAAACGAACGCGCCAGCATCTCCTCCACGCAGAAGTTCTGGAAGCTGCTCACGACGACGCTGGCGCGGCTTTGAGGTGCTCTGCTCAAGGCATCGTCGGTGTCACGACGATGTCATCGATCTCGATGCCGGCCTCGCCGCCGTTTTGCATCCAGAGGAGCTTCTTCTTACCGGCGTTGAAATTGGGACGCGTGAGTGTTTTTGACCACGTCTGGCCGTCGAGCGTGATTTGGACCTCCTCGCCGCGAAAGACGAGCTTCACCGTTCGCCATGTGTTGGTGCTCAAATCGACTTTCTCGAGCGGCAGAAACTCATTCAGCCGGTAAGCGCCGCTCTCGGGGTCAGCGGGACGACCGGTATTTTGCCTCATCGGGTGGTTTGCGTCCTTCGAATGGGCATCGACCTGAAGTTGCACACCTTCGCGCAGTAGTTTCACGCGGAGCATGTGGTCCTCACTGCCAAAGCCATCCTCGCCATCGACGAAGAACCACAGCCAGCCGCCTGCCGCCAGATGCCGGTAGCGAAAGGAGATTGTGAGGTCTTTTCCCTCGACTGGCAAATACACCATCGGTGGATACTTGCCTCCGCTGGAACCACGTGTCCAAAGCACGCCATCCCGCACACTCGTGTTTTTGTTCGGGATCGGCGTCAGAAACCGCTTCGCATCAAACTCTGGTCCAAACGCTTCGCGAATGGGCTCGGCGGCAAAGGTGGAGGAAAGAAGAAGGAGGGCGGGGAGCAGTCGGCGCATGAAGGCAAAACGATGTGGCATGCCCGTCGTTGCGACAAAGCGCCGCCGAAGACTATTGGGCGTCCTTTTTCTTCCCTTTGCCCTTCTTCTTGGCTTTGCCTTCGCCGGGATAAGGCACCACATGGGCGCGTTCGGCCCACTTTTGCCATTCGGCGGCGAGTTCCTTCACCTTGTCCGGCTGCGAGGATGCGAGGTCGTGCTGCTCAGTGCGGTCGGCTTTGAGGTCGTAGAGCTCCCACGGGCCGTTTCGGCCGGTGCGCACGAGTTTCAGGTCGCCGTGACGCACGGCGGCATTGCCTTCGTGCTCCCAGAAGAGAGACCGGGAGATGGGGAGACTTTCAGATGAGGAGACGAGGAGCGGTTTGAGTGAGGTGCCTTCCATCGGAGTGATCGCATGGCCGTTGTGCTCCTTTGGATAGCTGGCGCCGCCGACATCGACGCAGGTCGCCATGATGTCGATGAGGTGGGCGGGCCTATGAGCCAGTCTCCCTGTCTCATGGTCTGATGGTCTCCCCGTCTTCATCCCTGCCGGCCAATGCGCGATGAGTGGCGTGGCGATGCCGCCTTCGTGGTTGTAGTGCTTGTACTTGCGAAAGGGGGCGTTTTCCAGAAAGGCCCAGCTTTCGCCGCAGAACCAGTTTGAGGCGGCCTGGGTCGGATCGCCGTCGGTGCGGCCTTTGGGGCCTGACTCGGCGTTGCCGCCGTTGTCGCTCATGAAGAGGATGAGTGTGTTTTCGAGCACGCCGCGGACCTTGAGGCCGTTCACGAGGTCGCCGATGGCCTGGTCCATGCGATGCACGGTGGCGGCATAGACGGCCATGAGATGGTCAAAGCGGTCCTGCTCCTCCGGCGTGTGGTCTTTCCACAGTTTGATGGTCTCCGGCCGCGGCGATTTCTCCCACGCGGCATCGATGATGCCCATCTCACGCTGACGCTGGATGCGGGCATCGCGCAGGGCACCCCAACCTTCTTTGTATTTGCCGCGAAACTTGGCGATCGCGTCTGCCGGTGCTTGCAGCGGGAAGTGTGGCGCGTTGTGGCATAGGTGAAGGTAAAACGGCTTCTTCGCCGCAAGCGCTTCGTCGATGAACTTGAGTCCAAACGTGGTCCACAGATCGGTGGAATACCAGTCCTTCGGCAGACGCGGGTCGTCCGCGGCGATCTTCTCGCCATTGAGCGAGAGGTCGTAGCGGGGAGATGCGCCATAGTAAAAGCCGCCTGCAGCCGGATTCAGGCTGCGGTCAAAGCCGCGTCCCCATGGCGTGACGCCGAGATTTTGGCCGACGTGCCACTTCCCGCTCATGATCGTGAAGTAACCCGCTGGTTTCAGCACCTCGGCGATGGTCACGCACGAGTCATTGAGCCTGCCGCGATAGCCCGGCACGCCCTTGTCATCCGTCATGTGGCCCACACCGGCCTGATGCGAATACAATCCCGTGAGCAACGATGCACGCGTGGGGCAGCAGCGGCCGGTGTTGTAGAACTGCGTGAAGCGCAGCCCGTTCTTCGCCAGCGCATCGAGGTTCGGCGTCGGAATCTCCGAGCCATAGCAGCCAAGGTCCGCGAAGCCCATGTCATCGACGAGGATCACGACGATGTTCGGACGCTGCTGCGCAGCAAATGACGAATGCAGAAGGACGAAGGTCGAAAGCAGGAACAGGAGTGTTTTCATCGGCGGCTGTGAAACGCACGGCGGCGGGCTGCATTGCATTGCAAATGCACCAGCGGCTTTTAGGGACACACGGATAGCAGACAATGATCCACCCGTGCCTACCCCGGCCCAGCTTCGACGCCATTCGCGAGGCTCCAGGGGCCTTGCAGGCGGACGAACCAGTGCAGCTTCCGGGCTTCTTTGCCGATGGTTGTGTTCGGGGCGCGGCGCTCGATGAGTTGGAAGTATTTGTCCGCTGCTTTGTCGTCACCTCGGTAGTCGCCGCGAATCCAGTTACCGGCGCAGTTGAGCACGTCGGCGAGTTCTTCGCTGTCATTGGGCAGCAGGGCAGCGGCTTTTCCAGCGAGTTCTGCGGCGAAGAAGCGGTGATAGCGCTTGCGGTCCGGCTTGTAGCTCGAATTGGCGATGCGCTCACGCTCCGCCTGCGTCGATGAAATGGCGATAGGTTTGAACAATGGCTTCTCGTTCTCATCATGATAGCGATTGGTGACATAACGCCCGCTCATGCGCTGGGCGGCGATGCTGTCCTGGCCTTCGATCTCCGGGTAGCTGAGCTCAGGCTGTGTTTTGATGATGCAGGCGGCGTCGAAGTAGGCACGTGCCCGCTCCAGCCGTGGCGTTTTGGGGTTCTCGGCTTTTGATTTGGCGTCGATGTAGCGCTGAAGAGCCTCTCGTTGTTCCGCTGGGAAGTATTTCAGTGCTTCGGTTGCTCGATTGGCCCTGACCAGACGCCGGGCCAGGATGTGACGCAGTGCCAGTGTCTCGTGTGGATAGTTGAAGCCCAGCGATGAGAGATAGGACTCTCCGATTACTTGAGCTGGATCAACGGGAGGCAGTTTGTCCACATAAGCGATGAGTTCCCGCAGTGTGAAGACGCGCTCGGCCATGAAATGGCAGTCATGGAACAATCCAAACTCACGAAAGGCTTCGAATGCCTGCATGAAGTCACCACGGCTCAAATGCAGTCCGGCAAAATCGCCTCCGAAACAGAAGGGCATGGCCTGGGAATACTCGCGTTCATAGCCTTTGGCCCACGGAGCGATGATTTCAAACTCCTGCACGATGGCTTTGGCAGCTTTGGCCATCGTGAGTGTCGCAGCCTTGGTTTCGCCGTCGCGACGCAGCAGTTTGGCTTTGAGCCAGAGTGTCGTGGCTTTGTCGGGAGTCGCCAATCGGAGCCAGTTTTTGGCCGCGGCATACTCCCCGGCAGAGTAGGCGCACCAGGCGATGCGGTCTGCGTCCGGGTCTTGCTGGACGCCTGCTTCTTGGAGTGTTTTGAGCCATGCGGTGAAGCCTCCGGCGCTGCGGTCGCGGATGCTGGCATACTCGTACATGTCACTCGTGGTGTTTCCGCAGAGTAGCGCCGCAGTGTGTATCCTCCTCAGCACTTCATCCTTGGCTATCCGGGTGAATACTTCCGTCTCAGGCTGGCCTTGGACTGGGAATGGGAAGACATGCTTGAGCGAGGAGATGGCCGAGTCATCTCCGAGCGCCAACTGGGTGAGGTAGAGCCTTGCGGCGGCTTCGTAGTTCTGATGGTCGAGTTCCCACTTCGCCTCCCAGCCATAGCTGTCGGCTGCAAGACCGATGGAGTCGGCAAAACCTTCTCTGGCCAGTGAGCGGGTCATTTGAAACCACTTCGCGCCATCGCCTTGTTTTTCGTAAATGGCGAGTTTGCCCAGCATGAAGGCTGCCCATGTGCTGCGGTAGTGCCGCTGCTCCTTTGGACGTGCCAGCAGGTGCTCCCATGCGGCTTTGGCGTCGGCGTAGCCGTCTTTGCCACGGCTGAAATGGTAGGCGCCACGCTGGTAATCGGTGAACTCGTGGTCTTCGAGTGTGACCTTGGGTTCTTTGTCCGCCAAGTAGAGGCGGGCTTCGTTGTTCAGAGTGATGGAACCTTTTGGGTCGGCAGATCGGATGCGGCCGGATTGGAGCGCGTCGGCAAATTCAGTCTCGTTGGCCTCTTCGGTCTGTGCTGACCACGTTTTGATGGGCAAATCCGGCTCCGGTGAGCTTTGCGCTTCCTTTTCATCATAACCGACTCGTTTCTCCGCCGGGATGAAGTCGCGTGCGATACGTTTGGTCTCGATGGCCCAGTAAAACTCGGGCGAGTGATTTGAGGCGATGCCACCATCTCCCAGCCAGTAAAACGGGCCGTAACCACCGCTGGCATGCAGACATGGGGCAGGGCATACGAATGAAACGACGAACAAACTCAGGCTAACGAGTGACTTCGACATGGAGTGGAGTGCTTTCCTGAAAGCGCAGCCATCCTACCGCGACTCTGCCACCCGGCGCGAGCCGTATGTGGGAGGGTGGCGAAAAAATGGCACGCCCGGCCTCTTGACGCATCTGCCAGCCGGGCAGGGCCTCGATGGCGGCAGGAGGCGCGGCGTTGGCCCAGTTCACGGTGAGTGTGCCGTGGAGGTCTTCGTCCACTTCACCGGTGTTTTCCAAAGAGACGTCGTAGGGCTGTGTGGAGGTGATTTTTGCCTCCAAACGGCTTTGTGGCATGCGCCGGTACAAAATGGCGGCCAAGGTGCTCCAGTGCCAGTTTCGCTGATCTGTCTCCACGGGCAGGCGATACCAAATGATGCCCGTGCAGTTCTGCGGTGGCGCTGCGGTCCACTCCTGCACCAGCGCTGCCAGTGCAGGCGCGTCCGAGTCCAGCCGCATGACCTGTGTGCCAGCAGGCCAGCGCGGCTGCGTGGCATCCAGCGCCAAGCCGAGAAGCTGGCCCTGCGGATCATACCCGGCGAGGGCGGAGTAGGTAGAAAGCGCGATCTCAAAGGGCCGCTGGAGCTTCGCGGCCTGCTGCACCCATTTTCTGGCGCGGTCCGGCTCGCAGAGGAGTGAGCGACTGGTGACTCGGGAGGGCGTGACAGAGTGAACCTGGAGGACGTAGGCGTCCACATGGGTCACCAACCTCGGAAAATCCGCCTCCGCGAGCCAGCTTGGCAGGGTGGTGATGACGAGACGTGTCGGGGCGATCGACTGACGCACCGCACGGAGCCAGTGAGCATAGCCAGCGAGCTTTTTCTGCCCACAATCGAAGTCCAACTGGAACTCCGCGCAGCTAACGCCTTCACCGCGCACACGGCGCAGCAGTTCCGCGGCCTGCGCCGCGATGAAGGTCGTTTTCTCATCTCCCTCGGCAAACGGGCCGGCATGATTCGCGATGCGCATGACGATGGTGACGGGCTTTCGCAGCTCTCGGACGACCTGCCAGTCCGGGGAGCCAAAGATAACCCCGGGAGTGATGGAAGCGTCTTTTTTGTTCCACACGATCTCAGCACCGAAGAGGGCCAGACCACGCAAAGGCGAGCTGTCTGCCGTGAGTGCCGCTTTGGTGACAGCGGGAGTCCACTGCCGCTGCCACACGTAGGCGCGATGCGGCATTTCACGGCTTGCCTCTTTCCGGCAGGAGCACATGACTGCGCAGGCGAGCAGCAGGATGCGAGTGAGCGGGGAAAGAAGAGTCATGGAGGCGTTGGCAAAGATACCTTGTCCGGTGTTTGCCTTTTGCACGGTCCATTTTGGTCCGGTTGATCGGCATCTTCGGCTTGGAATCGGCTCCCGGCAGAGTCAGGATGGTGCACCATGCGTCTCATCCTCTGCTTTCTTTCCCTCTTCATTCTTTGCAACGGCATCTCCGGCCACGCCGAGGAGCCGAAGTGGATTCCGCTCTTCAATGGCAAAGATTTGACCGGGTGGACGATCAAAATCGCGAAGCGGCCGCTGGGGGAGAATTTTGCGAACACGTTTCGGGTCGAGGACGGCATCCTGAAGGTGAGCTACGATGGCTACGAGAAGTTTAACCAGCAGTATGGCCACCTTTTCACCAACCTGGCCTACTCGCACTACATCCTGCGCATGGAGTATCGCTTCACCGGCACGATGATGGCGGACGCGCCGAAGTATGTGAACCTCAACAGCGGCGTGATGCTGCACGCCCAGCCGCCGCAGAGCATGCGCTTCGATCAGGGCTTCCCGTCGAGCCTGGAGATGCAGTTCCTCGCCGATGAGGGCAAAGGGCCGCGACCCACGGGCAATCTGTGTACGCCAGGCACGCATGTGGAGATGCAGGGGCAGCTTTACACGAAGCACATCGCCAAATCGAGCTCGCCCACCTTTCCGGCCGATGAGTGGGTGCAGGCGGAGATGGAGGTGCGCGGCCATGACGTGATCATCCACCGCATCAACGGCGTCGAGGTCCTGCGCTACGAGCACCCGGTGCTCGATCCATCCTGCACCATCGCCCCCGCGAGCGACATCACGGCCGCCGGTGGCGATGTGAAGCTCAGCTACGGCCACATCGCGCTGCAAGCCGAGGGCCAGCCGGTGTGGTTTCGCAAGATCGAGCTGATGTCGCTGGAGAAGTGATCGCTCACTTCTTTTTCTTCTTCGGCTCGCCTTCGCGGCGGTGTTCTTCGCCCCAGTCGTTGCGGATGTCGCCGATCCATTCATCGACAAAGGTGGTGGCGGCCCAGTCTTCCCATTGGCGGATGAGGTGCTGGCTCATGGCGGGGAATTTCGTGATGATGTCATGCTGCTCCGTGCGGTCCTCGTCGATGTTGTAAAGCTCCCACGGGCCTTTGAACTTCTTTACGAGCTTCCACGGCCCGGTGCGCACGGCCCGGTTGCCCTCGTGCATCCAGAAGATCGGCTTCACTCGATGCAGCGGCTGGCCGTGGATGGCTGGAAGCAGCGACAGACCTTCGGCGGGCAAGATTTTGTGCCCTTTGAACTCGGCAGGATAGACCGCGCCGGTCACGTCACAGGCCGTCGCCATGATGTCGATGAGATGCGCGGGTTGGTGCTCCAGCTTGCCATTTCGATCCGCAGGAATGCCCGCAGGCCAGTGCGCGATGAGCGGCGAGCTGATGCCGCCTTCGTGCGTGAAGTGCTTATACCGACGGAAGGGCGTGTTGTTCAGCGTGGCCCAGGTCATGCCGAGAAAGACGCTGCTGTCCGGGCCGCCGAGCACCTCACCCTGCGTGATGCCGCGTGGGCCACTCTCGGCGTTGCCGCCGTTGTCGCTCATGAAAAAGATGAGCGTGTTGTCGAACATGCCACGCTCCTTCAGCCCAGCGATCATGCGGCCAACGCTTTGATCCACGCAGTCGAGCATGGCCGCGTAGATGGCCATGAGGTGATCGTAGCGGTCCTTGTCCTCCTCGCTGAGCGAATCCCACGCGGGCACATCTGCCGGACGCGGGCTGAGCGGCCATTTCGCATCGACGATGCCGAGCTCGATCTGTTTTTTGTGCCGGGCCTCGCGAAGCTTGTCCCAGCCGATCTTGTATTTCCCGCGATACTTCGCGATCACGTCCTGCGGTGCCTTCAGCGGGAAATGCGGTGCCCCATGCGCGAAGTATTGGAAGAAGGGTTTTCCGCTCGCTTTGGCATCATCGAGGAATTTCAGTGCCCAGTCGGTGAACATGAAGGTGGAATACCACTCGCCTTCACCGACCTCCGGCGAGTCCGCCGCGACCTTGCGTCCATCGAGGTAAACCCACTTGCAGGCGTCCTTGCTGCGCTCCTTCGGGAAATACAGCTCGCCGAACTGCGTCGTCGCCGTGCGCTGAAAACCGCGCTCCCACGGTGGCGTGCCGTTTTGCTGCCCCAGATGCCATTTCCCGACGATGGACGTGTGATAACCCGCCGCGCCGAGCACCTCCGCCATCGTCACGCAGCGGTCATCGAGCTTTGCGTGCGTGCCTTTCGACTCCGGCAGCTTCAAACCATCCAGATAGCCCATCCCGGCCTGATGCGGATACAAACCGGTCATCAAAGAAGCCCGCGTGGTGCTGCACCGCGCCGTGTTGTAGAACTGCGTGAAGCGCACGCCGCCTGTGGCGAGTGCATCGAGATTCGGCGTTGGGATTTCGCCGCCATAGCAGCCGATGTCCGAGAAGCCCATGTCATCGACGAGGATGACGAGGATGTTGGGACGCTGCTGCGCAGCGAATGTCGAATGGAGAATGACGAATGATGAAAGGGCCAGCAGAGTGTGCTTCATGAGCATGAAACGGCCTCTTGGAGCACAGATTGCAGGTGGAATCCGCCTGCACCTATCTGGGAGACACCTTCACTTCCGCCGCCAGGTTTCGGCGAGCACGGCGGCCACGATCACCGCGCCGGTCACGACGCGCTTCATCGGCTCCGAGGCACCGATTTGCACGAGACCGGCCTCCAGCGTGGCGATGATGAGCACGCCCATGAAGCTCTTAACGATGCTGCCGCGTCCGCCCATCAGGCTCGTGCCACCCACCACGACCGCGGCGATGGCGCTGAGCTCGAAGCCGACACCTGCATTCGGATCGGCACTGCCGAGGCGTGAGCAATTGAAGACCGCCGCGAGACCGGTGAGAGCACCTAGCAGCGCATGCGCAAGAATGCGCGGACGATCCACCGGCACTCCAGAAACGAGCGCTGCCTCTCGATTAGCTCCAATCGCGATCCAATGACGCCCCACGGCGATGTGTGAGAGCACCACCTGCCCGGCGATGACGATCACCAGGCTGATCACAAAGGCCGGCGAGATCACCAAGCCTCCAAACGGAGCCCCGAGTGTCTCCACCGCCGCACCGATGTACTTCGTCTGCGAGTTTGTGACGAGGAAAGAGAGCCCTCGCGCCATCTCCAGCATGCCGAGCGACACGATGAAGGATGGCAGGCGCAACTTCACACTCACCGCGCCCGTCGTGCCGCCGATGGCTGAGCCGACCAAAATGCTACCCAGCAAGGCCAGCGGCAGCCCCAATTGCCAATCGGCCATCATCACGCCCACCACCGCGCCGCACAGGCCGAGCACACTGCCCACCGAGAGGTCGATGCCGCCCGTGATCATCACCACCGTCATCCCGGTGGCCACCAACGCCAGCGCCGGAATGCGGTTGGCGATGTTCCCGAGCGTGGTGAAGCTCCAAAAGGTATCCCGCAGCAACCCGAAGAGCACGATCATCGCCGTGAGCACGGCGAGGAGGATGAGGAAGTCGGTGAAGCGGCGCATGACGGGAATGACGAAATCAGAATGAGGGATGACGAATCAATGTCGAAGCACGAATGACGAAGGGGGCATTGGGGCTTCATTCGTCATTCGCCATTCTGGTTTCGTCATTTGGTGACTACGTCCACCGGCGTTTGCTGATCCGCTGGCGTCGATTTTTCTTTCAGCGCCTTCAACGCGGCTTCGATGCCGAAGACAGCCAATTGGTCGCCGTGCTGGTCGGCGGTGGCGAGGACGCGGCCGTCGGCCAGCAAGGGCTTGAGGGCGACGATGTTGTCGAAGCCGACGATTTGGATCTGGCCGGCCTTGCCAGCGGCTTGAACGGCTGCGGCGGCTCCGAGGGCCATGTTGTCATTGGCGCAGAGCAGGGCTTTGACGTTCGGATTCGCGGCGAGGATGCCTGCGGCGACGGTGTTGGCCTTTTCCATCTCCCACTGGCCGCTCTGCGAGCTTACGATTTTGATGGCAGCGGCAGTCATCGCATCTTCAAAGCCTGCTTTGCGTTGCTGCGCGTTGAAGGCGGTGGTCACGCCTTCGATGATCGCCACCTCGTCGCCCGCCTTGAGCTTCTTCGCGAGCACCTCGCCCACGGCTTTGGCACCGGCGCGGTTGTCCGGGCCGACAAACGGAATGCTAAGGCCGGCTTGCTTCAGCGTTTCGGCATCGAGTTGGTTGTCGATGTTGATGACGAGCACGCCGGCGTCCTTGGCCCGCTTGAGCACGGTGACGAGCGCCTTCGAGTCCGCCGGGGCGATGACGAGGGCCTGCACACCCTGCGCCACCATCTGCTCAACCAGCCCCACCTGCTCGGCGAGGTCGGTCTCGTTCTTGATACCGTTCACGATGAGCTCGTAATCCGCCACGTGCGCAGCGTGGTGCTTCTTCGCGCCCTCGGCCATCGTCTGGAAGAACTCGTTCGCCAGCGACTTCATCACGAGCGCCACCTTGGGCTTGCCCGAGGCATTGGAGGTGTCGGCAGGCTTGCACGCGGCAAGCAGGCAGGCGGCGAGAAGAAGGAGCTTTTTCATATCGGTTGGTCCAAACAGCATGCCGGGAGGCGTCTCCAGCCGCAAGCCGCTTCTTGCTCACGCCGTTTATCTGGCATGAGACCGTTCCTATGCTTCCTCGCCTGCGTTTCGCTTGTTCAAGGTGCTGACATCGAGCCGCAGCCGTTTCTGGTGGCAGCGCAGCGGCTCATCGACGCGACGAGTTTCCTCGGCACGCCGTTTAGCGATGATGAAATCATCACCTTGAAGACGGCGATCTCGCAAAACGACGCGGAAGCTGTCCAAAAGGCCAAGGCGGTGCTGGATGCGCATGCGCTGTTTCACGTCACGATCACGCCGGAGCAGCGGGTGAAGGTGGAGCGAGGCGCGGCGAAGGCCGTTCTCGATGAGGCGGGCTGGCGGCAGTATTTGGTGAGGGTCGAAAACGAAGCGGGTGTGACTGCGAGGCTCGCGGTGGGCAGTCCACAGGCGAAGGAGGCGTATGTGAAGGGTTCGCCGCCCGTCGCGCCGCATGCGAAGCCGCGCGATCCGGGCGAACCAGCGATCTCGACGCGGTGGCTGGATTTGCAGATGTTTGAGCAGCCGCCGATGCAGGCGACGCTGACCGGTTTGGGGCTCGAATACCGCATCGTGCAGCTTTACAGCCGCGACGCGGGCAAGCGTGATGCCACGTTCAGTTTTGATACGGGTCAGGGCACGCAGGACCTCGGCTTTCGCAATGAAACGAGCGTGCTTTTCGACTGTCAGGCGGCTCGTGAGGTGAAACTGGCGATCACGGATGAAAATAGGAAGCCGTGCATCGCGGAGTTGCTCATCAAGGACAAGGCCGGGCGAGTGTATCCGAGCCAGATCAAGCGCCATGCGCCGGATTTCTTCTTCCATCCGCAAATCTACCGCGGAGACGGTGAAACGCTGAAACTGCCCGATGGCGAGTATGACGTTGTTTTTCGTCGTGGGCCCGAATCGGTGCCGGAGACGCGAAAGGTCACGATTTCAGGCCAAAACGCCTCGTGGAGCTTCCAGGTGAAGCGCTGGATTGATCCTTCAAAACTTGGCTGGTGGAGCGGCGATCATCACATTCATGCTGCGGGCTGTGCGCACTACTCCGTGCCGACGCAGGGCGTGCATGCGCCGGACATGGCGCGGCATTGCATGGGTGAGGACCTGAAAATCGGCGCGAATCTGACTTGGGGGCCGTGCTTCGATTATCAGAAGCAGTTCTTCACGGGCACGGAGGACAAGGAATCGCGTTTTCCCTTCTTGCTGCGCTACGATGTGGAGGTCAGCGGCTTCGGCTCGCACAAGAGCGGCCATCTTTGTCTGCTGAAGCTGAAGGAGCAGATGTATCCCGGCGGCGACTCGACGGATCACTGGCCCACGCTTTGCCTGAACACACTGAAGTGGGCGAAGAAGCAAGGTGCGCTCACCGGCCCCGCGCACAGCGGTTGGGGACTGCAACCGCTCGCTGAAAATGACCCGGCACGAGGCCAGCAATACAAACTCGGCCTTCCTAGCGCCACCGACGAGCTGCCAAACTACATCGTGCCGCCTTTCAACGGCATTGGCGCCTGCGAATACATCGTCGATGTCACGCACGAGGTCGAAGGGCCGGATGGGAAACCGGTGCCCGCGGTCGATTTCATGTCGATGGTGGACACACCGCATACTTGGGAGCTGAACATCTGGTATCACACGCTGAACGCCGGCTTCCGCACGCGGATCAGCGGCGAGACCGACTTCCCCTGCATCTACGGCGAGCGTGTGGGGCTAGGTCGCGCCTATGTGAAGCTCGACGAGCGCCTCAGCTATGACGCCTGGTGCGAAGGCATCCGCGCCGGACGCGCCTATGTGAGCGATGGCAAGAGCCACCTCATCGACTTCAAGGCGAACGACCTCGAACTCGGCGTCAACGGCAGTGAATTGAAGCTCGCAGAGCCCGCCAAGGTCAAAGTTACCGTCAAAGCCTCCGCGTTGCTCGATGAACAACCGCGGCCCGACATCCAAAACGCTCCTGCTGGTCAAAAGCCATTCTGGGACCTCGAACGTGCTCGAATCGGCTCTTCACGAAGTGTGCCCGTCGAGCTGCTGGTGAATGGTTTTGCCGTGCAGAAGCAAATCATCGCCGCGGACGGCACGATGCGTGATTTGAGCTTCGATTTGCCCGTCGAAAAGAGCGGCTGGATCGCTCTGCGCATCCGCGCCAGCTCGCACACGAACCCGATTTTTGTGATCGTGGGCGACAAACCCATCCGTGAGAAGCGCAGCCTCGAATGGTGCCTCAAGAGCGTCGATCAATGCTGGTCGCAAAAGGAGGCGCTCATCGCACCCAAAGAACACGTCGACGCCGTAGCGGCCTACGAGCATGCGCGGAAGGTGTATCGCGAACGGCTGGCGGAGTAAATTGAGGGATTGCGTCTTTCATGGCGTTCCCATAGCCTCCTGGCTTCAACACGCGCTTCACCATGAACTACCCGGCCTTGTTCGCTTTCATCCTTCGCCTTGTTGGCTTGTACTTTCTTTATAGTGCCACCATGCAGGCCGTCCTTCTTTTGAGCGGGGCGGGGATCAGGCTACACTCTGGCTGGAGTGCGGTACTGTCCTTGATCCTTCATCTGCTGGCAGCGATGTGGTTTTTCAAAGGTGCTCCGCCTTACAGCGGGTGGGCCGACCGGGAGCTTGATGGAAACAAAGACAAGGAGTGAAGGGCCGCTCGGGCGGGTTCTGATTTCTTTTTTCGGGGTGGCTGTCATACATGGGCGGTCTGCGGGACACAGAGCAGGCAAATGAATGGACAGCGCCATCGCCGCCAGCCTCGAATCTCTGCACCCGGACGCCTTCGGATGGGCGTTGCATTGCTGCGGCGGGGAGGCGGGACGGGCGGAGGATGTGCTGCAAAACGCCTACCTGAAGGTGGCGGCGGATCGCGTGTGTTTCGATGGACGCTCGGCCTTCAAGACGTGGTGGTTCGGCGTGATCCGCTTCACGGCGCTCGAAGAGCATCGGCGGGCACGTTTTCGCGAGTCGCTGATCGGGAAGCTGCTCGCGAGCTTCACGGAGGAGCATCATCCATCGCCTTCGCGGCAGATCGAGCGGGACGAGCAGGCTGCGCGGTTGCGGGCGGCTTTGGAAAGACTGCCCGCGCGGCAGTCGGAGGCGCTGCACCTTGTGTTTTACCAGGATTTGACGCTCAACGAGGCGGCGCAGGTGATGCGCGTGAGCGTCGGCTCCGTGCGCCAGCATTACGAACGCGGCAAAGCACGCCTCCGCGAGCTGCTGCAAACCTCTCACGACCATGAATGACGACCTGAAACCTCTGTTTGAGCATCTTCGTGATTCCGAGCGGCCTTCAGCCCCCGCGTGGCATCCGCGTTTCGTGCGGGCACCGATGCTGGAAAAGTCCCGTTTGGTTCCGCGACTGGCCTTCGCGGCCGTTTTGGCCTGTGCGGCGACTTTGTGGATGCTGCCGCAGAAAATGCAAAGCGTGGCCGATCTGCCGCCGCTGCTCGATTCGGAGCCTCGCGAGCTGTTTGCGAGCCTTGATGCGCCTTCGACTGATTTTCTCCTTCCAACCCATCTGACCATTCAACTGCCATGAAACACCTCCTTCTCTCTCTTGTCGTCAGTGCCACCGCGGCCTTCGCAGGTCCGGAACAGCTTCTCAATGCCGGCCTGCTCACGCCGGAGATCATTCAGCAGATCAAACCAGAGCTCGGACTCTCCGCCGAGCAGGAATCGAAGATGACGAACATCCTCACCGAGGCCAAAGCGAAAGGCTCGGGCACGGAATCGGCACTCAAGGAACAGCAGAAGACGCTACAGCAGATGCTGCGCGATCCATCGACGACGGTCGAGTCCGCGAGCGACATGCTGGGCAAGGTGCTGGCCTCCGAGGGCGAGGTGAAGCAGCTACAACTCCGCACGCTGCTGTCGCTGCGTGATGTGCTCACGCCGGAGCAGCAAAAGAAGGCGGTGAAGCTCACGCTCGCGTCGAAAGCCGTCAGCGCGAAGGCCGACCTGCAGACCACGGTGATGGCGAAGGCCAACAAACTCCGCGCCGTGGTGGATGCGCTCGGTGAAAAGCCCACCGAGGCAATGGCCTACCGCGGTCAGGAGATCGAGACGATGATCAAGAATGGCGACTGGACCTCCGCGGATGCAGCGCTGGACTCGCTCATCAAGGACTCCGGCGTGAACGAGCCCGAGGAAGCCGGTGCTGCGCCGGACTTCTCCACCTTTGAGCCCGGCGATACGAGCCTCGATGCGCTGCAATCGCGCTTTGAGTCCGTCAAAGAGCGTGCGCAGGACATCGTGTCGATTCCGGTCATGCGCCGCATGCTGAAGGCGAAGGAAGCTTTCGAAACTGCGAAGGCCGCACAGGATGCCACCGCGGTGGGGCGGATCCTCACGTTTGCCGAGAAAGAGCTCGAGAAGAAGTGAGTGCTGTTCCGTGCTTGCCGCGGCAGCGGGCGGTGTGGTAGCCTGTGCCCATGAAAACGGCGTTTTTAATCCTTCCGCTGCTGGCTGTGGTGTCGTTCAGCCAGATTGCGACACCCACCACTCCGACGAAATTTGCCACGCGTGATGTTTCGAGCGGCGGGAACACCAGCAGCGCCTCAGTGAATGCCAAGCCCGCCTCCGGTGAATCCACCGCACGCATCACGAGTCACTATTCGTTTGGCGATGCCCGGCAGTGGAAGAGCACGGATGGACGTTCGCTCGTGGGCCAGATGATCGCGTTTGAAGACGCGGTGATCGAAGTGAAGCGCCCGACGGCCGGCGAGGCCCGTGCCGCTGCGATGTCGGCCCCGGCACCGAAGCCGCCGGAAAAGTTCACGCTCGTGCGCGAGGGCAAAATCCGGCTGCTGGTGAGCAACAAGCCCTACGAGGTGGCTTTGGATCGTCTCAGCGAGGAGGATCGCGCCTTCGCGAAGCAGGTGGAAGAGTCGGTGAATCGGAAATGAGCATCATCCGGCCTTCACATCGCCGCAAAGCGAGACGTGGAGGCCCAGTTCTCGCATGGCAGCAGCTTTGATGCGGGCGGCGCGGTGGGCTTGTTTTTCGTTCGGGGCGTAAACGACCTGGATGTGGTTGCTCTGATGGCGGGCCATCATCTGGTCGCGGGTCACGCCTTTGAGCACGGTGTGCATGATGGGCCACTGCGACGTGGTTTCCTGCCAGCGGCGCTGGGTTTCGGCATCGGGGAGTTTCACAACTTCGGCGACGCCGATATCGCAATGCAACGCGTTGTCCTTCACAAAGACGCGGCTCCAGACGATGTGGCCGGGTTTGCTCACACCTTTCATCGTGCCGCCGCCGAGACGGAAGTACATCGCGGGCTGGCGCTCGGTCGAGGCACCTTTCCAACCGCCGATGAAATGCGCGGGTGGCGCGGCGCCGCTGATGAGGAGAACCCAGACGTAGTCTTTGGCGAACTTTTGGCCCCAGCGGAGGTCGTGGAGGGTGTTTTCGGGCGCGAAGCCGAGTTCGCGCCACAAACGGTAGGTGACGAGGCCGTCGAGGCCGGCGCATTCATCGACTTCGTTGAAGTGCGGCAGTGCTTCGCCTTCAAACAGGACGCGTTTGCCATCGGCGCTGCGCACGGGGGGACGGTCGGCGTTGTTGAGCATGCCTTCGACGAGGTCGCTGGCAGGCGCGAGGTCCTTCAAGCCCTGCTGATACTGGATGCCGATGGCATCGCAGCCGAACTCATCGGCGAGGCGAAGGGCGGCGATGTACATTTTGCATTGAAGCAGCACCTGGGATTCGGTGAGCTGCGTGGCCTCGTCGGTGCCGAGGTTCATTTGCAGGCCTTTGCGTTTCAACCAAGCGAAGACGGAGGCGGCATCGGCATCGCTCACCTCGCGCATGGCGGCGTAGAGCGTGGACTGGCTGAGGCGCTCTTTGAAGCAGCCGGTGGCGTGCAGGAGGTCGTCGGGGATGATGGCGTTGAACATGCCCATGCAACCTTCATCAAAGATGCCCATGATGGCTTTGTCCCGTTGCAAGGTGGAGGCAAGTTCTTCGCCGAGCTTCTTGGCACTCGCGTCAACTTTTGCCTTCGCGAGCGGCGTGACGTGATCGGTCTTGTGCGAGCAAGCGCCGGTCTTGAGCCAGTCGCGGAGTTTGGATTTGAAATTGTCGTCGGTGAAATCTTCGCTCCAGAGCGTGGAGTATTTGACGCCTTGCTTGGTGAGCGAGCCGTTGAGGTTGAGCATGCCGACGAGCCCCGGCCAGGTGCCGCTCCAGTTGGCGACGGTGAGGATCGGGCCGCGATGCGTGGTGAGCCCGGCGAGGACGTGATGGGAGTATTGCCAGACCGCTTCGGCGATGATGAGCGGTGCGTCGGGGTCAATGCGCTGGAAGACGTCCATGCCTTTGCGCTGGGAATCAATGAAGCCGTGGCGCGCAACCTCATCATACTTGTGGGCGCGGATGAGTTCGTAACCCTCGGCCTTGAGGGCAGCGGTGAGGGTGGCTTCCATCTGTTCTTGCGCGGGCCAGCAGACTTGATTGGCCGAGAGGCGCAGGTCGCCGCTGGCGATGAGTTGCACCTGATGTTTTTTGAGTTTGGGAGCCGTCGTCTTAGTCTTCACGTGATTGATGGTATTGTGCCCGGAATCCGACCCAAGCGTAAGACTACAGGTTAGGGGAGTGGGATGCGAAATCAAGCCGCGTAGTGCGTTGGCGATGCCCCCGCTCGTGACGTAGGTGGAATAGGTGCTGGTGGGCTCAGCGCAGCCGGCGCAGCCCTCATCCCGGCGGCGGCGTTCCCATCACGAACAAAAACCCACGCCGGTTGCTGCCGGCGTGGGGAATGTGGGGACGGCCGGATTATTTCCCGGCGGGCACGCGGATGACGGTAAAGGAATTGCCGGGGAACAGGTGCTTGATCCGCGTGCCGCTTACGGCAAGCGTGGTGGGCTGCGGCGCCACCTTGGTCGGCTCATCGAGCGTGTTTTCGTCTTTGGGACTGGCCGAAGTCAGCACGATGGCAGCGGCTGACGCCGCGAGTTTCTTCGCGCCCACCAGGTTGATTTCCGTTTCCGTCGGGCCGGCGGCGGTGTTGACGACTTTAACGATGATTTCACCGGTCTTGCTGTCATGGACCGCGCTGGCAAACAAGGCGCGGGTGGAGCCGAGCGTGTTCTTGATGTCGTGAATCACCTTGCCGTCGAGCGAGCATTTCACGCTGTTGCCTTTGATTTCGACCTGGATGTCATACCACCGACCAGTTTCCACGCGGCCGTTCTTGCCATCGAGTGTCTCGCCGAGTTCGATGCCATGGCGGGTGTTGTCCCAGCCGGCGATGTTCCACCAGGTGCGGTCCTCGTCGTCCGCGATGTGGAACAGGATCAGAAATCCTTCGGCCCCGGAAATTTTCCGGGCTTTCAGGGTGATGGTGTAATCGGTCCAGGACTTGTCGCCGATGATGGCGCGGATGAATTCCTTCGGGGCTGTCTGGCGCAGCGCGCCGTCCTGCACGCTCCAGCTCGCGCCGTCGCCAAGCAGCTTCCAGCCGTCGCTGTTCTGGCTGAAGTCGGAGGCGAACAAAACCT
>CALMTT010000677.1 GCA_937872615.1 uncultured Verrucomicrobiaceae bacterium | reverse complement strand
CATGTCGCCCAAACCCTCGCGAAGGCTTTTCCGGACCGTTTTCCGAAATCGGACACGCTCGACAAATTGGTCGCCGAAGGTCATCTCGGCAAAAAGAGCGGCCGCGGCTTCTACCAGTATGCCAACGGTCGCGAGATCGCCTTCACCGCCGCGCCGCCGATGCCGCAGCAGGAGAGCATTCAAACGCGGCTGGCCCTGCTGATCAGCCAGGAGGCCATGAAGTGCCTCAAAGAAGGCATCGCCCGCAGCGCCGATGACATCGACCTCGCCATGGTGCTCGGCACCGGCTACCCGCCCTTCCGCGGCGGTCCCATCACCTTCGCACGAGACACGGGCATCGTGGATTATTGATCCTTCACGACTTTGCCGCCGAGCGAGAGGATGCGGGCCTTGGACTTCGCGTCCTCCGCCTCGGCGATCTGCTTGTTCCGCACATACATCTGAGAGAGGGCGGTCCACGCGAGGAGGTCGTTCGGACGCAAAGTGGTGGCCATCAAGCCGGCTCCGATGGCTTCGGTGACCTGCTCGTTCTTCAGCAAAGCCATGCCGAGGGCATGCCAGCCATCGAAAAAGCCCGGTTGAAGCTCCACGCATTGGCGAAACAGCGGAATCGACTCCGCCAGCTCGCCCAAAGCGACGTGACCATTGGCCTCGTCGAAGATTTCCTCCACCTCAGGACTGGGTGGTGTCTCGATCACGCGGCGGTTTCAGTGCGCACCGGCATCTCGATGCGGGCTTCCTCGACCTTCTTGGCAAACCAGGCTTCGAACACGCCCTCGCCTTCGCGGTTCGCGAGGCTGTCAGCCTGCTGCTTGCGGACGCTGGCGGCGTTGTCGCTCTTGCGCAGCTCCTTCGCGTTCACAAACACGAGCACGGTGCCCTTGTCGGTATCGACAGCCTGGGAAATCTGGCCAACGCCAGTCTTCTGAGCTTCACGAGCGATCTGCGCACTATTCGGAATATTTGGAGCAGGCGTGGCGGCATCGAGTTCGATGACCGGAGCCAGCGTGAGCTTCTTCTCCTTCACAAGGTCTTCGATCTTCTTTTTGTCCTTCAAACCAGCCACGAGGAAGTCACGGGCTTCGTTCACGGCCTTCGTGCGGGCTTCAGCGGCCTTCTTCTCGACGATGCTGTCCTTCACCTTGTCCTTCACGGCGGCGAGTTCCTGCTGCTTCGGTTCTTCGATGGCGGAGACGGTGAAAACATACCAGCCCTTGTCGGTCTTCAAGGCGTCAGACACCGGCTGGGATTTCGGCTGGGTGAAAATGGCTTCGATGAGAGCAGCTTCGGTTTTCAGGGCTTCCGGCGGCGTGGCCTGCTCAAAGGCGGCGACGGTTTCGACCTTCTCCTTGAGCTCCGTGGCCAGTTTTTCGAGATTGGCCTCACGACCGGCGGCGAGCGCTTTTTCGGTGAAGGCATTCAAGCGATCCGAGACAGCCGTTTGGAGCTTTGTGCGCTCTTCGAGGGGCTTCTTGTCGAGATCCTTCGGATTTTCGAAGAAGACATACTTCACCGCACGCTTCTCGATGGTCATGAAGCTTTCCTTGGCCTCGTCGTAGGCCTTCTTGATCTCTTCGTCGGTGACCTTGATGTCCTTTTTGAAGGCGTCGGTATCAAACGCGATGGTCGAGACCTTCATCGTCTGCTGGTTGCTGGCATACTGCTTCTCCGCGGCGAAGCTGGAGGCGGCGTAATTCTTCGTCACAAGCTCCTTCAGCTTATCGAGGCCGATCTTCAGTCGCATGATGTCGAGCAGATCGGCGGTGTTGAGGCCATACATGCCGGCGGTTTCTTCCACCTGCTGACCACGGGAAGGGTCAAAAACGCCGTTCGTCTGCATGTTCGGCAGCTTCTTGAGCGCCTCGACGGCTTCCGCATCGCTGGCGCGGATGCCAGTGTCTTCGAGCACCTGCTTCAGCACGAGCGCGGTGCCGACGATGCCGCCGCCGCTGTTCGAGCCATCCTGCCCACCGAGGCTGCTGAGGCCGATGTAGAGGTCAAACATGCTCAGGTGCTGCATCGCGAACTGGAGCGAGCGACCCATCTGGCCCACCTCGGCATTCGTGTAGTCCTTGCCATAGACGGTCAGAGCATGATCGCTGGGCAGCGCCTTGGCCACTTGGGCGGTCTTGTCAAAGCGCCAGCCGCCCCAGACGGAGAAAGTGATGATGATGACGATCGTAAGGACAATCAGGAAGGCTCCACGATGGCGGCGAAAGAACTCAAGCATGGGAAAACGGGGCTGGTGAGGAAGGGAGGGCGGATTAAGGCGCTGGCAGCCGGAGGGGCAACCGGAAAGTCACGCTGTTTGCAGGGATCGGCAGCAAAGTGGTTGCCGCGTCCGGCGGGCACGGCTTGGATGCACGCCGCATGTCCGCCCAGCGCCTCTCGCCCTATCACATCCTCTACGTCGATGACGAGGAGAAGGCGCTGCATTACTTCCGGGAGATCTTTGCCGACGATTACGTCGTCCACATCGCCAACAACGCCCTCGACGGCTACAAGATCCTCGAGGCCTACGGCCCGCAGATCGGCCTGATCCTCACCGACCAGCGCATGCCCGGTGCCAGCGGCGTGGAGCTGCTGGAGCAGGCCCGCAAGCTCTCTCCCAATGCCGTGCGCATCCTCGTCACGGCTTACACGGACTACGAGGCCGCGGTCAATGCCGTGAACGACGGCCGCGTCTTCCGCTACCTGCACAAGCCTTGGGACCCCGAAGAGCTTTCCCACACGATCAAGCACGCCCTCGACTACTACCAGGTGCTGGTCGAGCGCGAGCGCCTGCTGGCGGAGAAGGCGGACACGATGCGCCACATGCTCGCCGCGGACCGCGTCTCCGGCCTGGGTATCATGGCGGAGGGCCTGAACCATCACCTGCGCAATGCCTTGACCGTCGTGCGGGCCTTCATCGACCTCGCGCCGATG
>CALMTT010000676.1 GCA_937872615.1 uncultured Verrucomicrobiaceae bacterium | reverse complement strand
AACGCGCCGCCCGGCAACGCACCGCCGAGGAAGCCCTCAAGAACATCGCCACGAGTATTCGAGAGAATCCCGACACGCACAGCGGGCAGCATCTCCGTCGGTTTGTCTGGTCCATTTGGAACGGTCACCACGCCCTGAATCTCTGGCGGATGAAGGACGTTCTCGACAGCAACAACCGGACCGCCGTCCAGGAAGTGTTCACTGCCTGGTTTGACGGTCACCTCGGTGAAGATGCAATTCGCGAGGCCCTATTCGCCTCGGGAGAGATGGACCGGTGGGACACCGTCCGACTGCGTGCGCCGGAGCAGCGCCGGGTTGCGGACGCCCTCGACGCGGTAACCGACCTGATTAACGCGACCCCGCCAGGAGCCCCGAGCCGCGAATTGACGCGGGCCAACGGCCTCCTCCGACAGGTCTTGGACCTCCTCCAAGATGCGAAGAAGTGATTTTCCGCCACAGCAACCAACCAACAACCTATGGGACTCCGACCTTCTGAACTCATCGAGCAGGCAGCGCCTCATCTGCTGGCCGTCCTCCAAACCCAAGGCTCGATTCTCTACTCGTCGTCCTACGACGGCAGCGAAGAGGCCAATGCCCGACTGTGGAAGGGCATCGGAATTTCTGTCGAAGACGGTGAATGGTATTCCGCCGAAGCACTCGTCGACAACGCGGCCGCGCAGTTGGAGCAACAGGGCATTGTAGAGCTGAAATGGTTGGAGACCCGCCTTTTTGATGATGAACCTGATTACCGGATCGCTCTCACCGACGCAGGCCGTTCGGTTCTGCAAGCCGGCACTCGGCTTTCGTTTTACGACTCCAAATGATGGCAGCATCAACTGCACTCGCCGCCTCGGGCGGACTTTCAGGCTGCTGATAGGAAAGCTGACAGCGCCATTGACGTTGTGAGTGAGAGGGATTTCCGAATTCGAAATGCCTTTTCCAACGGTCGAGATTTCCAACCCGTCCTACTTACTGACTGGCAATGGAGTTGCCAGCTGGAAATCTCCACCGGCAAGTTTGCCGGTGAACTTGACGGCTTCCAAAAAACTACTATTGGTAGTGGAGTGCTAGCCGAAAGCTTACCGCAGAAACTGGGCTTCAAGGTTGGGGCGATTGGAACTCATTCCAGCCGAACCATCATGCTTGAGGAGCTTTCAACCTTGCTGGATACGGTCCCCGCGGACGCAGGTCGAACCGACTATTTGTCCGCAATCGTCGAGCAAAACGCTCTCGCCAAGCAAACGGGGGCTAACCGAAAGATTACGGCCCAACACCTAACGGAACTTTACGCCCTCGAACCGACGGTGCCCCTGTTCCGGGTGTTGCGGCGGTTTTGGCAAGACGATGCGGACGGGCGTCCAGTTCTCGCGCTCTTGTGCTCGCTTGCCCGGGACCCCCTCCTGCGGGCTACCGCCGAGCCAATTCTTGCCATGAAATCTGGCGAGGAACTTTCCCGACAGAAGATCACCGATGCCATCCGTGCGGCTGTCGGAACTCGGATGAATGATGCGACGCTCGACAAGGTGGTGCGCAACGTTTCGTCTTCGTGGACGCAGAGTGGCCATCTCCGGGGCCGTGCGCGTAAGTTCCGGCAATTGGTCCGCCCCACTCCTCTGGCAACGGCTTATGCGTTGTTGCTCGGCTATTTGGAGGGACAGCGAGGCGGCCGATTGTTCGAAACGAACTGGACTCGCGTGCTGGATTCATCACCAAGCGAATTGCGGACCATCGCGGCAGAATCAAAGCGTCTCAACGGACTGGACCTGCGAGCAGCAGGCGACGTGATCGAAATCGGCTTCACCACGGTTTTAACCTCACAAGAGATAAAGGACTCACGTGTCGCGCATTGACGATCTCGCTGAGCAATACGAGCGGCACATCTCAGCCCCTTGGCAGCGAAATCTCGCCGGGGCACAGCGCATCATCTTTGTCGTTTATTCGAAGGAAGACGAGCGACGGCTGCTTGTAAAAATGAAGGAGTTCGAACATCGGACGAAAGCTGCCGGGCACGGTTGGCGCGAAGTCGATTTGACGAACATGTTCCCCGCTTGGATGGCGGCTGAGGAATACCGCGAGGAATACTTCCGCCACCCGGAGGACCTCGCGTTGAAATTCGACAGCGAATTTGCCGATGCGTGCGCCGCTCGCCTCCGTGAAGAAATCCTGACTGGCGACGACAGCGACGACAACGTGCTGGCGGTCCATGGTGTGGCGGGTCTCTACGGATTCACGCGGCTTCACTTCGTTTTGCAGAAAATTGAGAGCCATATCCGTGGCCGCTTGGTGGTGTTTTTTCCAGGAGCGTATGACCAGAACGCTTACCGGTTGTTGGATGCCCGTGACGGTTGGAACTACCTCGCAACGCCGATCACCGGTCTGGCCAGCAAATAACCAAAAGCCCATGAAGAACAGAGAGATATTCCTGCGCGATCCGGCGACCGCCAAGCTCATGAACAATGGGCAGGCCCGCATCAACGACGGCATGACGCCGCAAGAGTGGACCACGCTGCGCGAGGAACTCTCCAACTTCGTCTGCGAAGGACAATACGCCGATGGCATGCTGCGCATCCTCGAAGCGTTTCTGGGCCGGGTGGGCGGCACGGATCAGAGTGGCGCGTGGGTGAGCGGCTTCTACGGCAGTGGCAAGTCGCACCTGCTGAAATTCTGGCCGACGAGCGTGAATGCGGACGCCATGGCTT
>CALMTT010000675.1 GCA_937872615.1 uncultured Verrucomicrobiaceae bacterium | reverse complement strand
GCTGGTCGAGCAGGCCAGGCGAGTACTTGCCGTTGGCGTCGCGCGCGCCGAAGTATTTTCCCGGCTCGTCCTCGGCGTAGGGGCGCGTCATAAGCAGTCTACTCTCGTCGAGCGCGCGGCCGTCGATCTGCAAGGGCAGCGCGTCGTCCCACTCCTCCCACGTCAGCCGTGCGCCCGGCGCGATGTTCGCGTGCACCCAGCGCGCCGCTGCGACGCGCGCGTGTGGGCGCTCGTAGATCCGCGTAAACGCATATGCCCAGCCCAGCGTCGCCAGCGCCACTGCGGCCAGCGGCAGCCAGCGCCACGCTGCCGCCTGCAATCTGCCAAGCACAGGCCCGCCGCGCGCCAGCCCGAGCAGCGCCCACGCCGCGAAAAGCGCCAGCAGCCCGTACAGCGGCAGGTAGTAGCGCATGGTCGCGCCGAAAATGCCACCCTGCCAGCCAAAGAAAAGTATGACCCAGGCCCACGGCAGCAGGTGCGCAAGCTGCCTGTGGCGCAGCAGCTGCCAGCCGGCCCAGGCCCAGCCGGCCCAGGCCGCCAGGCCCAGCGGCGCGCCCATGCCCCAGGCGATCATGTTCTGCAGCGGGAACAAGTAGCGCGCCCGGCCGACCCACTGCTGGCTTGGCGGCGAGTCGATCTGCCCGGCGACTATCGCGTTCACCGCCCGCAGGTTGGCGACAAAGCGCGGCTCGGGCCGGATGTCGAGCAGCCAGCTGCCGACAAAGGCGTCGGGCTGGAGCAGGCGAAAGCTCGCGAGCGCGGCGAAGCCGGCCAGCGCGAGCAGCAGCACCTTCGGATTTCGCAGCGCCTCGCCGAGTGACATGCGTTTGCCTTTCGAGCGCTGTGCTTTTTCGAGCTCGAGCTGCTGTTCGAGGGCTTCGCGTTCATCAGTGGCGAGCCATTTGGCCTCACGCGGCCGGTCTGGCAGCATGAAGAGCACGACAAAGCCGAGCAGCACGGCGGGAACGCCCCAGAAGATATACATCCACTGCCAGCCTTCGAGCCCGAGGAGTTCGGGATGATGCACGGTGACGCCATTGACGACCTCGTCGGTGCCGATTTGCAGCAGGAGGTTGGAGATCTTCGGGCTAACGATCTGTGCCACGGGTGTGGCGATCAAAAACAGCGCCACGGCGCGGGAGCGGTCGCGATTCGGAAACCAATGCGTGAGGAAAACGATGACGCCGGGGAAGAAGCCGGCCTCCGCGAGTCCGAGCCCGAAGCGGACGCAGTAGAACTGCATCGGCGTCGTCACCGCCGCGGTGAGCGCGGCGAGGATGCCCCATGTCACCATGATGCGCGACATCATGCGTCGTGCGCTCCATCGCTCGACGAGCAGCGTGCCGGGCACCTCGAGCAGGATGTAGCCCCAGAAGAACATGCCCGCGCCGAAACCGATGACCGCATTGTCGAACTCAGGCAAATCCTTCGCCATCGTAAGCTTCGCGAGGCTCACATTCGCCCGATCGACATACGCGATGACGTAGCAGACAAAGAGCAACGGCAGCAGCCGCCAGTAGGCTTTGTTCCTGGCACGATCCAGGGCGGAGGAGTCGGGTGTGGTGGGCACGGTCGGTGGCTATCGTTCAGCGAGGGGCTTTTGCAATGGGCGGTTGATGCCCTCGATCTGAGAACGATCCAGATCACTCTTCTTCATCACGCTTCACGAAGCGGCGCCGGTGCCAGAGGAGCCACAGCAGGCTCAGCAGGCCCCAGGTCCATGCGGCGTAGATGTGGTGGGAGATGGTGGTGGATGGCACCCACGCGGGCGTGGCACGCGTCGTGGCCGCCAGGATGCCAAGGAAGATGAGGAAGCGCACCCATTTGGACCGGACGAAGAAGCCATCGAGGTCGCCGCTATGGCCGAAAAGCACACGCGAGCCCACGATGAGCATCAATATGCCAAAACCGCCGATGTAGAGCAGGTGCTCGACACTGGTGTGTTGAGGGTAAAAGAATCCGGTGAGGGCCAGTCCGGTGAAACCGGTGCCCAGAGCCCAAAACAGGCCCGTGGTGAGCGAGCCTGCCTGCGAGGGCCGCCAGCGCACCTCGATGACCAGATAGGCCAGCGAGACCACTGCGCGAAGGAGACATCCAGCGAGGGCATGCACATATACTTCCACCCAAAAACTCAGCACGATGGCGAGAGCCGCGGCGATGGAGCGCAGGAGCTTCTGGCGGCTTTGAGCGGAGGTTTTGGGATCGCCGAAATCACCACCGAGCATGCGTGGAAAGACGAACGAGCCAATGCCGAGCACAGGTGGCAGCAGCAGGCCTTGATAAAGCAGCAGGCTCGCGAGGCGGAAGCGTGCTGCATCCATCTCTGTGTGCATCATCGCGGCACCGGTGATGCCACAGGCGAGGCCGGTGAGTGCCAGCAGCATCTGCGGTGGCGGCGCTTCTTTGCGGAAGCGGACCACGCGGATCACCAGGCAAAGCAGCAAGGAGCCGAGCAACGCGATGAAAAACGCATCACCCCACGCGAGCTGCTGCGGCAGGTGGCTCATGCCGCAGCCAAGGTGCAGCGTGACCAGCCAGATGAGTTCCAGCGGAGTGAGTTTCGGTGCCGTGGCCATGCGTGGCCCCGCGGTGCCGAGGAAGCCCACGACAAACGCCCCGCCGAAAGCCTCGATCATGAGGCGTGCGTGAACGAGGTTTGGGTAGAAGGAGAGCTTCTGCGCATAAAACAGCGGCCAGAGCGACACACCGATGATGCTCCACACGGCTCCAAGCGCGAAAAACACGCGATAAGGCTCCGACGCGATCCAACGCAGGCCATGACGGCGAGGGCCGGTGGCCTTGTGCTTCTTGTGTTTGCAGGCAGGAAAGCTCATGCGGCGCTGGCTTTGTAACGTGCATACCGCTCGCGTTGTTCCGGTGTGAGGTTTGCGGGATCAAATCGCGGATCGGGCACTTGGTTGATGCGGGCGTGAATGACGTTCGCCATGTCCGCGGCGCAGTTCTTGATGTGGTCGGCATGCTCGCCAGCAAACAAATCATCCACCGTGGCGCGGAAGAGCATGAGCCACTGGTCGAATTGCTCTCGCCCCATCGCCGTCTGCGGCACCAGTTTGGCATGCGCGGCCAGTGGATTGCCCGTGTAGCCGCCGCTGCGGAAGAGCACCGTTTCCCAGAAGGCATACATCTTCGGCAGATGCGTGCTCCAGTTTGTCTGGGCCACCTGGTCAAAGATGAATCCGAGGACCTCATCCACCCTCACGCGGTCGTAAAAGGTGTTCACAAGGGTTTCGATCTCGGCACGGCTGGTGATGTCGGGCTTAAACATGCACGCATCATGCAACTATGCGCTTGGCACGGCTCCGCTGATGCTGGCATGAAATGCGCCGGGATTGAGATGTGAAGGCAAGTTGGGAGCCTTGGCGGCGTTTCCAGCGCCTCATGCGTCTCCTTGCCTTTCTATTGCTCTCGCTGGTCGTTTCCGCTGTGGCGGAAAAGCGGCCAAACATCCTTTTCATCCTCGTCGATGACCAGTCGCCGTTTGATTTGAAGATGTACAATCCGAAATCGACGCTCGAGACGCCGAACCTCGACAAACTGGCGGCGCAGGGCGTGGTCTTTGATGGGGCTTATCACATGGGATCCTCGTCCGGCGCGGTGTGCACGCCCTCGCGGCACATGATCATGAGCGGACGCACGGTGTGGCATCTGCCGGTTTCCCCCTGGGCGTCGAAAACGAGCCCGCCGCAGCTCGAACAGCAGACGATTCCCGCTGTCTTCAATCGTGCGGGCTATGCCACGATGCGCACGTGCAAACAGGGAAACAGCTACGAGGCCGCGAACAAGCTCTTCACCGTGCGTCACGATGCCTCGAAGCGCGGCGGGACCGATGAAAGCGGCAGCGCCTGGCATGCGGAGCAGGTTTTGAACTACCTCAACGACCGCCAAGCCTCGAAAGACACGAAGCCCTTCCTGATCTACTTCGGCTTCTCGCACCCGCACGACACCCGCGATGGCAAACCGGAGCTGCTGGCCAAATACGGCGCCACCAACCACACCGACGAAGCTAATGTGCCTTCTCTGCATTCGTTGCAGCCGCCGCTTCCGGCGAACTACCTCAAGGGGCATCCCTTTGACAACACCGAGATGAATGTACGCGATGAAGTGGCGGTGAGCGGCGTGTGGAGACACCGTGATGAGGCGCGCATCCGCAATGAAATCGGCCGTCAGTATGCCTGCAGCGACAACATCGACATCCAGATCGGCCGCGTGCTGAAGCGCCTCGAAGAAAGCGGCGAGCTCGACAACACCTACATCATCTACACCGCCGACCACGGCATCGCCATCGGGCATCATGGATTGATGGGGAAACAGAATCTCTACCAGCACTGCTGGCGTGTGCCCTTCATCGTGAAGGGGCCTGGCATCACCGCAGGACGTCGCGTGGAGGGAAACATCTACCTTCTCGACGTGCTCGCCACGCTGTGTGATCTCGCCGGCATCCAGCCGCCGCAGACGAGCGAGGGCACGAGCTTCAAGGCGGTGCTCACCGGCGAAAAGCAAGCCATGCGTGAGGTGCTCTACGGTGCCTACGCCGGCGGTGCGAAGCCCGGCATGCGCTGCGTGAAGCAGGGCGACTGGAAACTCATCCAATACGAGTCCGCCGACGGCAAAGCGAAGCACACGCAGCTCTTCAATCTCGCCGAAAACCCCGATGAGCTTCTTCCAGAGCACGGCAAGGCAAACCTCGCCGATGATCCGAAGCATGCCGGAAAGCTCGCCGAGATGAAAAAGCTCCTTCTCGGCGAAATGCGCCGTCTTAATGACCCGTGGCGTTTTGCCGATCAACCCGCTGATGATCTTCCCGCGCCTCCGATGCCGGCGAAGAAGGCCAAAAAGACGAAGAAGAAGTGAAGTTGTTCCACAGCCGATTTCCTCGGCATCGTGGCATTGTCGCTGCTTAGGCGTGAGTCCCCCTCACATACATCGAGCGTGGCAATCGCTGCTGCCATGCACGGGCTCCGGCTCGTGAGCAGTGAATGTCATCCTTCCTCTCGATGGACAAAAACTCCCCGTCATGTCCATCACGAAATCTTTGGTCCTCCGCGTCTTCGCGGTGGTAGTCAGCTCCTGTCTTGTTCCCGAACTTCATTCGCAAACCCTCATCTGGGATGCGAACACCACCACCGCAGGCCAGCCCGCCGGCGCGGGGCAGTGGTTTGGCGCGAACCAATGGTTCGACGGCACAAACAATGTCACATGGAGCAACAGCGGCGCTGAAATCGCGCAGCTAGGCGCACCCGGAGCGGCGCTTGTCTCAGGCAACACGATCACGATCACCGGTGCGACGGCGGCAAATGTCGGCGGGATCAACTTCATGAGCCTCGCTTCGGCGCCGGGAAGCACCAACCAGTTCACGCTGGCTGGTGCGAGTGGTGGCACGCTGAATTTTGCCACGAACGCGATTGTTCAAGCCCAGGAGACAACTTCGACGGGCAGCAATTTCATCACCTTCGCGAGTTCCCTGGCGCTGACAGGGAATGGCCTCACGTTTCAAAAGTTCACCGGCAGCGGCACGACGACGCAGTTCATCCGCGTGGACAGCACGAGCAATCCGGGGCTGACAGGCACACTCACCATCAAGGGCAATGATGGCGGCATTTTCCTGCGGAGCGCCGCCGCGACGACCTTTGGCGCGATGAGCGGTGTGGTCGTGGAGGCCAACAGCGCCTTCAGCGCCACGGGGGGCGGCAGTTACACGCTGCCGATCAGCGTCGCGGGCTTTGGTGGTGCTTCTCAATACGGTGCGATCCGTGTGGACACCAATAGCACGACCTTCACCCAGCCGATCACGCTCACGGCGGACGCGGGCATCCAGACGAACACGGGAGGTGTCACCGGGACGGTGCTCGCCGGTGGTGTCACAGGCGCATTCGGATTCACGCGGTTTGCCACCGGGTCAGGCACGGGAACGCTGGCCATCACCGGCGTGAGCAATTACACCGGCACGACGACGCTGGGCAGGCTGGGAACTTTTGCCGGAGGCGTGACGATCCTCGACTTCGCCAACTCCAGCACTGCGACAGACCTCATTTATAATGGCGTGACGGCTAACAACGTGAGCTTCATCGGCGGAAACAACTCCGCCACGGTGCTGCGATTGAACGGCAAAGCGGACACGGTGAACTCGCAGTCGCTCGGCAACATCAGCGTGGGAGGCGCTGCGACGACCATCGGAGGCCTGGCGGTGCTGGAGCTCATCTCCAGCGGCACCGGGCAAATGAATGCGAGCATCGGCACGATCACGCGTGATGCGCGGGGCATGATCGCCTTCATCGCACCTGCCAGCGGCACGATCAGCACGACACAGGCGGATGGCGTGCTGGGACCTTGGGCCACGTTCAGAAATGCGGCGGGTGTCACGAGCTGGGCGCAGGTCGTGGCAGGGAAGGTGGAAGGAGGCTTCACGGGCAATCTCGCTTACTCGACGGGCACGGCGATCTCCGCCGTGGGCGGTTACAGCGCGGCATCGCATCTCACGCTCTCGCAGGCCTCGAAAGGCGCGGTGAGTGTCACCGGCACCACGACGGACATCGCCACCGTCTCGATGACGGACACGCTGATCGACCGCAGCGTGACGCTAGGTGGCAACACGCTGCGCCTTGGCGCCACGCCGACCGGCGGCGGCGTCCAGCTCGCCGCGAATGCAAAAAACCTCACCATCTCCGGCGGCACACTGACGGCGGGTGGCGCGACCAACACTGCCGGGCAGCTTTTTCTCACGAACCAGTCCAACACGGCGGTTTTGCAGGTGGATGCGAACATCACAAACAACGGCACTGGAGCCATCATGCTGCTGGTGAATGGCGTGGCGGGCTCACGCACCGTTTTGACCGGAACAAACACCTTCACCGGCAGCGGCACCATCGCCTCCGGCACGGTGGAAATGCGCAGCGCAGGCGCTCTGGGCAGCTCCGGCACGGTGTCGGTGCTGGAAGGTGCTGCGCTGCTCGTTTCGGGCGGCTTCAACATCAGCCGCACGTTCAGCGTGGCAGGCAGCGGTCCGACCAGTCTGGGTGCGCTGCGGCTTCTTGGAGGCTCCACGACAATGACCGGCGCTGTCACACAAACCGCGCCCACCTTGATCTCGGCGGAAGCGGGCGCATCCCTCACGCTGCAAGCCGCCGCCACGACAAACATTGTCGCTGGAAGCCACGCCGTCACGTTTGGCGGCGCAGGCACGATCAGCGTGACCGGCCGTGTCGGTGTTGGCTCATCTGGTTTGACCAAATCAGGCAATGGCATGCTCATCCTTGGTGGTGACAACAACTTCACGGGAGCCGTCAGCATCTCCCAAGGCGTGCTGCGTGCCACGCATGCGAATGCGCTCGGTGTTTCCGGCACCACTTTCAGCTCGACGACGATCAGCAGCGGCGCGGCACTGGAACTCGCGGGCAGCATCACCCTCGCTGCGGAACCGATCACGCTGGGAAGCAGCGGCGTGAACAATGGCGGCGGCATCCGCAATGTGAGCGGCAACAACGTCACCACCGGCGTCATCACCTTGAATGCCACCACGCAGCGCATCCACTCGGACGCGGGCACGTTGACGCTGGGCGGCACGGGGAATGCAACGTCACACACGAGTTCCAGCTCCCGCACCCTCATCTTTGGCGGCGCGGGGAATGTGGAGGTCATCCGGCCGATGGTCCGCACCAGCACCGGGGCGTTTGTGGTTAGCAAAGACGGCAACGGCATGGTCACACTCGCCACCACGGTGAGCAACACAGCCACCACTCCCAATGCGGGTGTGATAAAGCTCGACTTCTCCGGCGCGAACAGCCCTGCGTCAAACATCCTCAGCGCCACGAGCACGCTCACGCCTGGCGGCGGCGTGCTGCGGCTGACTGGCAAGGCCACCACGGCGAATGCGCAGACTTTTGGCACGTTCACACCGGGCAGTCTCTCGGAGATCGAGTTCGAGCAAAATGGTGCCACCTCGCTCGATCTCACCGTGGGAGACTTCTCGCGGAGCTGGACCGGCATCCTTTCGATCACGCCGGCCACCACGGGCACCTTCCGCACCACAGGCACTTCCGGTGTGGCGGACAACGCGGCACTGGCCCGTGATGGCCGCGTGTATGCGGTCATCCGCGATGCCGTGAATGGCGATGAGTGGGCAGGCACGACGGCCATCTCCGGTGGCACGCGGGATGTGGCGAAACTTTCGGCGCTGGGGCTCTACACGCCGTCGGATGCCACCACGCTCGCCGGTCACGCAAACATCGCCGCGGGCGTGACGACCACCACGCTCGCCGCGGAGACCACGGTGAGCAGTTTGCGCTTTGGCGAGACGCAGGCCACCACCATTCAACGCACCGCCTCGGAGATCCTGAACACCGGCGGCATCCTCGTCAGCAGCACGGTGGGCGCGAATGACAGCACCATTGTGGCGCAGACTCGGCCCACCGCCTCCACAGAGAGCAATCCCGATCTCGTCATCGTGCAAAACAACACCCTGGGCTCGCTCATCTTCCAAAACGGCATCATCAACCGCACGGAGACTGGTAAGACGACGGTGAGCATCGCCAAGTCCGGCCTCGGCACGGTCGTCCTGGCGGGCACGAGCACCTTTGGCGGCAATTTGAAGGTGTATGAAGGAGCGGTGCAGTTGGCTGGAGGATCAGTGATGAGCACCTCCATGGAGTTCCTGATCGGTTCCGGCGCACGCAGCGGAAAAGTCATCCTCGGCTCCACCACCGCGGCCTCCCCTTCCATCGACTACATCACCACTGTGGGCAGCGGCACGGACAATCGCATCGTCGGCGGCTCGTCCGCCATGTCACGCCTCACCATCACCGGCTCCACCACGACGGCGAGCACCTTCAGCTCCGGCTTTCTCGGCGGGCCGGGCACGAACGAAAACAATCTCGAATTCCGAATGGCCAGCGCCACCGGCCTCGTGACGCTCGGCGGTGACAACACCTACAGCGGAGCCACCATCCTCTCGCGTGGTGTCGTCGAGGTCACCCGGCTGGCCGATGCAGGCACCGCGAGCTCCTTTGGCACCGGCAGCGCCTCCAGCATCATCACCATGGGAGATGCCACCACCAGCGTCGTCGGCTCCAATGCCATCGCCACCATTCGCTACCTCGGCACAGAGAACTCCACCACGAATCGTGTGCTCAATCTGACGAATTCCG
>CALMTT010000674.1 GCA_937872615.1 uncultured Verrucomicrobiaceae bacterium | reverse complement strand
GAGAAATCGAGGTCATACAGTCGGTAAACGGTTTCTGGGACAAGCATTTCCCGTTTCTCCTGGCGGTGCATTCCAACTACGATTACCTGGCCGTGCGGTTAAGCGACGGCGCGATCGTTCATGGCTGCGCGCCGGATTGGGAAGAGACGAGCGTGGTGGCAGCGTCGTTTGCTCGCCTCGTCGAGCAGATTCTTGAGCAGGTGTTCGCGAAGGATCTACAGTATCCGCTGAGCTTGTTTTTCGCGTAGGTACAGAGTGCGGACCGTCGCGAAGAGAGTCTGCGCGTGCTCAGGAATTCCGCGCCGGGGATCCGGTTGGCAAGCGCTATTCGTCGCGGGTCGGGACGAGCGAGAGACTGACATGCAGCAGCCGCTGGCTGGTCAGCACGACGAGCCCGGCATGGAAGTGCAGGTTCCAATCGAGGTCGGTCGAAAGCCTCGCCACGATGCGCTCTCCCGGAGCCAGCCGCGATTCGGCGTGCTGGAGGAGGCTATCGGAGGCTTCGCGGGGGGACGTTTTCAAGCCGCGTAAATGTCCGCCACGTTCATCGTGAGCTTCACCGATTGCAGGGTGAAGCTGCCTTTGCGATGCACCTCGGCCGGTTTGAGGCCAGTTTCAGGGCGGAAGATGGTCACGCTCGGCTTTTTGGGATTCGGCCACACCACGACGTATTCCTTCAAAGAGGGAATCGGGAGAAAGGCGGCCAGTTTCTCATAGTAGTCCCGCTTCCACTCGGAGGAGGCCACCTCGATGATGAGCGTGGGGTGCTGCTTGTAGAGCTCGTGCTTGTCCTTCGGCGAACAGGTGACCATGATGTCCGGGTAGTAAAACACCGTCTTGTCATCCGTGAGCACTTTCAGCTTCATGTCAGATTTGAAGACACGGCACTTTTTGCCCCGCAGATGGCCGTGGAGGATGGCGGCCAGGTTCATGGCGGCGATTTCGTGTTTCTCGTTCGCCCCGGCCATCGCGAGGATGCGCCCGTCGAAGAATTCATGCTTCTGCTCCCGCTTCTCCTCGTCCTTGAGATAGCGGTCCACGGAGATGAGCGGCGGGTTCCAAGTGTCTTCGTAGGGCAGTTTTCGGGCGGCGGTAGGCATGGGCGGAGTGTAAGGCAGGAACGCCCGCTGGCAAGAAGGCGCCATTTCAGCCTTCCGGGCACGTTCCAGCGGCGAATCCGTCCTTGACGCCTCGTCAGGACAGCGATTCTTCCGCGCCCCCACTCCCCGCTTGTCCTCCGAAACCTCATCCAGCGAGCCCCGCACGACCGACGTGCGGAAAATCAATGCCCTCCGCGGGCCGAACATTTGGGCGCGTGACACCATGCTCGAGTGTCGCGTGCAGTTCCCCGAGATCCCCTCTTTCGTCTCAAACTGGACCGACTGGCTCGTCTCCTGGTTGCCGGCGCTGGAGCAGAACTTCAAAGAAGTCGCCACGCCGGATGCGGACACGCTCGCGAGGCTCCTCGTGGACATCACGTTGCATCTGCAAAGCCGCACCGACCTGCAGGTGAGCTTTGGCAAGGTCATGCCCAGCAGCGAGGCGGGCGTGCGACGCCTCATCATCCAGTTTGACGAGGAAGCGGTAGCCCGTGCGGCCTTTGAACTGGGCCGGCGCCTGATCGATGCGGCGCTGCACGGCCAGACCTTCGATGTGAACGCCGCCATCGAGAACCTGCGCGATCTCGCCCACGACATCTGCCTCGGCCCCAGCACGCGGGCGATGGTGGACGCGGCCAAGGTGCGCGGCATTCCCGTGCGTCGTTTGACCGAAGGCAGCCTCGTGCAGCTCGGCTGGGGCTCGAAGCAGAAGAAAATCCTCGCCGCCGCCACCAGTCAGACCAGCGCCATCGCGGAGGACATCGTGCAGGACAAGGATCTCACGCGCCGCCTTCTCAACGAGGTGGGCCTGCCCGTGCCGCAAGGCCGCCCCGTGCGCTCCGCTGAGGATGCGTGGGACGCCGCGACTGAAATCGGACTGCCGGTGGTCGTGAAGCCACGCGATGGCAATCAGGGCCGCGGCGTGGCTTTGAATCTTTTCACCCGTGAGCAGGTCATCAAGGCCTACGAAGCCGCGAAGGAGGAAAGTGACTCCGTGCTCGTGGAGCAATTCGCCGAAGGTGAGGACTACCGCGTGCTCGTGATCGGCAAACAACTCATCGCCGCCTCGCGCCGCATGCCCGCGCATGTCATCGGTGATGGCGTGCAGACCATCCAGGAGCTCATCGCCGAGAAAAACCGCGATCCGCGCCGTGCCGCCGATCACGCGGCCGCTTTGAGCAAGATTCGCATCGACGCCGTGGCCATGCAGGTGCTCGCCGAGCAGGACGTGACGCCGGATTCCGTGCCTGCGAAGGGCCGCCTGATCCTCATCCGCCGCAATGCCAACCTCAGCACCGGCGGCACCGCGGCCGATTGCACGCCCGAGGTGCATCCCACCATCTGCGCCGCCGCCGTCGAGGCCGCGCAAACCGTGGGCCTCGACATCTGTGGCATCGACATGATCGCGCCGGACATCTCCGCGCCGCTCAGCCCGCGCAATGGCGTCATCATCGAGCTGAACGCCCGCCCCGGCCTGCGCATGCATTTATATCCCTCCGAGGGCGAGCCGCGTTCCGTCGGCAAGGCGGTGATCGACACGATGTTCGCCGAGACCTGCTGCGGCCGCATTCCCATCGTCGCGGTGACCGGCGTGAATGGCAAAACGACCACCACGCGCTTCGTCGCCCATCTCATGCGCACGAATGGCTGGCGCACCGGCCTCACCAGCACCGACGGCGTCTTCGTCGATGATCGAAAGATCGACAGCGGGGACTGCAGCGGACCGAAAAGCGCCCGCAGCATCCTGGCGTATCCGCTTTGTGATGCCGCCGCGCTCGAAACCGCCCGCGGTGGCATCCTGCGTGAAGGCCTCGCCTTTGATCATTGCGATGTCGCCATCGTCACAAACATCGGCTGTGGCGACCACCTCGGCATCAACGAGATCGACACGCCGGAGCAGCTCGCCGAGGTGAAGCAGTGCATCGTGGCCGCTGTGCCCGCGCATGGCACCGCCGTGCTGAACGCCGCCGATCCGCTCGTCGTGAAAATGGCCGAGACTTATCCGCGGCGGACCATCTTCTTCGCTCTCGACGCTGAAAACGCCGTCATCGTCCGCCACCGCTTCCAGGGTGAGCGTGTTCTCTTCGCTCGCGAGGGCCAGATCATCCGTGCCGAAGGTCCGCGTGAGGAGGTCTTTATGCCGCTCGATGAGGTGCCGCTGACCCGCGGAGGCAAAATCGGCTTCCAGGTCGAAAACACCCTCGCCGCCATCGCCGCCATGTGGGCGCTCGGCGTGGATGACGAGGTCATCCGCCAAGGTTGCCGCACCTTCGTGCCGAGCCTCGATCAGAACGCCGGACGCTTCAACGTGCTCGATTTGAAGGGCGTGACCGTCATCGTCGATTACGGGCACAATGTGGACGCGCTCAAGGCCCTGCTCGAAGGCCTGCGCCAGTTCCCGAACGAGCGCCGTCTCGTGGTTTACACCTCCGCTGGCGACCGCCGCGATGCCGACATCATCGAGCAGGGCCGCCTCCTCGCCGCCGAGTTCGATGAAGCCTGGCTTTACGAGGGCGACTACGTCCGCGGCCGCGAATCCGGCGAAATCATGCGCTTCCTCGCCAGCGGCCTCGAAGGCTCCTCCCGCGTCAAACGCATCGAATCCATCCTCGGCCATCTCAAAGCCGTCGATCTCGCCCTCGACTCCGCCCAGCCCGGTGACCTCGTCATGATCCAGGCCGATACTGCCGAGGAAACCGTCGCGCATTTGAAGGACAAGCACGGAGCGGCGTGAAACGACTCTTCCAAAGCACTTCACATGGTTCGAACGTCCGGCTCGCGTCGCTTCGGACGTTGGAGTCTAGGCTTCAGCCGACGCGCAGGCCGAGAGACGCTCGGATCGCCTAAAGGCTAGACTCCAACTTCGGCGTAGGACTGTCTGCTCTGAATAAGCGGGAGCAATGCAGACAAAACATCGGTGGGTAAAGACCCGCGACAGCGTCCTGGAGTGCTCCAGCCCTCTGGAGCTTTCGAGCGTCCCTAGGCCCTCGAAAAGCTCCAGAGAACTGGAGCACTCCAAAACGCTGCCGCGATCTCGTGTGCCCGACGGCATGATGACGGCCACACCTGATTCGTCTTATCAAGCATATGACCCGCAACATTTTTGTTGCCCAGCAACGGCACGGAAGGGGAAACCGACACTCATGAGCACCGCAGCCCACGATTTTCCGACGTTGTTGAAAAAGCTGCTGACAAACCTCACGTTCAGTTAACTACCCTCACGGCAGGCTATAAATCCAAAGAAACCAAACCCTATGGACAACTATCAATGCAAAAAATGTGCAACCCTGATTCAAAGCCCCAAATCGCCAAGTCCTCTTGGATGTCCGAAGGGTTCTATGCACCAGTGGACGAAGATCGCCCCAGTAGGAAACACCAACTACCAGTGCAAGAAGTGCGGCACATTGGTCAAGACAGACCGAATCCCCTCACCGCTTGGATGTCCCTCAGGTTCAATGCACCAGTGGACCAAGCTATGAGCCAATTGATTCTAAGTGAGCGATTTGAGTCTCGCTATCGACCTGCGATTGAGGCCTTCGTGAATGACATTGAGGGCTTGGAGGTCTCCGGTATTCCAGAACCCCATTTGCCTTATTGGGGGCCACTTTACGAGGTGGCGCCGCTGCGAGTTGGGATCATCGGGCGTGATACTCGTGGCTGGGGAGATATGACAGAGTTTATTGAGTGCGTTAGGTCGGACTCTAAGGCAGCGTTGCAGCGACATCGTGACGAGCTTGACGGATTGGCATTCACAGGCTGGACGAATAACTTCGGTAAGACCTTCTGGGATACGACATTTAAGATTCTTGCCGCGATGCACGGCGTGATCGACTGGAAGCATTTGAAGAAGCGGCAGGAGACGACTCCTTTGAAAAGTTTTTTCTGGGCGAACGTGAACACCATCGAACGTTTTGAAGTTTGTCCTCAGGGCAACGGCGTTCCATGGGAGACATGGCGCAAGGTTAAGGATGCGTCAGAGAAGCACTTGGATTCTTTCCAAGGTATTCTCGAGGTATTCCGCCCACACGTCGTATTCCTCATGAATTGGGATCCCGGCGATCACTTCCTTGATTTTGAGATTCAGTGGCAGGACTTCGGGGATCACCAAGCGTCGGCATTCTACGAACCCACTCGGACGCATATATTTGCGACCGCGCATCCAACTTGGTTGAACCAGAATTCAATTTACGACGCAGCCATCACCGGAATAATCGAAGAAGCGAAAAAGACGGTGCTAGACAATCGCCTGCCGCCTCCAGTTGAATGCTTGCTGTAATCAGAAACTTCAACCCTCAGTCGGAGGTGCCCCCCCGGTAGGTGGTGCCAGACATTTGACGTTAGCCAACGGACGGTGCCATTCCTCACCTACGGGCCAGAATGATCTGTTACTCAGCACAACAAATTTGTTGTCGAAGTCTATGGCGTCAGGGCCAGCACAGAGCCCGCCGAGCCCGCGGGGCAGGGGAGAGGGCTCAAATTGGGGCGCTAAAACCTTGCTTTGAGGGCTGGGGAGAACGAAATGCCCGGCCCGACCTCCAGCCTCTCCTCCCCTGATGCCTGACCAAGAACGCGCGAGCAAAAAACTCTGGGACAGCGCCGCCTGGCGTGATGCCGGTTTCTTCCTCCATTACCTGCGGCCCCATTTCAATGTCTTCATCCCCGCTTTGATCGCCCTGGCGCTCACCGGCGGGCTGACGGTGTATTTCATGAAGGAGCTCACCGCCCTCGTCGGCAAGGGGCTGGGCGGTGCCACCGGACCTGAGTGGATGGCGGAGCTTCAGGAGAAGTGCTGGTTCCTCGTGGCGATCGTGGGCGGACAGGCCTTCATCGCCTTCTGGCGCATCTTGTTATTCGCGAAGGCCTCCGAGCGGGCGCTGGCGACGCTGCGCAAGGATACTTTTGGCAAGATCATCCGCCTGCCCATGGCCATTTTGAACGCCCGACGCGTCGGCGAGCTGGCCTCGCGCCTCGCGAATGATGTGGAGGCGATGCGTGAGACGCTCGTGGTGACCATTCCAATGCTCATCCGGCACACGGTGATGCTTTCCATCTGCATGGTGCTGGTGCTGCAGATGAGCGTGAAGCTTTCGCTCTTCATGGTGGGCACCATTCCGGTGGTGATCGTGCTGATCGCCATCTTTGGCTCCCGCATCCGGAAGCTCACTCGCAAGGCCCAGGACAACCTGGCCGCCACGCAGGTCGTCGTCGATGAATCGCTGCAAAGCATCGTGAGCGTGAAAGCCTTCCGCAACGAGGCCTACGAGCTCGCCCGCTACGAGAAGAACCTCGGTGAATATCTGCGCACCGTGATCCGTGCCGCTGCACCGCGGGCATCGTTCATCTCCTTCATCATCTTCGCCTTCAGCGTGGCGCTGGTGCTCGTGGCCTGGTTTGCGATGCGCATGCTGGAGCATCACGAGATCGCCCGTGATGAGCTGACGCAGTTCGCCGGGCTCAGCGGCATGATCGCGGCCTCGTTCATGCAGTTTCCGGAGCTTGTGACGCAGCTCCAGCGTGCGCTGGGAGCCACCGAGCGTGTGCGAGAGCTGCTCCACGATGAAACCGAGCCAATGGATGCGAGCAACGTGCCGGAAAAGCGCTTCCACGGTGAGATCGAGATGCGCGGTGTGAGCTTTGCCTATCCCACGCGGCCGGATGTGACGGTGCTGCGTGACTTTGAGCTCTCCGCCAAGGCCGGCCAGCGCATCGCCCTCGTTGGCCCGAGCGGCAGTGGCAAATCGACGAGCATCGGCCTGCTCTTCCGCTTCTACGATCCCAACACCGGCGAGATCCGCATCGACGGCCAGCCCATCAAAGAGCTCACCCTCACCACGCTGCGTCGGAATCTGGCGCTGGTGCCGCAGGAGGTGCTGCTGTTTGGCGGCAGCATCCGCGAAAACATCGGCTACGGCCTTCCCGGTGCTGGCGACGACGAAATCATCGCCGCGGCGAAGAAGGCGAACGCGCATGATTTCATCTCCAAGCTGCCGGAAGGCTACGACACCATCGTGGGTGATCGCGGCACGCAGCTCAGCGGCGGCCAGCGGCAGCGCATCGCCATCGCGCGGGCCATTCTCGCTGATCCGGCCATCCTTGTGCTCGACGAAGCCACCAGCAGCCTCGACGCCGAAAGCGAGCGTCTGGTGCAGGATGCGCTCGACAAGCTCATGGAGA
>CALMTT010000673.1 GCA_937872615.1 uncultured Verrucomicrobiaceae bacterium | reverse complement strand
AGTTTGTGCGTCAGGTGGCGTTGGTGCAGGTCAGCTGGGAGGTGGCGGGATCGGCCAACACCGTGCGTATCTGGGACTGGCGGCGTGAGTACCGCACCGGCGATCCGCGGAGGGCGGGCAGTTGCATTTTTCCTGCTGCTGATCGGGCTACTGCTGGCGATCAATGGCCTGAACGTGATCAGCAGCTACGTCGGCCGCGATTTCATGACGGCGATTGAGCAGCACGACATGGCGACCTTCATGCATCAAGCGATGCTGATGGTCACCCTGTTTGTAATGTCGACCATTGCTGGCGCGTTTTCGCGGTTCTGTGAGGAATCGCTGGGTCTGCTCTGGCGCACCTGGCTGACAGAAAAAACCCTTAAACAGTATATGTCGGGGCGCGCCTACCAGCAGATCGAACTGACTCAGAGCGTTCAGCATCCTGATCAGCGGATCTCGGAAGATATTCGTGCCCTCACCCAGTCAGCACTCTCTTTCATTTTGATGATGATGAACAGCCTGTTGTCCATTTTCGCTTTTGCGGGCGTTTTGTGGGCAATAAGTCCGTTATTGTTCATGGTGTCGTTTGTGTATGCCATGCTGGGGTCTCTGTTCACGATATGGCTGGGAAAACCCCTGATTGCATTGAATTCGACACAAGTGGACAAAGAAGCTGATTTTCGCAGCGAATTGCTGCATGTGCGCGCCCACGCGGAACCCATCGCCCTGCTTCATCAGGAAAGAGGCCATCGTCGCCGCGAGTGTGGCGGCATACTCGGCCTTCGTGAAGCCCAGCGAGCCAAATTTCATCGACTTGCTGTGATCGATCACGAGCTGGCAGCGCAGGTTCGTCTCGTCCTCGAACTTCTTGATGTAGGTGCGGTCGCTCCGCGCCAGCACCTTCCAGTCGATGTAGCGCGGATCATCGCCCTGCACGTAGGCGCGGTATTCGCTGAACTCGACGGAGAAACCGTGATACGGGCTGCGGTGCATCCCCTTCCACAGGCCCTCGACCACGACCTTGGCCCGCAGCTCGAGTGATTTGATGCGCATGAGCGCCGCCGGATCGAGAAACGAGGCGGCCGGAGGGCGGGAAGATGGCGCGGAGGAGCTCACAAAAGAGGATGACCGCCTCCACAACGCCCGCCAAGGGGGACTTTGTCCGAGAATCGCGCCTATCGGAAATCGAGTGACGGGAGGCTCGGACACGACGTTTGGAGAAGCTTTGCGCTACCTCACAGACTCCGGTGCGGCGTTTGGAGATGGTTTGCGACACACAGGAGGCTCCGACCGGTCAGTCGGTGATTCATTGCGACACCTGACAGGTTCCCATGAGTCAGTTGGAGATGGTTTGCGACACGTAGCAGGCTGCGGCATCTCGATTGGAGATTCATTGCGATACACGGCAGCCTCTGGCGTGGTTATTGGAGATGGTTTGCGACACTTGGGAGAGTCCGGTACGTCAGGAACGATTGGGTTTCAGCTCTCCGCAGACTCCGCTACCGCGATTGAAGATCGTTTACGACACCTCGGAGGCTCCGGCACGTCAGGAACGATTGGTTTCTGAGGCTCCGGAGCCTCGGCTAGGCTGGAATGAAAACGCGGCGCGGGTTCGGGAGGCTGGGCCGTGGCAGGATGGATTGCGTGGCGACCTGCCGCAGGCTGAGGTCCACCGAGCCAGAAAACGGCGCTTGGCAGCGGAGGCGGCGTCATGGTAAAACGCCTTCCATGCCGAAGCGCAGCCGCCCACCTGCCCACGCGACCGATCCCGCCGCGGCACGGCGTGACGTGGTCTTTGCCGCGCTGGCAGATCCCCTGCGCCGCCGTCTGCTGGAGCAGCTCGCCGATGGAAAACCGCGCACGGCGAGTGCCTGCGCCCGCCATCTCGCGAAACGCCTCCAGGCCACCATCAAGCACCTCGTCCAGCTCCGCGATGCCGCCCTCGTCGAGATGAGCCCCGATCCCGCCGACTCCCGCCGCCAGCTCTACACCCTCAGCCCCCAGGTCCAAGTCCGCCGAAGCGACGCCGGAGACATCGAGATGGATTTCGGCTGCTGCGTTTTGCGGCTGGAGGGGCCAGTTGAGGTCGCCGCTTTATGAAACGCCTGTTTATCTGTGCTACCGCTCTTTTTCTGGCAGGACGTTCCCCCGTCCACGCTTGGTCACGAAGTGTTCTCGCGGATGACAAACTGGTCGAAGCCTCAGAGCTGATCGTGATCGCCAGACTCAAGGAGGACTCGATACGTCTCGTCCGCCACCTTCCCGAAAATGGGGGCCGTGGCTCAAGCTGGCACACCGAGGTGGTGATCGAAGTCAAAGACGTGCTCAAAGGCAAGACTGAAAAGGGAGAACTGCCGGTTACGATTCATTATGGACTGGATTTGGCCGTGGGAGGCAAAACAGCGTCCGAGTCGAGCTTTCAACTGGGAGAGATGTATCGCACTGGCGGCCAGGAGGTGACGCTTTGGGATTTTGGAGGTGTGGTTTATCCAGTGTGCAGGGATATTCGCCAGAAGCATGTCTGGTTCCTCCGCCCTAAGTTCCTCAACGCCAGTGAGGGCACCGGCGCAAAAGCGCTGGGGATTTCGGAGCCTCAGGAGATCGAACCAGCTGCAGTGCAACCTTACATTCAGGCGCTCTTGCAAACTCCCAGCGAACCGGCCTTGCGAAAGCTGGCTCAAGACAACACGGAAGCGGGAACACGGGCTGGTGACTTCCTCGGCTTGCGAGAGCTTGAGGGCATTGATGCGGAAAAGGATGCGGCCAAACGTTTTGCCCTCCTCGTGCCATGGTTGTTTGATGAGCGGCATAGACGCAGCCAATGGACGGCCCAGATGAAACTCCGAGAAAAGCGGGAGGGTGATTTGCAGAGGCTTATCAAGCTTTATGACAGTCCGGAAGCGGCCAGACTGCGATGCGACGTACTCTCCATTATCCAGCATGATGCCCCACCAGATGCCGAGGCCTTCTTTGTCCGCGTTTTGAAACAAGAGACAGCCTACTGGTCTCGATTGCGGACGCAGGGAGATGATCCACTCGAACCGCCACCCGGAGCTGAAGGGAGCCGAGACAAGCGATGGGAAAGTCAACGATTGATCGATGCATCCATCGACACAATGGGAAAGCTGGGAGTAACAGAGGCCGCGCTTGAAGCCATCCACGCCTGGATCGACCTCGCTAAGCAAGCTGGATTCGAAAAGCGCTCCTTGGAGAAATGGGGTCGAGGAGCAGTCTTAGTCGCCAATCGGCAGAAGCCTCAATAGCTCACCCTTCGGCAACCTCTCGTTCGCCGCTGCAAGTTCAACCTCTGCCACCTCTGCCTCTTTGCCCCTCTGCGGCGAAATCGAGCGTTCTCGGGTCCATTCACTTCCCCAGCAAGAACGCGATCAAATCGCTCACCTGGTCCGTTGCTGATGGCGGCTTCGAGGGGCGACAAGAAATTGAGATTGGCTTCCCGGCGGTGCGTGACATGATGTCCGCATGCAGCACGATTCGTCAGACGAATGGCAGGAGTGGTTCCGGATGGGGCCGCTCGAGCGCTGGAATGAAAGCATGAAACTGTGGGCGCAGTATCTCGCCCAAGGAGGCAGCCTTGATCCCGAACCCGATTCACAAAGTCCTTTCAACTTTCCAGAGCTGCAAGGTTCGCGCCCTGTTGATGGGCGGTCAGGCCTGCGTGTTTTACGGCGGGGCGGAGTTTAGCCGTGACACGGACTTTGCTATCCTAGCGGACGAGGCGAATCTCGCCCGTCTCGCGGAGGCCATGCGTGAACTGGAGGCCGATGTCATCGCGGTGCCGCCTTTCTCCATGCAGCATCTTTTGGGAGGTCATGCGGTGCATTATCGCTGCCAGCACCCGGAGGCCAAAGGCATGCGGGTGGACGTGATGGCGCGGATGCGCGGTGTGGATGCCTTTGAGGCCCTTTGGGAGCGCCGCACCACCTTGGAAGGCGCGGACGGCACTCTTTACGACCTCCTGTCCCTGCCAGACCTCGTGCAGGCCAAGAAAACCCAGCGTGACAAGGACTGGCCGATGATCCGCCGCTTGATCGAAGCCGACCACGCTGCCTGCGCGGCATCGCCGACTCCCGGGCAGATTCGTTTCTGGCTGGCGGAATGCCGCACGCCAGAACTGCTCATCAAACTGGCCCGCCAACATCCCCAAGCCGCCCAGGAGCAATCCCGCCGGGAAGCCGTGCAGGCAGCCCTCCGAGACGATGAAGCGGAAGTTCAGACCGCCTTGGAAAACGAAGAGCGTCGCGAACGCCAAGCCGACCGCGACTACTGGCTGCCCCTCAAGCGCGAACTGGAGCAGATGCGGCGTGGGTGAACTCGCCGAAATGAGCCCCGATCCCGTAGATTCCCGCCGCCAGCTCTACACCCTCAGCCAGAAGGCGATCAGAGGTCTCATACGCTGTTTGCTGATGATGCTGTTCGATTTCCAGCGAAGCAAAGTAGCCCTCTCGCTCCGCGAGAGGAGCTGATTGCTCGGAGAGCTCCACACGCAGCGAATTTAGAAGTATGGTGGGTTTGCGGTAGCCGTTGGCTCATCTTGCGGAGCAAGATGGCTACTTTGCTGGCGCTTCATTGATGGCGCTGGGTAGCTATAGGCTCACTTCCCCAGCAAGAACGCGATGAGATCACTCATCTGCTCTTTGGAGATGGCGGCTTCGAGGCCATCCGGCATCAGCGTGCGATCCAGGCTCTTCATGTCTTTGATGGAGCTGCGGGAGAGGGTTTCTTTGGCGCCGCCGGGCATGGCGAGGACGAGGGCGTCGGCGGTTTCGCTTTGGATGAGGCCGGCGAGGGTGCGGCCGTCTTTGGTCTCGATGGTGTAGGCGCTCCAGCGGGCTTCGAACATGCGATTGGGGTCGAGGATGTCGCTGAGGAGGGCTTCGGGGGGCTTCACTTTGACGTCAGAGAGCGGCGGGCCGACATCGACGCCGAGCTGGCCGTGCTTGTGGCAGGTGATGCAGATGGTGGCGAAGAGTTGCTGGCCTTTTTTCGCGTCGCCGGGCTTTTTGGCGGCGTCGAGGTAGCTGGTGACGACTTTGGCGCGGTCGGTGTTGGCCTCGCCGAAGAGTTTTTTGGCGAGCGCGGCCATCTCGCCCTTCCCACGCTGGAAGCCCCAGCGTTTTTCGACATCGACCCACGCGGGCGGGAACTCGCCTTTGTCCATGCGCTTGAGGAGGTCGAAGGCGGTGGTGGAGTTGGCGATGAGGATGGCCACGAGCTCGCGTTTGAGCGTGGGGCCGGCCTTGGGCAGGAGTTCGTAAAGCAGGCCGGAGGTGGTGGTGGCGGGATATTTCTTCAGGAGCGCGATGGTGGCGGCGGTGATGGTGGGAGGCTGCACGCTGGTGAGCAGGCCTTTGACGATGGGCTCGACCGCGGCCCATTTCCGCGAGGCGAGCAAGGGCAGCACGGCGAGACGCTGATCGACCGGCGCGGCGGTGTCGGCGACAATGCTGTCGATCTTCGATTGCAGGGCGGCGATCTCCTTGGCGGCGTCTTCGTGGCCTTTGGGCAGCTTCGCGAGGCCTTGGAGCAAGGCGGGCTTCCACCAGAGGAGTTCGCCGGGTTGTTTTTGAAGGAGCGTTAGCAGTGCTTTCACATCATCGGCTTCGGCATCGGCGAGAGAGCCTGCGGCGAAGGTGCGGACGGTGGTGGTGCGGTTTTCGGTGAAAGTGGTGAAGAAGTTGTCGCCGAGCTGGCTGAGCACGCGGCCCATTTGCTTGCTGGAGGCGCTGGCGACCATTTTGGCCATCCAGGGATCGTCAGCGTGTTTGGTCACGATGGCGGCGAGTTCCTTGGTGTCGGTGATGCTGGGGATGCGGAGGAAGAGGGCGCGGTCGGGGTGCTCGGGGAGAGTACTCCAGGGCTTTAGCCCGTCAGAGCTAGCGATGGGTTTGGCGGGCTGAAGCCCTGGATTACTTTTCGGCACCACACGCCAGATGCGCCCGTGGTTCTCGCCTTGGCGCATGTCGTGGGTTTTGACGAACTCCTCGGGGAAGAAGCGGGCGTGGTCGATCCAGCGGCGGTAGATGTCGCAGATGTAGATGGCGCCGTCGGGGCCGGTGGTGAAGTTCACGGGGCGGCACCATTCGTCGCTGCTGCGGAAGAACTCGGTGCGATCACCGACACGGGTGGCTTTCAAAGAAGCGCCGTTGGGTTCGATTTTGTAGCGGGTGATGAGCTGGCCGGTGGGATCGGGGACGAAGACGTTGTTTTTGAGTTCGGGCATCAAGTGGCCGCGATAGACGCCGAGGCCGCTGCAGGCCGTGTTCGTGCCGGCGTGGGCATCGGCGGTGGTGTGGGTGATTTGCAGCGGATAGACGCGGGTCTCCGCGCCGGGCGTGGCGATGTCTTCATGCACCTGCGTGATGCCGGCGTGCGGATTCCGCAGCATGGCCTCGTAGGGCATGACGGTGAACATGAGCGGGTTGCGGTTCGAGCAGTAGAAGTGATGGCCGTAGTCGTCGAAGGCGCCGCCGTATTGGCCTTTGCCGCCGGTGGGCGTGATCTCGCCGGTTTTGGGGTTCCATTTGAAATTGGAGCCGGGGATGCCGACGACCTTCGTGGGCGCATCGGCGGGATAGATCTCGCGGGCATCGAGGCCGTTGTTGAAATGCACGCAGCCATCCGGACCCCAACGCGGGGCGCTGACCTGGAGCTGGCTGTGCTTCGGATTGAAGCCGCGGATGAGGGGCTTGATGAGGTCGGCTTTGTTGTCGCCGTCGGTGTCTTTGAGGAAGAGAATTTGGCTGCGCGTGGTGGCGATGAGGCCGCCGTCGTAAGGGAGCAGGCCCTGCACGTTGTCCATGTGGTCGGCAAAGGTCACGGCCTTGTCCATGCGGCCATCGCCGTCTTCATCGGTGAGGAGCTGGATGCGCGAGAGCCAGGGATCGCCGGGATTCGGCGGGCCGAGCGGGTAGTCGCGCATGTCGGCGACGAATAGGCGGCCTTTGTCGTCCCAGGTGGCCTCAACGGGATCGAGCACAAGCGGTTCGGCGGCAACGAGCTGGACCTCATACGGTCCATCGAGCTGAATGCGCTTCATGCTTTCCTCGGGCGAAAGGGCTTCGCTTTGACCATCGCGCACCGCGCCGATGTCGCTGCCGCCGCTGGCCTGGATGGCGGACCATTTCTCTTTGAATTCGCCGAGCGGATACAACTCATAGCGGCGCACGATCATCTCCGCGCCCTCGGTCTGGAGGAGGATTTTGCCTTCGGCGGGCTTGCAATCGAAGGCGGCATTCACCATCGCGCCGTTGACGAAGTATTGCAGCGTGTCGCCCTTGGCGATGACTTCGAGGCGGTTCCATTCGCCACTGGGGCTTTCGACATCGTTTTTGCCACGGAAGCCGACCGTGTCGCTCCAGTCCTCATCGCGGCCACGCCAGTTGATGCGGCCTTTGGTGACGGTTTGGCGTGGGGAGCCTTGTTTCCAAATCTTCTCCTTATCGCGATCGAGCACGAACTCGGCAGAGAGCGAGGTCGTCAGTTCGGTGCCATCGGCGAGCTTCGGCGAGAGCACCAAGATGTCACCCACGCCGCCCTCGATGATCTGCGCCTCGATGCTGGCCATCCAGGTGTCGCTGTAGGCACCGTGGGGACCGTAAGCATGGAGGAGGACGCCGTTGTCTTTGGCCTTCTTTTCGCGAGCGCCCCAGGTCTTCGTGCCCCATTTGAATTCGAGGACGAGGTGGTAGTCGCGGTAGTTTTTCTTCGTGGCGACGTAGCCGTAGCCACGGCCGGAGATGTTGAAGGTGCCATCCGCAGCGAAGGTCCAGATGTCCTTCGGCGCATCGTGGAAGTCCATCTTGGGGTTCACGTGGTATTCCACCGCGCCGGATTTGATCACTTCGAGGAGATCCACCTTTTTCGTCACCGGCTGGGCGGTGCAAAGGACGGAAGCGACAGAAAGGACAGAAAGGACGAGCGGACGCATGGCGAGCATACGAGGAATACGGGGCCGCATTTGCCCCATGAGGCGCGAAATGGGGCCAAGAATGGTGCTTTTGTGATGGGGCGGGAATGCGCCTTGACGCACCGGATGCCGCTCCTACTATCGCGGCTCCTTTCCCCCGTCCCCCCAGATGAACATCCACGAATACCAGGCCAAGCAGTTGTTTGAAAAATTCGGCGTCGCCACCCCCAAAGGCATCGTCGCCAGCACGGCCGAGGAGGCTGGAAAAGCCGCGCGTGAGATCGGCGGCCCGGGCCTCGTGGTGAAATCCCAGATTCACGCCGGCGGCCGTGGCAAGGGCACCTTCAAAAATGGCTTCAAAGGCGGCGTGCATGTCGTCGATACGCCCGAACAGGCGGAGGAGATCGCCGGCAAGATGCTCGGCCAGACGCTCGTCACCCACCAGACCGGCCCGGAGGGCAAGCTGGTGAGCAAGGTGCTCATCGCCAAGGCGGTCGATATCTCCAAGGAATACTACTTTGCCATCCTGTTTGACCGCGGCAGCAGCGGCCACGCCATCATCGCCTCCACGGAAGGCGGCATGAACATCGAAGAAGTGGCCGAAAAGACCCCGGAAAAGATCACGAAGGAGTTCATCCACCCCACGCTCGGCCTTCAAAGCTACCAGTGCCGCAAGATCGCCGCCTCCCTCGGCCTCCGCGGTGCCCTCGCCAACCAGGCGGTGAAGCTTTTCACCGCCATGTGGAACCTCTATTTGAAGAGCGACTGCTCCCTCGTGGAGATCAATCCGCTCGCCGTGACCACCGACAACCAGGTCGTGGCCCTCGACGCCAAGTTCAACTTCGACGACAACGCCCTCTACCGTCAGAAGGAAGTGACCGCCATGCGCGACACGACCGAGGAAGACCCGCGCGAAGTCGCCGCGAGCGAATTCGGCCTGAACTACATCGGCCTCGATGGCAACATCGCATGCCTCGTGAACGGTGCCGGCCTGGCCATGAGCACGATGGACATCATCAAGTTCCACGGCGGTGAGCCGGCGAACTTCCTCGACGTCGGCGGCGGTGCCACGAAGGAGCAGGTCACCGCGGCCTTCAAGATCATCCTCGGTGATCCGAACGTGAAGGGCATCCTGGTGAACATCTTCGGCGGCATCATGGACTGCAACATCATCGCCACCGGCATCATCGCCGCGGCGCAGGAGGTCTCGCTGAACATCCCGCTCGTCGTCCGCCTCGAAGGCACCAACGTCGAAGCCGGCAAGGCCACCCTCGCCGCCAGCGGCCTCGCCATCACCAATGCCGACGGCCTCACCGATGCCGCGCAGAAGATCGACGTGCTCGAACGCGACCTGATCTCGACGCGTCAGAAGCTCGAGGAGGTCGCGACCGAGTTGGTCGAGACCAAGACGCTCTTGGCCAAGACGCTCGTGTACCTCGACGCGCAGTCGAAGACGGGCGACCTCTTTTCTCGACGAGCCTTGAGATCGGCACCGTGCGTTTGCTGGAGTCATTCCTCACGCCGGGGCGACCGATCGGGAAAGAACAAGAACG
>CALMTT010000672.1 GCA_937872615.1 uncultured Verrucomicrobiaceae bacterium | reverse complement strand
TACTATGCCACGCACAGCGAGCCGCAGGCGCTCGCCGAGACCCTGCGAAAGTATCAGAGCGGCACGGTGGAGGATCGCAAAGGCGGACGTGGTGGCAAAGGCGGCCCCATCATGGCCGCGATGAGCGAAGACCTCGACACCTGCATCGGCACGCTCGTGCAAAAGCTCGACGTCCTCGGCATCGCAAAGAACACCTTCATCATCTACATGGCGGACAACGGCATGGGCGGCACCTTGCTCAAAGGCGGCAAAAGCTTGTGCGATGAAGGTGGACTGCGTGTCCCGCTCATCGTCGCCGGTCCCGGCATACGCGGCGGCGTGCATACCAGCGTGCCCGTGGTGAATTTCGACATCTTCCCCACTGTGCTCGATCTTGCCGCGCCTGGCTTTGCGCTGCCAAAGGGCATCGAAGGCGGCAGTTGGAAACCCGTGCTCACCCAGGCTTCCGCCGCTGTGCAGCGCCCCGTCCAGCGCATGGTCTGGCATCACGATGTCGAGATCGAGCATCCGCAAACGGCGATGCGCCAGGGCAATTTCAAGCTGATGCACTACTGGGACACGAAGGAGGACTTCCTCTATGACCTCTCCCTCGATCTCGGCGAGAAAACCAACCTCGCCCGCTCTCAACCCGAACTCGTCACACGAATGCTCGCCGAACTCAAAGCCCATGTGCGAGCCGGAGTCGGCGAAGAAAAGTTCGCCCAGCTCGAAAGCGGCCATTTCCCGGCCTCCGAAGGCCCGAAAGGCAAACCAAAAGGCAAAGGGAAGCCGAAGAGGTGAAGGGTGATGCAGACATTCCTGTCTGCAAGACCGCCTGGAAGCTCGTGCAGACAGGAATGTCTGCATCACCCTTTACACAATCCCGACAAATTTGCCTCTCGCGGGTGAAGAGGGCCTGACACGGGATTTGCAGCATGGGGCAACCATGAAACGCTCTCTTGCCCTCGCCTGCCTGCTGCCGCTCGCTTTGCATGCCCATACTTTGCCCTCTGGGGACAAGGAGGCGCTGAGGGCGCATATTTTGGAGGAGTTCATGCAGAAGTCGGCTCCGAAGAAGGTGAAGCCGGTGGAGGCGCCGGTGCCGAAGACGCTGAAAAGGCCGGTGACGGTGGCGGGGTTGTCGGGGTTTGATCTTTCGTCGTTTTTGACGAGCGGGTCGGCGTTGCCGCCGGCGGGGAACGGGCTGCTGATGGCGGCTTCGTTTGCGCCGTTCAAACCGAAGGTGCGCTACAACTGGGATGGGACGACCTTTTTCCTCGAATCGGACAACACGCCGGAGGGCATGCCGAATAAGATGTTTGGGATCACGACTTGGCAGCAGCAGGTGCCGATCCCGGCGGCGTATTTTGCGCACTCGACGAGCAATGAGAACAATGCGGGCTCGCTCGGGTATCAGCAGCCGAATGTGTGGCGCATCCCGCTGGTGCCGGTGCCTTCGGCGTCGCCCATCGTGATCTACAATCCACCGGCTCCGCCGACGAATTTCCTGCGCGGGGCGGTGGCGCTGGCTTCGAATGGCATCGCGATCTTCAATCCGTCGAACAATGGCGGGAATGTATCGTATGAGATCGGCGAGCTGGACTACTATGGCGGCCACTGCGGTCTGGCGGATGATTATCATTACCACATCGCACCCACGCACTTGAACACACGCTTCGGTGGGCCGTTGGGCGATGACAAGCCCATCGCTTGGGCACTGGATGGCTACCCGATGTATGGCTTCCTGGAGCCTGATGGCTCGCCACGGCAGGCGCTGGATGCGGAAGGCGGTCACGATCATGGCGGCGGCTGGGGTTATCACTACCACGCGATGGGCACGACGACGGTGGACGCGACGCATCCGTATGGCACGCCGCAGTCGCCTTACCTGATGAAGGCCTTCCACGGCACGGTGGTGAATTTCGGCAATCAAGTCGATGGTCAGCCAGCGGTGGGAAATCTGCGTGCGGATGGCACCGGCGGTTACAATGCAGGTGAACAAAAACTCCTTGAAACTGCCACCGCCTTTTCATCATGAGACGCACACCCAACTCAATCTTTATGTGGAAACGAACATCCCCTCCTGACGACGAGAACCCTTTTGGAGAAGAGGAGCGCCCGCCATTTCCGAGTGAGCCAAGGCGCACCTCGAATGGCATCGTGACTTCGGAGGAGTTCATCATTCCGGCCAGTGAGAAACAGGCTTACTTGGATGCGCACTATCCTTTTCAAGACCCCCCACGGCTTGATGAGCAGAGGTTTGACCTGCATTCGGGCAAAAAGTTTTATGTGCGCGACTACAAGCTCGTTCGTGAGAATGGAGTGAACTATATCGTCAGCCCCCACTACTACGAGAGTGGCGGCACGATCATCGACTGGATGGATCCTGAGGGCTTCGAGGATGAGGCCGAAGCTGATCCCTCGTTAAACTAAAGCGCTTTCAGATCCCCTCTAAACCGAGCAGTGCATCACGATCCCAAACTCTCACATCGGGAATTGTTGAATATGCACTGTTACGACATGCGCTTCATCGTCGAACGAAAGTCCGTCAAGGTTGCCATGACCCACCAAACATTCACGTTGGGGATCGTAACTCAGTTCTCGCTGCCCGATTCGACAGTGCAGGAAATCTGAGGCAAGGACATCAGCAAGTGGACGCAAAATTCGCTCCTTCGCACGGGTTGCTGTTTGATTTTCCTGCACCATTTGATCGATGGGCACGGCTGAATAGCCATGTCGGCTATACTGGATCAAGATGGCGGCACGCTTGAACTGGCTGAGCAGCTCAGCTTGATCTCGCAGCTTTCGTGAAGAGCCGGGTTTAGAGGCGATTTTTGCCTGAAACAAAAGCCCTTTTTGCCTCAGCATTTTTCCATTTTCATCAGACACCTCGATCTGGAAGATTCCATCCGCGCCAATGGTCTTCTCCGGTGCGTTAGGTCCGCGTCCACGCACCTTTCGGTAAGTGAAACTCCACTGAAATTGACGGTTGTTTTGCATGTCCCAGTCATCCTGCGGGCGCGTCAGCAACATCTGCCCAAGCGCTCCAGTTAATGTGTCCTCATCTGCCTCGCCAAACTGAAATCCGTATTCCGCATCTGCGACTCGCTGATGGATGTGGCTTTCAATAGAAAACAGCACGTTTCTGGGAAGGAGATCAAGCATAGAGGTGAAAGGGGATATTGATGTCAGACTGATTGACAAAGTTCGGACTAAGCGCCGCTAATTCAATCGCTCTGCTCAAAGTTTTATGTCCAAATTGAGCAGGGTTTGCCGGTTACTCTTCCTCATCAGCCCCGCCCGCTACTTCTTTGAGCACCGCGCGATATTGGACTGCATGTAGCCGGAAGTGCGTTCTCAGCTCCTCCCCGGAGTAGCGGTGGGCTTTCGGCTCATCAGCCAGCACTGACACGACGACCCACAACTCAAAAGCGTTGTCTTCATCCGCGCAGCGAAGTTCCTGCGCGGTGATGATGAAAGCAGGTTGCTCGCCCTGGGTGCCTTTCACCTCCACATGCCGCTCCTGATCACCCTGGGTGCAGTGCAGGTCATAGCCGCATCGCTCGGCCTCGACGGACTCGACCACCCATCCTTCGTCGGTGAGTGCAGCGGTCACATGGGCCACGGCTGCTTGCTCGATTTGCCGCCGAAGCTCCGAATCCATCACATAGCCACCTTCCGCGTCTGTTTCCGCGTCTGCATCATTCTCATCATCGCTTTCGTCCACTTCGGAATACCAGATGTCTTCGAGCAGGGATACGGACTCCTCCGTCAGGCGGCGCATGGACTGCATTTGCTGCGCGGCCAGCAGCCCATCATCTTCAAAGACAAGCCTGTCATTGGCACTCTCGAATCGAAGCCCGGGAGCCTGCTCATGAATATCCCAGAACTCCATGTGCTCCGCGTGCTCAGGCTCACAAACGGCGTGGTAAGTGGCATCGTAAAGATCCTCCCGCCCAAGATATTTGACCGCCTTTTGGAAGTTCAGCATTTGATCCACGGCTAAATGGCCGAGCAGAAACAGCCTGCCCTCTGAAATGGTCACGATCCAAAGGTGATCGCCTTCCCGCAGTTTCTTGAACTGTGCGCTCGACCAATGATCCAGAGGGATTCCTTCCGCGTCATGAATCGAGAGATCGACTTGGGCTTGCGTGGGCTTGGTGTAGTAAACGTAGTGGGCGCTCATGGTCGTTAGGTGGGTCACCGTTTGGAGTGTGGCGTGCTTGAAGAACAAAGCCAGAGAGCATGATGATTCGCATTTGCCACCCCCAAACGCCTCCCGTTTGACCCTGCCGACGCGTCGGCAACGCCAAACGGCTCTCATCTGGGAGAGCCGACGGCTCGGCGGGGCTGGAAGCGGCCCGTTTGAGGCAGCCGAGGGCTCGGCGGGGTTGCGCGGCTCCCGTTTGGGGCGGACGAGGGCTCGGCAGGGCTGGACGGCTCCCGTTTGGGACGGGCGAGGCTCCGGCAGGGGCAACCGGCTCTCATCTGTGAGAGCCGAGGCGTCGGCAGGGTCAGACGCGACCCGTTTGACGCTGCCTTTTGGGCGGTTGGGCCGTCCGGCGCTCGTTTTGCCCGGCTAGGGCAAAGGGCGAGGTGCGAACCCCGCCGCCCTGATGGCGGCTTTTGAGTCTTTTTAGGGCGAAACTTCAGGGTTGAGTTTTGAGCGCGGATTTTATAGCCTCGGGTTCAGTTCGTCCTTTATCACATCGGACTGAGTGTCCGGCGGGGGGAGGAACCCACCAACCAGCGGCAATCTTCACCCACTCGAAAAACGTGGCTCGCTTCGGACAAGCATTCTTCGGCGACGGCTCACGCTTCGGTGCCCAGGACCCTCCGCCTACCCGTAGAACCAAAAATATGGCTTCCAATGCCCTACCTGATAAACGCGACCGCCTTTTCGCACTGGGCGATGATATGTGCGACGGTGCCCACACCCACGAGGTGGCGATAGGGCTGAAACAAAACACGGAGGCCGTGGTGCGCCCGGCGCTGGAAGCGGCCCGCGCGGCGGAGTCCACCTTTGGCGCCTGCCAGGTGTTGAGAAAAACGGCGAACGCGGCCCACAACGCGGCGGACAACTCAGCGAAGGTCTTCATCACGAACGCGAAGAAGCGCCTGTCGAAGTTCTTTGGCGATGCCTACTCCACCGAATGGGGCGCGGCGGGCTGGCCGAACAACTCCACGGCCATGCCGAGCACGCAGGCGGAGCGTTTTAGCCTGATCAACAGCCTGAAGCTCTACTTCACCGCCAACCCCGCCCATGAAAGTGTGGACATGGAGGTGACCGCAGCGCTGGCCACCACGCTGCATACCACGATTAGCAATGCCCGCACCGCGCTGGACCAAAAGGTGACGGAGAGCGGACAGGCGAAAGCGGCCCGCGATGCTGCCGAGACGAATCTGCGCAAGCGCCTCCGTGGCATGATCACCGAGCTGGAAACGCTGCTGAGCGCGGAAGACCCGCTCTGGCACGCCTTTGGCCTGAGCCGCCCGGCAGATGAGGAGACGCCGGAAGCGCCCAGCTTCACCACGGCGACGCCCGGCGCTGCGGGCATCGTGCATGTGGACTGGGATGATGCGCTGCGTGCGGATCACTACCGCGTGTGGATCATGATCGTTGGCACGGACAATGACTTCCGCGCCGTGGAAACCGTCACCGATAGCGATGCCACGCTCGCCGGCCTGCCCAGCGGCAGCACGGTGAAAATCCAGGTCACCTCCGTGAACGGTGCGGGTGAGAGCGGCGCAGGGCCGATTGCGCAGATCATCGTTCCGTAACCCCAAGGCAAAGAGACGGGGAGACGCCGTGTCTCCCTGTCTCCTCTTCTCCCCATCTCCAAGTCTCAAACCTATGCCCTTCGACCCTGCATGGCCGCAAAACGGCCAAAACATCGACGCTGACCGCTTCCGCGCTCAGTTCGCCGGAATCATCGACCTCATCGGCAGCGGCTCCGGCGTCAATGCCGCGCAGGTGGACAGCACGAACACCTTGCCGCCGAGCAGTCCGGCAAATGCCAGTGTGAGCGTGGTGGGAAACACGCTGCACTTCACCTTTGAAATCCCGCAAGGGCAGGAAGGCCCGATGGGCCAGCAGGGGCCGCCCTTTGCGCAGGCGGTGGTGGATGCGGTGAACACCGTGAATCCCGGTGATCCCGCCGCCGTGGGCGTGAGCTTCGATGGCACGAACGTGCGCTTCACCTTCGACATCCCGCGTGGCAATGACGGCAGCCAAGGCCCCGCCGGAAATGACGGCGGCCAAGGGCCACCCGGCAATGATGGCGCACAGGGACCGCCCTTCGCCCAAGCCATCGTGGACAGCGTCACCACCCTGGACCCCGGCAACCCCGCGACGGTGGGCGTGAGCTTCGACGGATCAAACGTGCGCTTCACCTTCGGCATCCCACGCGGCAACGATGGCAGCAATGGCAGCGACGGCTCCCAAGGCCCGCCCGGCGAGATCAGCCAAGCCCAACTCGACAGCG
>CALMTT010000671.1 GCA_937872615.1 uncultured Verrucomicrobiaceae bacterium | reverse complement strand
GAGGACGCGGTCGACGTAGGCGGGATCGGCGGTGATGGCGGCGCGTTTTTCGCGGAAGGGGGCGAAGAAGTCGCTCGTGGCTTGCAGGAGGCGCTTTTTGAAGTCGCCGTAGCCGACGCCGCCATTGAGGTGGTCCTGCACCATCTGGTCGTAGTCGGCGGGTGAGGCGACGAGTTTATACAAGGCGAGTATGGAGGAGCCTTCGATGGCCTTGGGAGACTCGACGGGGGTCGAATCGGTCTTGATGCCCATGATCTTCTTTTTGAGCGCAGCGGGCTCTTCGAAGAGTTGGATGGTGTTGTTGTAGCTTTTGCTCATCTTTTGCCCGTCGAGCCCAGGGACGACGGCGGTGTCCTCGCGGATGCGGGGGGTGGGGAGCTTCAGCAGGCCTTCACCAAAGGTCTCGTTCATCTTGATGGCGATGTCGCGCGTGACCTCGACATGCTGTTTCTGGTCGCGGCCGACGGGGACGACATCGGCGTCGTAGATGAGGATGTCCGCGGCCATGAGCACCGGATAGGCAAAGAGGCCGTGGGAGGGCTTGATGCCATTGGCGATCTTGTCCTTGTAGCTGTGGCAGCGCTCGAGCAGGCCCATGGGCGTGACGGTGGAGAGTATCCACGAGAGCTCGCAGTGCTCGGGCACATCGCTTTGACGGAAAAACACGCACTTCGCCGGATCGAGGCCGCAGGCGAGGAAGTCGATGGCGAGGTCACGCACGTGCGAGCGGAGCAGTTTGCCATCGTGGATGGAGGTGAGGGAGTGGTAGTCCGCGATGAAGTAATAGGCATCACCCTCCTCCTGGAGGTGGATGGCGGCCTGCATCATGCCGAAGTAGTTGCCGATGTGGAGTCTGCCGCTGGGTTGGAGGCCGGAAAGGATGCGCATGGTGGTCGGGAGGAAGGAAAACGAGGGCTGTGAATGCTCCTGAGATAGGTCAGGGGTGCCCGAGGTCAAGGCGGGAGGTCGGGGAGGGCACGTGTTCCGGCCGGTGGCACTTTCGCATTTTCCCTTGAACAAACGGGCGGGCCTGTGGTCTGCTCTGCCACCATGAAAAAGATCGCCCTCACCCTAGCCGCCGCCATGGCGGTCCTGTTGTCCAGTTGTGTGTCGAACACACCGCAGACCCGCATTGAGCGAAATCCGCAGATCTTCAACGCCCTGAGCGCCAAAGACCGACAGCTCGTGAGCCAGGGGCTCATCCGTGAAGGCCTGACCAAGGACGGTGTCTTCCTCGCCTGGGGCGCACCGGACTCCACCAGCGTGGGACGCAAAGGCGGCCGTGAGATCGAGGAGTGGACCTACCTCGGCCAGCGGGCCGTGCGCACGATGAACATGAATGTGGGCATGGGCTGGGGCTATCCGTATGGTGGCTGCGGTCCGTGGGGCTGGGGAGGCTATGGCCCGTGGGGCTGGGGTGGCCCAGGCTGGGGCTCGAGCGTGATGTATGTGCCTTACACGGCCGGCGTGGTGAGCTTCCGCAGCGGTCGTGTGACCGAGTGGCAGGCGGCGCGACGCTGAGGGATTGCCCACGGCGAAACGCGGCCTAGTCTCGGTGGCCTATGAGCGTCCCTGAAGAGCATCTCGCCTCCCGTCGCGTCCTGAAATCGCGTGATCGAGCCTGGGCCAAGGCCCTCGCTTCCCTCTGCGTGCGTCTCGGCCTGCCGCCGAACGTCATTTCCATCTTCAGCATGGTCTTTGCCGGCGGTGCCATGGCCTGCTTCATGGTGGCGGGAGATCAACCGACCGTCGCGGGAGCCATCGCCGCGTGGGGCGGTGCCATCGGTTGCATCCAGATGCGGCTCATCTGCAACCTGCTCGATGGCATGGTGGCCGTGGAAGGTGGCAAAGGATCGCCCGCGGGCGTGATTTACAATGATGCACCGGATCGCGTGGCGGATGTGCTGATCCTCGTCGGGGCGGGCTACAGCGGGGCAGGGGAGCCGGGTGTGGTGAAGATCTTTGCCATGCTGCCGCTCGGCTGGTGTGCTGCCTGCGTGGCGCTGGGCACGGCCTATGTGCGCACGCTCGGCGCTGCGCTGACCGGTGCGCATGACTTTCGAGGTCCCATGGCCAAGCAGCATCGCATGGCCGTGCTCACCGTCGGATCGCTCATCGAACTGGCGCAGCATCTCACCCACACCGAGCGCTGGGGCATCAAGCTGGCTCTCACACTCATTTTCATCGGCGGCCTGCTCACCTGCTGGCGGCGGCTTCGCGGCATTCACGCGTATTTGATGAAAAAAGACTGAAATAAAGCCGCGCGAATTCCATCTTATGCCCGTGCCGCCAACGGCCCCCACCTCCACCATCCCATGAAAAAGTTTATCACCCTCCTCCTCGCCGCGCTCACCGTCACGACTCTGGCCAGCGACTTCCCGAAGAACAGCCCGAAGTTCAAAAGCTCTGCCGCCACCGCCCTCAGCGCCGGTAAAAAAGAAGGCAAGCCGGTCATCCTTGTCTTCTCCGCCGCCTGGTGCCCGCCTTGCCAGGCCATGAAGAAGGAAGTGTATCCCAGCGAAACCATCCAAGCCTACCACGACAAGTTCATCTGGGCCTACCTCGATGTGGATGACGGCAGCAACCGCCGCGCCGCCGAGAAAGCCGGTGTCGAAGGCATCCCGCACATCCAGTTCCTCGACGCGCAGGGCAATGAAATCGGCAAGCAGGTCGGCGGCAACTCGCCTGAAGCCTTTGCCAAGACGCTCGACAGCATGCTGGCCAAGGCGAAAAAGTCCTGATCCACGCTGAACCCGTGTTTCCAACGCGCATCCGCCACGCCGCGGGTGCGCGTTTTTTGTGCCCACGGCCACCACCCTGCTGAAAATTCAACATGCGAGCTTGACGATTGTGTCCGCCTGTTGAAAAATCAGCACGCCATGTGGAACGATGAACATTCACAATCCCTCAGCCGCCGCGAGAGGCAGGTGGTCGAGATCGTCATGAAACGAGGGCGAGCCTCCGCCCGCGAGATCGAAGAGGAACTGCCCGATGCGCCGACCTACTCCGCCGTGCGATCCATCTTGAGGCTGCTGGTCGAGCGTGAGGTGCTCGTCAAAACGCAGGAGGAGGGGCGAGATTGGTTCTCTCTGCCGGTTTCGCCGAAGAAGGCCCGCGTGAGTGCCCTCACCAGCTTCGTGAACCGCTTCTTTGAAAACTCCGCGGGCGAGGCGGCCATGGCCTTGCTCGGTCAGAAGAACGTCAAACTCTCCGCCGAGGAGGCGGACAAGCTCATCCAACTCATCCAGGAGGCCCGCAAGTCATGATCTCATCCTTTATCCATGAGGCCATGCGCCTCCTCGCCCGTTATGAAAACCTCGCGCTGGTGGTTTCAGCCCTGCTGGGCAGCGGCGCCATCGTGTGTGCCGCGTTTTCCCTCGCCTCGATCTTGAAAAAACGCTCGGCCAAAGCTCGTGGTATGGTCTGGCGCATGGCGCTCGTCATGCTGCTGGTGCTCGGAGCCTGGCGCTTGATGCCGGAGGTGTCCGAGCCAGTCGCCGTGGTGCAGTGGCAGGTGCCGGTGGCTCCTGTCAGCATCGATTTGCCAGTCACCGTGCCGTCGGAGCCGCTGGTGATTCCAAAGCCGGGTGTCTGGACCCGGATCACACGCCTGGCTGATGAGCATGCGAAGAGCCTTTGGCTCGGAGTTGGGGCTTTGTTGCTGCTTTGGCGCGTTTTAGCCGCTTGGGCGGGGGTGATGTGGTTGTGGCGTCGCAGTGAACCCGCGACGGAAAACGTGCAAAAGCTCGGCGAAGCCATCGGGGCACCGCCAAGTCTGCGATATCGCGTCGTGGAAAAGATCGCCTCGCCCATGCTCACCGGGTGGCGCAGGCCCGTGGTGTGGCTGCCGGTGGAATCCAAGGCGTGGAGTGATGAACGGCTCATGGCCGTGCTGCGGCATGAGATGGCTCACGCACGGCATGCGGATGTGCTGTGGCATTGGCTGAGCACGTTCGTCGTGTGCCTCTGGTGGTGGCAGCCGCTGGCCTGGCTGGGACGTCGAGGCCTGCGATTGGAAAGCGAGCAGGCGGCGGATGACGCGGCTGTTTTGCAAAGCGGCGACACGCAGACCTATGCTCGCACGCTGGTGGAGATCGCCGCCGAATACCTCGACCT
>CALMTT010000670.1 GCA_937872615.1 uncultured Verrucomicrobiaceae bacterium | reverse complement strand
GCATCTACCTCGAAACCATGTCCGAGATTCTGCCCGGTGTGCCCAACAAGGTCATCCTCGATGAAAAGGCACCGCAATTTCTCCCGCTCATGAACCTCAACTCCAGCGCGAAGTAATCTCATGAAAGCCACACTCATCCTCATCGCTGTCATCGCCCTTTCCATCCTGCTCGGCAGCGGCTTCTACACCGTTGATATGACGGAGCAGGTCATCGTCACCCAGTTCGGCATGCCCGTGGGCGAGCCCGTCACGGAGGCCGGCCTGCACTGGAAGACACCCTTCATCCAAAGCGTGAACCGCTTTGAGAAACGCGTCATGGAATGGGACGGCCCCTCGACCAAGATGCCCACCAAAGACAAGGTCTTCGTGATGGTCGATACTTTCGGCCGCTGGCAGATCGACAACGTGCTCGTCTATTTCAAAAAGCTGCGTGACGAGCGCAGTGCCCTCAGCCGCCTGAATGACATTCTCGGCAGCGAGACGCGCAATGTGATCGCCCGCCACGATTTCATCGAGGCCGTGCGCACCACCAAGGACCGTCAGGTTTCACCCGAAGCCCTCGCCATGAGCGCCGCCGTCTCCACGCATGCGAAGGACACGCCAGTGCAGGGTCTTCCACCCATCACCAAAGGCCGCGTAATGCTCGAAGAGGAAATCTTCAAAAGCGCCGAGCCGAAGGTGAAAGAGTATGGCGTGAAGCTGCTCGATGTGCGCTTCAAGCGCATCGACTACGATGCCAGCGTCAGCAGCTCCATCTTCCAGCGCATGATGACCGAGCGCCAGAAAATCGCCGAGATGCATCGAAGCGAAGGTGCCGGCCAGGCCGCTGAAATCCTCGGCGAACGCGAGCGCGATCTCGCGCAGATCGAGTCCGAGGCCTACCGCAAGGTGCAGGAGGTCGAAGGTGCCGCCGATGCCAAGGCCACCGAGATCTACGCGAAGGCCTACAACCAGTCACCGGAGGCCGTGGAGCTGTTTGAGTTCCTCAAAACGATGGACGCCTACAAGAAGCTCATCACCACCGACACCCAGATGATCTTCACCACGGACAGCGACCTCTTCCGCTTCATCAAATCGGCTGATCCCAAAGCCGCGCCCGCCTTGAAGTCCTCCATCCCCGATGCGCTGAACAAGCTGCCCACGCTGCTCGAAGTGAAGTAAATGGCCTCGCAACGCTCCTTCTGGCATCTCAGCGCCTCCTTCACCGGCCTGCTCGAAACCGCCTGCGTCCTCGCTCTCGCCGGGACATGGCTCGGCAGCCTTGGGTCGCTCCACTGGCTGCTCGATCTCTTCTCGCACTTCCGGCTGCAATACCTCGTCCTGTGCCTGCTGGTGCTCGTTTTCGCCCTTTGGAGGCGAAAGTGGCCTTTGACGGCCTTCGCGGTCGTTTCACTGCTTTGGAATGCCTGGCCGGTGGTGAAGGTTCACCGCACCGGCGAGCCCGGCGAAGCCAAGCTCACGCTGATGACTTTCAACGTGCTCTACAATCATCCGCAGCCCGAACGTGTCATCGAGCATGTGTTGAAGGCCGATGCCGACATCGTCTGCCTCCTTGAGACCGACTTGAACTGGGCCAAACACCTCCAACCGCTTCGTGACAAGTATCCACACCATGCCGAAGAACTCGAATACGGTGCCTTCGGCTTCGCCTGCTTCACACGGCTGCCCGTGAAGAGCATGACCACGCGTTACTTTGCCCACGGTTTGTTCCCCAGCCTCGTCATGGAGTTGGAATATGAAAGCAAACCTCTGACCATCATCGCCACGCATCCACCACCGCCGATGAGCAGCCATACCGCCGCCATCTGGCAAAAGCAGTTCATCGAGATCGCGAAGTTCGCCTCGACCATCCCACACGACCTCATCGTCGCTGGCGACCTCAACGCCACCCCGTGGTGCCATGGCATGCACCTTCTCCAAACCGGCAGCGGCCTCCAATTCCGCACCGCCGCCCCCGTCTGGCCACCCACCTGGGGCCTCAATCTCCCCATGATGATCCCCATCGACCACGTCCTCGTGAAAGGCGAACTCAGCATCATGCAGCGCAGCATCGGCACCGATGTTGGATCGGATCATCGACCTGTTTTGGTCAGGCTTCACCGCCTCGTGGACCGGGACTGAAGCAGGAAGGCTCGCTCCAAAAAGCCTCAGAACTTCCACCTGACCTCAATCAGGCTCGCGGCCACTCTCCGCGCTCATGATCCCGAACCTCATGGAAGGAGCCGCGCATGCCTGAAGAAGCCGCCGCCGGCTGCCTCGCTGGCCTTTTTCGATTCTTTGCGTTCATCGCCGAGTTCATTTTGGAGGCTGCACCTGTCGAATTCATCGGCTGGATGGGCAGATGGACACTCCGAGCACTCACTTGGGGACGCAGTGACCGCGACAGTGAAGACGCCTTGTGCATCATGACCGGCCTTTTCCTGATCATTGCGCTGATCGCCGTGGGCATGTGGCTCTTTTGAGCCTTCGCTGGCAAAAATGCCGCGCTCAGGCCGTAGGTTCACGCGACATGAACCTGCGCCCCTTCCTCCTCCTCGCTGCCGCGCCTGCTTTTGCGGCGGATGCGCCGCGTCCGCTGAACTTCGCAAACGACATCGTGCCCATTTTGACCAAAGGCGGCTGCAACAGCGGCGGGTGTCATG
>CALMTT010000669.1 GCA_937872615.1 uncultured Verrucomicrobiaceae bacterium | reverse complement strand
CGTATTGCTCCGGGGAGGCATACTCGGGCGTGCCCATGACCATGTGCGTCTCGGTGACCATGGTGGGCGCTTTGACGAAATTCTTCGCGAGGCCGAAATCGGTGACTTTCACCTCGCCCTGACGGGTGAGCATGATGTTAGCGGGTTTGATGTCGCGATGCACGATGCCCTTCGAGTGGGCGTATTCGAGCGCCTGGCAGATCTGCGGGATGAGTTGGAGGGCCAGATCGGTGGTCATTCGGCCCTGGCGCATGATTTCGCCCATGTCCATGCCATCGACATACTCCATGACGAAGTAGAGGAACTCACTGCCGAGATGCCCGTAGTCGTAGATGGCGACGATGTTCGGATGGCTGAGCTGGGCCATTGCCTTCGCCTCGCGGCGAAAACGGTCCTCGAAGGCATAATCATAGCCGTCGCTCACTCGCAGCACTTTGATGGCGACAGGCCTGCCGAGGCTGAGCTGCGTGCCGCGAAAGACCGTGCCCATGCCACCCATGCCCACGCGAGCCTGCACGGAGTAGCGCCCCAGCGGCATCATGCGCGTGATGTCCTCCACCGAGGGCGGCGAAGGGCGGTTCAGGACCGGGGGAGCGGCGGCGGGAGTCATGAGCTGGCTGTTTCTGGCTGAGAAGCCGTACTCTGACACAGTCGGTGGCCTCCCGCCAAGGGTGAAATCAGATCACCGCCTTGAAATAGCCGAGATAAGCCAGCGCCGCGCCGACGAGGATGGCGAGTTTCACCACCGAAGGGCCGGAGAGGATCTTTTTCTTCGCCAGCACGGGCAGGAAACCGAGCACGAGCCACAGGGCGATCTTGATCCACACCCACAGCGGCATCGAACCCATGATGCCCATCTTCGCCAGCATGCCGAAACCGGAAACAAAGCTCACAAGCAGCCCGATGCCATGCCACATCATTGCGGACCTAGCCCGCTCCGAAGAAAGCAATCCGCCGTAACCGACGAAGACGAGGATAAGGCCGATGAGATGGAGGTAATGGTAAAACTGGAGAGACATGACTGTGGATGATGCCGTCAACCGCGGCGGTCTCAAGCACCAAGGCCGCAAAATTTGCCTTCATGAAGACAAAATCCGACAAGCAAAGCCCGGCGTAGCGCCCGCCCAAAGTCGTCAGGCATCCTCAAAGCGTCGCCAGTAGAGAAACGCGATCGGGATGTAGGCGAGGCAGTCCTTTGCCGCGTCTGCCACACCGGCCATCGAGCGGGCATTGAGCGCCGAACAAACGAGAACACCCGCGATCAGGAGCGCACAGCCGAGTGTGAACACCGCACGCAGCGAGAAAGTGCTGCGTCGCGGCTCGGTCTCGAGTGAAAGCTGGTCGATGAAACGGGAGGCGAGGACGAGCAAAATGACAAAAGAGAACCAGCCGCCCTCCTCATGCAGAGGCTCGAAGCCGGGCAGCCAGTCGTAGAAAGCATGCACGAGCACGATGGCTGCGAAGGTGGCCGCAAACTGCCCCGCCTCGGCGAAACGCGACCGCACCATGCGATACAAGCTGTGAGCGGTGATCGCAGTCATAGCAATGTGCATGAAATTCGCCGTGAGCAGGCGCGACATGGCCGCCGAAAGACCATTCTCGGCATAATACTGCACATTCTCCTCGATCGCGAAGCCGAGCCCGACGAGTGCGCCGGTGATCAAAGCACGCCCCGGCGCACGCTGCCGCAGCAGCCACGGAAGAAAAGGCGCGAAAAGAGCCAGCTTGCACACCTCCTCCCGCATGCCGACGCCGATGATGTAATACCACAGATCGTGAGGAAACGGCCCGCCAGGCTTCAAGCCCTGCACATGCTCCTGCCAGAAGAGAATCGTGAGCGTGGGCCACACACTGAGCACGCCCGCGAGCAGGAGCAGCAGGGCTCTGGGCCATCTCCAGGCATCCCTTTGATCATGCTGCACGAGGATGACGAACCACACCAACCCGGCGAAGACCGTGAAGCCAACCAGCAGCCACGGAACATTCGTGAAATGATCTCCTAACAGCCCTCGCCATTGCAGCAGCACGTCCTGTGTCAATCCGCCGGCGAGATGCTGGTCGAGCGGTTCGCAGGCTTCGATCCAGCCTGGCTCAGCTCGCATCTGCCGCAGGCTTTCGATGTCTTCAGCAGTGATCGCGAGGCTCACGGCCAACCGACGTGCCTCCGCGGCATCGGCAAAGGTCATTCCCTCGCGCATCATCCACCGTGCGGCGACGGACGCGTCCTCGACCTGCATGGCAAAACCTGCCATGAACTCGCACGCGAGCATTTCAGGCGGTTCACGCCGTGCGAGCTTTTCGATGCGCGATCGTGCCTGCTTCCCTTCCGGCAAATCGGCGATGAGCGAGCCGCGGATGAAATCGAGCAGCAGTTCCTTGGTGGCACCAGCGGCATGCTTGTCGATGATCTGGCTCAGATTGCGGCCGAGGATCGTGCCATTGCGTGAAAAGGCATCGAAGGCGTCTTCTGGAGCTGGTGTGTCACTTTGCACCGAGCCGACCAGCACCATCATCTGCCGTCGCAACCAAGCCACGAGCCCGCGAGGATCAGGCTCGGACATGGCGAGCAGCCTGCCATAGCCTTCCTGCAGCCCTTGCTCGACCACGGAGACTTGCGGGCCAGGCTTCTTCGCACCTGAACGTGCGGTAACGATGAGGCTCGCAATGAGAAAACCGGCAGCGATGATCGTGCCGGTGGTGCGCAGGAGGAAGCGGCGGTTTCGCGTGAGGTAAAACACGCGCGATCTCCAGCCGTGAAACATTCCCGGATCGCTCATGAGGCGTTGGATTCCCCTTTGCCGCCACGCCACCAGTCGGCATCACGTTCCCAGGCGGCGCGAGTGTCCTCATCACCGCCCTTCGCGGCCTGCTTTTCACGGTTTTCCTCCTCGTCGGCCATCTCCATGAGGAGGCGCACATGTGGCGGTGGATTCACCGTGCGCCGCCAGATGACCCACATCAGCGTGGCAAAGCATCCGAGCAGAAAAAACAGCGTGGCGAGCGTGATGATCACAAACCACTGGGCCGCCGGCACGATCTCAGAGGCCGTCATGGCATCCGCCGGACGGTCAAGCCAGGTCATGAAGGCGTGCGCGGGCTTGTGCATGAGGCTGTCAGGGTTTCGAAACGATCACACGTCGAACACCAGCCTCATCGGGATCATCTTCGAGAACTGGAAGCCGTGCTTGTTGAAGAAGGCCTGGGACTCGGCGCTGATGCGGTCGGTGAGCAGCGTGATGCGTTTAAAACGTTTCTCGTGGGCAAACTGGATGGCGTAGTCCAGCAAACGTCCGCCATACCCCTGGCGCCTGTGCTGCGGATGCACGATCACGTCCTCCATGAGGATGACCATGCCGCCCTCAGCGGTCGAGATGGTGAAAAGGAGGTTCACCATGCCCAGCACCATGTGATCGGTGCGCAGCACAAAGATGCGGCCGCGGTTTGGCTGTTCGAGAATCATGCGCAGACCGTGCTCCTGTTTCGCCGGGTCAGGCTTGAAGTCCTCCTCCTCGCTGAAAAGCGCCGCGAGGAGCTCGACGAGCTGCGGCATGTCTTCGAGGGTGGCCGGCTCGAGGCGCGGCTCGCTGGTGGTGGAGGTGGTCATGAATTGGGCTGGATGGACCGTGAGAATAGCGGGGTGCCTGCCAGTGTCACAATTTTTTCCAGCCTCGCACACAACGACCACGGAGCGGCGGCGTTCCATGCCATGAACAGCCGACCTCCCGCGGCTTTAGCAACCTCACTCAAGCCATGAAAACCACATCCAGCCATCGTTTGATGCTCCTCGGCCTCTGCGCCATCGGCATCGCCTCGCTTCCGGCCCAGGAAGCTCCCAAACCAGCGGCTCCGCCCGCGTCACCCGAAGCGCGTAGCCCCGATGCACCGGCTCCCGGCCCCGAACGCCGTCCCGATGCGCCCCGCGGCAATCCCGAGGCCGAACGCTCGCAGCCACAGCGTGGCAATCCCGAACGCGGTGACGCTAATCGCGGCCGTCCAGAACCCCAACGTGGTAATCCCGAGCGCGGCGAAGCCAATCGTGGCCGCCCGGAACCCAAGCGTGGCCCCGATGCCCGTCGCGGCGATATGCCACCTCCTTCCGGTCCGCGCGATGAACACTCCCGTCGCCCGGAAGGACCTCGTGGCGATGAACATGCTCGCCGCGAGCAGGCTCCCCGTGACATGGGGCGTCCTCACGCTGAGCATCAACCGCGTGGTGAACGTCCTCAGGGCCAGTTCCATCCCGATCAGCGTGGTCAACGCTCGCCACAACATCTCGGCCAAGGCCCTCGCGGCCCCCAGATGCACCGCCCGGAAGGTCCTCGCGGTGGCGGGCACAGCTTTCGTGGCCCTAATCGCCGCGAAGGTCCTCCCATGATGCATCGCGGCCAACGTCATGAAGGCGGTCCTCCTCATGGACGCATGGAAGGTCGCATGCCGCCTCAGCAACTCGGTGCTCCTCGCGGACACTTTGGCCCGCCCGATCATGGTCGTGGTCCGCAATCGTTCCGCGGCCCTCGGCCTCCTTTTGGTCCTCAAAGCCGTCCCGAGCAGCATAAAGGCCCTCGCGAGCAAGACTTCCGTCACGAACCCGGTCCGGCCGGAAACCATCAAGGTCCGCGCCCGCCCATGATGCATCGCGGCGAAGGCCCACAGGCTGCGCCACGCGGCCCCGAAAGCGGTGCCAACGGTCGGAAAGAGCCCCAACACCACGATCAAAACA
>CALMTT010000668.1 GCA_937872615.1 uncultured Verrucomicrobiaceae bacterium | reverse complement strand
CACGAATCCGGCGAATGCGTTGGGCCTGTTTGACCTCGAAGGCAATGTCTCCGAGTGGACCTCAAGCCTCGCGAGCGTGTCGAAAGACGGTGATTTCATCGTGCGAGGGGCCTCTTACATCGACGATGCCACCCAACAGAAAGCCCGCGCCATCGTTCAAACGGACGGCACGGGCTTTCGGATTGTTTTGGATGATCTGTCGCCTCCGTGAGGCTTACAGTTTGGTGTAGCCGACGCTCTCGCAGGGCATGTCCCAGAGCTTCTTGAGCTCGGCGTCGAGCTTGGTGATGCTGAAGCTCACGCCGGCCATTTCCTGGCAGGTGACGATGTTGTCCACGATGGTCTGGTGGATCTTGATGCCACGTTTTTCGAAGATGGGCTTGGCGCCACGCAGGAGGATGAGCAGCTCCATCATGTGAGTGGAGCCGAGGCTGTTCACAAAGAACACGATCTCATCACCAGCGTTCAGCGCGAGGTCATCGGCGAAAAGCAGATCGAGAATCTTCGCGGCGAGCTCGTCAGCGGTGCACATCGGAATGAGGCCCACGCCTTTTTCGCCGTGGATGCCCATGCCGAGGCCGATGACGTCATCAGCGAGTTCGAAGGTGGGCTTTCCAGTAGCGGGAATGCTGCCCGGCTTTGTGGAGACGCCGACGGTGCGGGTGTTGTCGCAGGCCTTCTGGGCGATGCGGGCGAGTTCATCGAGCGAATCGACGGTGGCGGCGGCGGCACCGGCGAGCTTGGTGATCGGCACGAGGCCGGCCACGCCGCGGCGCTTGTGTTTTTCAGAGGGAGGGGCGGAACACACGTCGTCGGCGATGATGACGGTTTTGACGGTGATGCCTTCATCAGCGGCCAGTTCGGCACCGATGTCGAAGTTCATCACGTCGCCGGCGTAGTTGCCGTAGAGGAAAAGTACGCCCTTGCCGCGATTCACGGCCTGGGTGGCTTCGAGAACGATGTCAGGCGGAGGGGCGGCGAAAATTTCACCGACAGCGGCGCCATCGGCCATGCCCTTGCCAATGAGGCCGTGGTAGATCGGCTCGTGACCGGCTCCACCACCGACGAGCAGGGCGGGAGCATCCGGACGGAGGTCGTTCATGACGATGGAGCGGGTGCCCACGCGGCGGGCCTTGCCATCATAGGCGAGCACGAGGCCCTCAAAGAGTTCGTCGGCGCACTTGAGAGGATCGTTGATGATCTTTTTGGCAGGATTGGTGTTGCTCATGGGATGGCGTGGGTTGGGGAAAAGAAGCGCCAGTTTTAGCGGCGGGCCGTGGGACTGTCAAAGCGCTAAAAGGGAGCGTCACAGGCGCTCGTGCACGCTGAGATGCTCCGGCGGCGGGTGATTGGCATCCACGTCATGGACTTCGATGACCTGGCCGCCGTCCATGCTGGCGATGCGGTTGGCGTGGTGGAAAATGCGGTTGTCGTGGGTGACGATGAGCACGGCGCGGTCCTGGCCGCGGGCGACGTGCTCGAAGAGCTCCATGACAATGTGGCCGTTTTTGGCATCGAGCGCCGCGGTGGGCTCATCGCAGATGATGAGGCGCGGCTCATGCACGAGTGCCCGTGCGATGGCGACACGCTGCTGCTGGCCGCCGGAGAGCTGTGAGGGACGATGGTGGAAGCGCTCTTTGAGCCCGACCTTGTCGAGGACCTCCTTTGCCTTCTTTTCGGCCTTCGATGCGGAGACGCCTTGAATGAGCAGCGGCACGCTGACGTTTTCCACGCAGGTGAGCGTGGGGATCAAATTGAAGGCCTGAAAGATGAAACCGATGTTTTGAGCCCGAAAGCGCGTCGTTTGAGCCTTGCTGAGCTTGCGGAGGTCGTGGCCGAAGACGTTCAACTCGCCTTCATCGGCCGCCAAAGTGCCGGCGATGATGCTGATGAGCGTGGTCTTGCCGCAGCCGGAGGGGCCGACGAGCATGGTAATGTCGCCGCTGCGCACATCGAGGTCGATGCCTTTGAGCACCTTGATGCGTGATTCGCCATCGCCGAAGCTTTTCGAGATGCCGCGAAGCCGGGCGGCGATTTTGGCGTCGTCTTTCGTGCTCATCGGCTAGCTGCGGAAGACCATGGCGGGTTCGAGGCGGCTCACACGCCAGATGCCGAGCAAGGCGGCGAGGGTGCAGATGCCCAAAATGACGGCGAGCACGGCGAAGGGCACAAACTCGGGCATGTAGAAAGGTGGCTGCTCGTTCTTCAATGCACCGAAAGCGAAGCCCGCGGTGCCGAGCAGGCCGATGCCATAGCCGATGATGCCGACAGTGAAGGCCTGCGTGATGAGCATGAGGCTGAGCGTGCCGTTCGAGGTGCCCATGGCCTTCAAGGCGCCGAGGTGGCGCATGTTTTCGAGGACGAAGGAATAGAACGTCTGGCAGCTCACGGCGATGCCGACCATCAGGCCGACGATGACGGTGATGCCGAAGGAGATGGGGATGCCGGTGTTTTTGATGTACCACCACACCGTGGAGACATTGAAGTTCGTGGTGGGCTCGCCGCGCATCTGGCCCAT
>CALMTT010000667.1 GCA_937872615.1 uncultured Verrucomicrobiaceae bacterium | reverse complement strand
GGCATCCCGGTGGGCACGCTCTACGGCCTGGTCAACGTGACGGCGGACGACTTCCGGTCCGGCCGGGCCTACAGCATGCTCGACGGCACGCACCGCAACGGCGGCGGGTCGATCTACCTCTCGATGCACTACGCCGGCACGTTCGGCAACCAGGAGATGTCCATCAACTGCGCCGCGGGCTGGTTCCCCTTCGCCCAGGGCTGGGTCGGCGCCTACCTCCAGCCCACCCCGGGCGAGCAGAACGACGCCCTCTACGTCACCGGCGACGGCCAGACCGCCTGCACCCCGGCCCTGCCCACCTCCATCGTCGCCTGGAACACCGTGGACACCAGCGCCGCCCAGATCCATGTGAGCCTCCCCGAGGTCAACAGCGCCACCGACGGCGTCATGCTCGCCACGCCCTACCAGGACGGCAACAACCCCGACTACGTCGTCGCCTCGCCCTCCGGCGGCGGGCCATGTCGGCCAGCACGGTGGCGAGGATCATCAGGCCCAGCACGGCGCGGAGCCAGTAGGCCGAGACATTGAGGAAGATGAGGGCCGAGCCGATGCAGGCGAAGAGAATGGCGGCCAGCGTCGAGCCGATCACCGTTCCGGTGCCGCCGAGGATCGAGACGCCGCCGATCACCGAGGCGGTGATGACCGTGAGTTCGAGGTTGGGCGGCACGGTGGACTGGATCACCTGCAGCTGTGTCGCGAAGAGAATGCCCGCCACCCCTGCAAAGAAACCGTGGAGCGCGAAGACGCCGACAACGACGCGCTCCGGGTTAATGCCTGCGGCCCGTGCCGCCTCCATGTTGCCACCCACGGCGTAAATGGAGCGGCCGAAATCCGTGTACTTGATGAAGAAGGAGGCGATGATCGTCAGGATCACCATGAAGTAGACCGCCGAGGGAATGCCGAAGGGGCGCATCTGGGCGATCATGAACTCGGCGGGCATGTTGGTGATCCACGCACCCGCCGTGGCGCTGATCAGGCCGCCCTTCAGGATCGAGAGCATGCCGAGCGTCACCACGATCGACGGGATGCGGGTGTAGGCGACAAGTGCGCCCACGCCGGCATTGACGGCCATTTGGATGTCACGGTCGTGATCACCGACGAGCCAGCTCTGCGCGAGATCGAGTTGATGCTCTTTTTGCGCCCGCAGGATCATCTCGGGGCTCGGTTTGCGGCAGGTGCAGGTGCCGGAGAGATGCGTGCACGAGTAGATGCCATCGAAAGCACCACCAGCAGCGGCCAGCGTGCGCTGCATGCCGGCGTGGATGGCATCGAGCGTGGCCTGAGTCATGAGGCCCTTGCCCACGCCCTGCTGGCTGGTGACGAGGATGAGCTGAAAACCGCGCTGCTTGCAGATGGCGAGCGCCTCGATGATGCCCGGGCTGAGGTGAAAGTCCTCCTCACGCAGCACATAGCCCTCGCCGGGGGACACATTGACCACGCCATCGCGGTCAAAGAACACGGCGGGCCGGAGCGGGGAAGGGGAGTCAGTCATGCGGCGGCGAGGATGGCGAGCCTTTGCACGGCTGCAAAGGCCACGGCATCACTTCGCGAGCACAAAGTCATCCGGCTTGAGGCCCTGCTTGTTGCCTTTGAAGCCATACATGGTGGGCTGGTAATCACCGACGAGAGTCGCGTCCGCCTTCTCCGGCACATCGAGGCCGAGGCCCCAATACACACCGTTGATGACGAGGCGGCGCAGGCCTTCGTCCGTGAGGTCGGTGGCGGCCCCCATCGTGGTGCAGAGGATTTTGTTTTCGCCGCCTTTGTCGTTCTTCACACTGCGTGCCCAGGCGACGGGCATCATCGGGCTGTTCACCTCCTGCTCGACCTTCGCGGCGGTGGCTTTGCGGTAGCTGGCGGGCGGTGTGTCCGCGGTCATGCCCTGCAGCACCTGGCCGCGGGCGAGGATCACGGCATCGGCAGGAGGAGCGGCTTCATACACATCGGTGTTGCCAAAGAGACTGCTCACGCCGCGGAGCACGGGGTGGGAGGCATTCGCGGCCTCAATGATGCCTTTGGTGGCCTCGACCTTGTGTTTGCCCCAATGGCTGACCCAGGTCTCGCCGAGCACTTTTTCGCCCCAGCCGCCATCGGGGTTGTTCCAGTTCCACACGGCGAAGGGGCTGTCCTTCGGATAGCCGCTGAAGGCATGCGTGCTGGTGCGCAGGGCGATGATGGGCACGCCGCGGTTGATGGCGGCCTGGAATTTGCCGCTCGTGGCCACATCCCAATGGCGGAAGCGGAGCAGCATGACGATGGCGTCCGCGGAATCGAGGGCCTCGGGATGGGTGAGGCTGCCGCCGGCACCGGGATCGATTTCGCCTTTGTCATTGAGGCTGAAGAGCACCGTGCATTTGAAGCCATGACGCTGGCTGAGAATCTTGCCGAGCATCGGCATCGCCTCCTCGCTGCGGTATTCCTCATCACCGGAGAGCAGCACGACATGCTTGCCAGCAGCCTTTCCGGCGGGTTCATACACCACATGATCCGCCGCGGGCAGCAGCGGGGAGAAGGCAAAGGCGGCGAGGAGGGAGAGCGAGAGTCGTTTCATGGCTGGCGGGCGCATCAAACGCCGATGCGGAGGCGGTTCTTGTGCTCGGCTGGCTCAAAACATCGGCACTGCTTTGGTCCTTGTGCGGAGGGGGGCTTTTCGCTACGCTCGGCGCTCTTCAATCGAATGGAAACTGCTGTGTCTTTGCGCCGCCTGGGCGCCTGCCTGCTGCTTGGCGCGGGGCTGGCTGCCACGGCGTGTGCGCAGGAGGTGGCGGCGCTGCGGTTGAACTTCGAGCGGTCGTGGATCGCGGCCACGCTGGGGCCGGTGAAACGCCAGATGTCAGAGCTGGCCACGCTGGAGAAAAAACTCGCCGCAGCGAGGGACTACGACGGTGCCATCCGCGCCCGCGAGGAGCGGCTGAAGCTCCAGCATGAGATCGAGCGGCTCGACAAAGAGTTGCTTCTGCTGCAATCGCGCGAGGTGTCGATGAAAGCCGCGGAACTGGGCGACAAGATCACGCTTTCCATCGACAACGCGGTGCTCAAGGACGTGAAACGCGAAGGTGGTGCCCTCACGGGATGGGCGCGACCAGGTGCCTCGGCGGAGTGGAAGCTGCCATCGCTGCCGCCGGGTGGTTACGAGGTCGTGCTGCGCTATCGCTGCGGTCCGCTGGAAGGTGGCAGCATCACGGCGAAGGAATCCCGTTTCACCCTGACGGGTCCCGTCGAGACCACGCTGAAAGGCCCGGAGGATCGAAACCTCGGCACGCTGAAGCTCAGCGAAGGTGCCACGACTCTCACCCTGACCGCGACGACCGTTTTCAAAGACAACCTCATGCAACTGCTCGGCGTGACGCTCGTGCCGGCCTCTCGTTGAATACCCACTCATGCGTTTGCTGCTCTCCAGTTTCGTTTTGATCCTCCTCGCCGTCTTCAAAGGCATGGCGCAGGAGCCAGCGGATTTGTCGGAAGCTAGGCAGGCCTTGCTGAACAAAGCACTGACGGATTCGCAGAAGGTCACGGAGCAGTATGTGCTGGCGCTGGCGGCTCGTGAGGCGGCGCTGGCCGCGGCGGGTGATTACGAGCAGGCGCGGCAGTTTCAGCAGCGGCGGCAGCAGCTCGAATCGGTGTATGCAGGCGTGCCGAGCACGAGTGCGGTGATGTTGACGCTCGCTGGCACGCGGCTGATGGGATCGGCGCAGGCCTCGGGCGACTCGCTGGGCAATTTCCGATCGAGCGGCAGCGGCGTGGAGTGGTCGCTCTTCCGTCTCACGCCTGGGAAGTATCGCCTGGAGTTTGAGGCGAGCATGACAGATGCGCCAGTGGCCTTTGCCTCGGCGAAATTGCAGCCGCAGGAGAAGGCGGTGTTCGAGTTTGGCGAGGTCACTGGACTCGTGACGGCCGCAAGCAACCGTGTGAGTGTCGAAATTCCACGCAGCGCCGATGAAACGACCTTTGTGAAGGTGCAAAGCGCGGAGCTGACCTTTACTCGTTCGCCGCTCACGCTGCGGCTCGTGGCCTCGGCGGGCTATCCGGCGAACTTCCTCCGCCTGCGCGGCCTCAAACTGGTGCCAGTCAACGAAACCACGGCCGCGGCACCGACGGAGCCGATTGATGTGAAAACAGCGCTGGAGACCATTCGCACGACTTTGACCAGCGAGCTCGCGGAGGCTCAAAAGGCCGTTGTGGAGGCTTATCGCACGGAATTGCAACGCGTGGATGCCAAGAGCCAAAATGAAGCGAAGGCCGAGTTGAAGCGACTCGATCGTCTGGCGGATAAAAAAGAGGCAAAGCCGCGCTTCTCGCCGCCGCGTTCGATGGCGGATGGTTCCGGTGGGCTCGATGGATATGATGAAGTGATCGAGGCCACACTGGCCGAAGGACCGCTCGAAGCGGGTGATCGCTTCAAAGTGCTTCATGACGGTCGTGAGCTCAAAGTGCGCCTGCTTTGGGTGGTGTGTCCGCCGGTGAAAAGCGATGACAAGACCTTGAACACGCTCGCGGCGAGATTTCGCATCGATGTCGAAGATGCGCTGGCGGTGGGGCGTGCCGCGCAGGAGTTCACCGCGGGTTATTTGCGCGGCAAAACGCTGCGTTTGATGGCCAGGCCGATGCCGGAAGGCGCGAGCGAAATAGAGGCGCTGGTGTTTTTGCCGGATGTGGGCCTGTTTCAGAATGTGCTGATCGATCAAGGCCTCGCCGCTTTGTATGTGCCGATCAACAAGAAGGGCAGCATGGGGGAAAACGCCCTGCTGAAGTCCTTGTTTGATCGCGAGCAGGCGGCGAAGACCCGCGTGCCGCCATCGGGTGCCTGGGCCTTGAGTCACGATAACAACTCGAAGAAATGATCCGCGCCTGCCTCATCGTGTTTTTTGCCATCGCCTCCTCGCAGGCGCAGACGACCGCGCCCGCGACGCTGGAGCAGATGGAGGCGATTTATCAGCGGGAGCTCAGCATGCGGCACATCCCGCTCATCAGCCAGTATCTGATCAGCCTGCAAAAAGCCGCTGCCAGCGCCACGGACAAGGCTCCTTACCTCGCCGAGATCGCCCGCGTGCAGGAGTTGCTGAAACGCGGTGGCGTCATCGACCTCGCCGCGGCACGTGCGCCGCAAGCCGCTGGAACGCCGATGCCCATGCCGGAGGCTCCGCCGCCACCGAAAGAAGCCAAGCAGGCCGTCATCGCCCTCTCGCCGGCGCTTTCAAAGGGCAGCGTGTCCGTCGAACCCACCGCGAAGATCGGTGAGATGGAGTGGCGCGTGGAATTCATGGCCGCGGGTGCTTACGACGTGCATGTCGAGTATGCCTGCCCGGTGCTTTCGGCGCCCTTGAAGCTCGTGGTGGACCTCGCAGGCCAGCAAATCGAGACCGAGTTGCCGGTGGAGAAGGTCACGAAGGACGCGGAGACCTTCCGCGTGCTGCGGCTGGGGCGTGTGACCTTGCCGGGCGATCTTCGCGGTCGTGATCTGCGCATCACAGCGGGTGACAAATCGAGTTCCAGCCTCATCTTGCGCCATCTTTTCATCACCCCGGCCAAACCGGCCTCGTAGTCCTCTCCGCCTCATGCATCGCCTCACGCTCCCGTTTTTCATCCTGATGGCTCTCGCCGCGCTGCCCTCGTGCAAGCGCATTCAGGACAAGCTGGAGCGCCTGGCGGAGAAAAGCGGTGCGCTGCCGCCCAAGCCCGCGCCGAAGCCTGCCGAGCCTCAACTCACACCCGAGCAGGAGCTCATCGAGAAGAAGCTGAAGGACTCCGCCATGCTCGAGGCCGCTGCGCCGGAGCCGGTGATCCCTGCTGCGCCCGCCTTTGAGCTGAACAAGTCCGCCACCGTGGCCATCCTCGGCTACCACGACGTGCGTGACCGCGGCGGCAGCCCCATGCTCATCGCCGGATCAAAGTTCCGCGAGCAGATGCAGGCCATCAAAGACTCGCAAATCCCTGTCGTGTCCCTCAGCGATGTGATGGCGTGGAAGAAGGGCGAGAAGAACATCCCGCAGGAGTCCATCGTGATCACCTTCGACGACGGCTGGGAAGGCGTTTACACTTATGCGTATCCGGTGCTGAAGGAGTTCGGCTTCCCCTTCACCGTCTATCTTTACAAGAAGTATGTGAACATCGGCGGGCGCTCGATGAGCTGGGACCAGATCAAGGAGATGATGCAGCACGGCTGCGAGATCGGCAGCCACAGCGTCTCGCACGAGAGCCTCAAAAAGAAGCCGAAGGCCAAAATGACCGATGCGGACTACCAGCAATGGATTCTCTCCGAGCTGAAAGACTCGCGCGAGTTCCTCGAGCAGAACCTCAAGGTGAAGATCACCTCCTTCGCCTATCCTTACGGCGTCTTTGATGATGCGATCATGGAGACCGGTCTTCAAATTGGCTACGAAAGCCTCGTCACCGTGAACGGCCAGAAGACCGGCTGGGAGACGCCGAATGGCAAACTCGGCCGCTACATCATCCACGGGGACAGCGACACGAACTTCAAGCTCGCCACCAGCTTCCGCGGCCGTGGCGATGTCAGCTCCAACAAGTTCCTCCTCGCCGATGCGAAGGACGAAAGCGGCAAATTGATCGTCGATCTCAGCCCGAAGCCCGATGCCACCATCACCGAGCGTCGCCCGATGATCGAGGCGAACCTCTCCAACGCCGGCGCCGTCCTGCCCGAGAGCGTGAAGCTGCGCATCGGTGGCCTCGGCACCGTGCCCGCCCTCTACGACGCAGCCTCGAAGACCGTGCGCTATCAATTCCCCTACCGCATCCGCCGCGAGGAAGTCGTCGCGTCGTTGTCTTTCCAACGTCAGGACGCTCC
>CALMTT010000666.1 GCA_937872615.1 uncultured Verrucomicrobiaceae bacterium | reverse complement strand
GCGATGGCCATGCCGCCGAGCGTCATGGTGTTGATCGATGCGCCAAACCATTTCAGGGCGAGCACAGCGGTAACGAGCGACAGCGGAATTGCCGTCAGCGTGATGAGCGTGGCGCGGAAGTTCGCCAGGAACAGCAGCACGATGATCGTGACCAGCAAGATGCCTTCGAGAAGGGCCCTCTGGACGTTGCGCACAGATACTTGGATAAAATTCGCCTGCCGGAAGATGTCCGTCTTCAGCTTCATTCCAGCGGGGAGTTTGACCGTGACATCCGCGAGCACCGCATCGAGGCGCTTGGTGAGTTCGAGGGTATTCGCTCCGGGTTGTTTCTGAATGCCTAGGATGACGGCGGGTTTGCCCATCGCGGAACCTTCACCGCGTTTCTGCGCCTCGCCGACCTTAACTTCGCCAAGATCGCGCACCTGTGTTGGCACTCCGTCTCTCGCAGCCACAACCGTAGCGCCAATGTCGTCGAGGGAGTGAATGCGACCGACGCCTGTGACCAGCCATTCCGCACCGCGTTCATTGATGATGCCGGCGGAGACGTTCTCGTTGCCTTCTTCCAAGGCGCGGATGACCTGCTTCAGCGTGACATTATGCGACTGCAGCGCGGCGGGATTGACGACGACTTGAAACTGCTTCTCACCTCCGCCGATGGGCGTCACTTGCGATACACCGGGCACCGCCAGCAGGCGACGACGCAAGGAAACCTCAGCGTAGCTGCGGAGTTCGGCGGGGGAATGCTGTTCGGAGGAAAGCGAGAGGAAAAGGATTTCTCCCATGATGGACGATTGAGGTGCAAGCGTCGGGCGTTCCCCCTCCGGCGGGAGGTCGCCGGCAACACCGCTAACTTTCTCGCTGACAATTTGCCGCGCGTTGCGGATATCCGTGCCCCACTCGAATTCCACCCACACCACGGAGATGCCGACTGCCGTGGCCGAGCGCACACGCCGCACGCCCGACGCGCCGTTCACGGCCGTCTCGATCGGAAAGGTGATTTGCGTTTCAACTTCCGTAGGGGACATGCCGTGCGCCTCGGTGATGACCGTTACCGTCGGCGCAGTGAGGTCGGGGAAAACGTCCACGGGCATCCGCGTGGCGGTAAGGATGCCGAAGACGGTGAGGAGCAGCGCGGCGACCATCACCAGCGCGCGATTGCCCAAAGCCCATTGAATGAGTTTGTCCATGCGGGTGCCTCAGTGAGCGTGGCCGTGCGCCGGGATGACGCCGGAGATGGACGAGAGTCGGATGGCGTAAGCGCCCTTCGTGACCACACGCTCACCTTCCTTGATGCCATCGAGGACTTCCACGAAGCCGGTGTCGCGAATGCCCGATTTGATCTCGCGCTTCTCAAACGTCTCGCCGCTGACCTGCACAAACGCGACCAATTGGTCGCCTTCTTCGACCAGCGCGCTATCGGGAACGGCAACCGTCTCGTCCACCCGCGCCGTTTCCACATGCAGTGTGACGTTTTGGCCGACGCGAAACTGGCCCTCGCGGTTGGCCGTTTCGTAAATGAGCGGCACGGCGCGAGTGGCAGCGTCCACTTCCAAGCCGAGCGATAGGAGTTGGCCGCGACCGTCACCCGTGATAGGCGTGAAGCGTCCGGGATCACCGGGCAACTCGACATCGGCATCCTTGGCTTTACTCAGTCGGGCAACGCCCGATTCGGGGATGCTCGCCTCGATCCAAACAGTCTCGGGGTTCAGCACGGTGAAAACCGGTTGGTTGGCCGCGACGACTTCGCCCGGCCCTGCAGCCACGGAATTGAGCACTCCTGCAATCGGAGCGCGAAGCTCCATCAGCAGCGGCGCATCCGGCGATGACGTTCCGCCCGCTTGCTTGAACGTCGCGAGCAGACCGGCGGCGGCAGAATAGCGCGCCTTGGCGGATTTATAGGCGAGTTCCACTTCCTGAAGTTCACGCGGTGACTTGGCCTGATCGGCGGCGAGTTTCTTCGTGCGATAATAGGAGGAGTCAGCCTGGTCGAGTCCCGCTCTGGCCGTGGCGAACTCGGCCTGGGCTTCGGCCACTTTCGCGCCCGCTTCGGAGAAGTTGGGTTTCAAAAACGCGAGCAACTGGCCTGCCTCCACTCGCTGACCGGGCTGCGGCAGGGTTTGCCCGGATGCCATTACCAATTGGCCCGAAACGGGAGCACTGATGGTCGCGCTCAGACCCGGCTTAGCTCGCACACGCGCCGCGACCCGCAGTCGCTCGACCAGACGGCGCTTGGTTACGGGTTCGGTCTTCGACAGGATTTTCCACTGTTGCTCCTTGAGGAAGCTCACGCCTTCCGGCCCATCAGCAATTTCCGCGTGTTCCGCGGAATGCTCATCCGCATAAACCTTGATTGTGCCCAGTTCTACCGGCGCATTCGTCCCGTCGGTCGGAATGAGCAGCGTCACCTGCCAGTTGCCCGCCTTCGGAAAGATGATCCCCGGCAGGTAGATTCCCGCCCGCGCCGGCGCGGCCTGCGGATGCTCGGTTACTGATTCGTCCTGCCGGAGAACGAACTTCACCATGCCCTCGCGCCGCGGCTCAAGCGTGTGCAAGTCGGTGACGTGCGTGGTGAACGTCGTCGCCTTGTTTGCCACGGGAGCACGATGCTCGGCAAAGACTTCGTAGCGGTCGGTCCAGACGCTGATCTGCGCCGTCTTGGGTTCATGGCCGTGGTCGTGGCCCTGATTGTCAGCCGACTTCCGACAACCCGTGCCGCTGATTAGCAACGCCGTGAACAACGCGAGAGGGAGGGTGTGTGTTCGCATGATGCTTTCGGTTTAGTGGACGTGGTTCAGTTTCTTCAGTGGTCAAAAATTCACTTTATGGAAATCGTCCCGGGATAATGCCCTTGGAACAAACTTCGCCTTCGGGAAACTCAGACGGAAAAGGCCAAGCACGCCGATACTTGCGGCGTGTTAAGCGGAAGAAGCATTAAACGGTCGGGGGAGCGCGGGGCTGAAGTGGATCGGGTGGAGATTCACCCGGGAGGGTCCAGTTTTCGACGGGGATTGCTACGACATGGAATACCGGCGGCGTGTGAGAAACCAGAGCTATAAAGGGCACGCATTCGATGACTACTATCGAATCATGGTGTTTGGCAACCATCTGGAGGACGTGATCCCAAACGGAGTGCGGCTTGTGGTGGTCGCTATCTTGATGATCGTTGTGATGATCGTGATCGTCATGCGACTTATCCGAAATGTTGTGCACGGAAATAACCGAATGCGCCTCTGTAAGTGAATGAACGCGGAGGTGGCTGATGTGTAAGACAAACAACAACACTGTCAGCGTACGCGCCCACCACCGGATCGACCCCGGCCCGACGAGGCAGGCTTCAGACGATTTGTGTAGGTTGGCTTTCACACTGAGCTTCCGATAAGAATCTACGGCTTATTAATCGTTTGCCAGAGGAGTGTCAAACCGACTCTTCGTATCATTTCAGCTGGAAGAGTCATCGTTTGGAATGAACAGCAAGTCCGACAGCACGCAATGTTTGCCGAACCCTCTTAGAACATTTCTGATTCGGCGGCAGGGTCTAAGGGCTGCCTTTCAACTACGATGGACTTTCTGCCACGCAGAACACCACGCTGTGAAAAATGATGGGCGAGCCAGAGTTACTTCACACGCTCGTCCGACGCAGTCTCAGGGCGTTGCCAATGACTGAGACGGAACTCAGGCTCATGGCCACACCTGCGATGATGGGACTGAGCAAGATTCCGAAGAACGGATATAGCAAGCCCGCAGCAACGGGAATTCCTAAAGCATTATAGACGAACGCGAAAAAGAGATTCTGCCGGATGTTGCGCATCATGGCGCGGCCAAGTTTTATCGCACGCACAATCCCGCGCAGGTCGCCTTTCACCAGCGTCACCCCAGCGCTTTCCATTGCGATGTCTGTGCCCGTGCCCATCGCAATACCAATATCGGCGGCGGCGAGCGCTGGCGCGTCATTGATTCCATCGCCAGCCATGCCGACGATGCGGCCCGCCGCCTTGAGGGAGTTTACTTTTCCATGTTTGTCGTGCGGGGCGACGCCCGCTTGAAAGTCAGCGATGCCGAGTTTTCGGGCGACGGCTTCGGCAGTGCGTGGATTGTCGCCGGTGAGCATGAGAACGTTCACGCCGAGTTTGCGCAATTCGGCGAGCGCCTGCGAGGTGGTGGCTTTCACCGGATCGGCCACGGTGAGGACTCCGGCGGCGCGCCCATCGACGGCGACGAATATCGCGGTCGCACCTTCGGCCTGACGGGGAGCGGCTAGCGTTTCGAGAGCTGCGATGCCGGTCACTCCGTTCTCGCTCAGGAATTCGGGCTTGCCAACCAACACGCGGCGTCCGGTGACAGTGCCAGCCACGCCGCCTGCGGTCGTGGATTGAAAATCCTTTGCAGGTTCAAGCAGAAGCTTTTGTTCGTTGCCCGCGACGACAACTGCGTGGGCCAGCGGATGTTCGCTGCCTTGTTCGAGCGATGCGGTGAGGCGCAGCAATTCCTTCTCGTCAAACCCGCCGACTGGCAACACTTGCGCCACCTTCGGCTTGCCCTCGGTGAGCGTGCCGGTTTTGTCCACGGCGAGGGTGTCAAGTTGAGCGAGCTTCTCGATGGCTTCCGCGTTGCGGATAAGCACGCCGATTTGAGCTCCGCGCCCGATGCCAACCATCACACTCATGGGTGTGGCGAGTCCGAGGGCGCAGGGACAGGCGATGATGAGGACGGCGACGGCATTGGTGAGGGCATAGGCGAGTCGCGGCTCTGGCCCAAAAATGAACCACGCGACAAAAGTGAGTGAGGCAATCGCCAGCACGGCCGGAACAAACCAACCAGCTACCTTGTCCGCCAACGCCTGAATCGGCGCGCGACTGCGTTGGGCTTGCGCAACCAGACTCACAATTTGCGCGAGCATGGTTTCGCTCCCGACGCGCTCGGCCTTCATCACGATGCCGCCGGTGGTGTTCACCGTGCCGCCGGAAACTTGTGCGCCAATGACCTTCTCCACTGGTAGCGGTTCGCCAGTGAGCATGGATTCATCCACGGAGGTGCGGCCTTCCACAACTTCGCCGAACACGGGAATTTTCTCGCCGGGACGGACGCGCAAATGATCGCCCGGATGCACGGCGTCAAGCGGCACGTCTTCGTCGCCTTTCGGCGTGACGCGGCGGGCGGTTTTTGGCGCGAGGCCGAGCAACGCTTTGATAGCGCCGCTGGTGCGCTGGCGGGCGCGCAGTTCCAACACCTGGCCGAGCAACACGAGCACGGTTATGACGGCAGCCGCTTCAAAGTAAATCGCAGGTTTACCGCTGTGACCCGACGCGGGCGGAAATGCCTGCGGAAAGAACATGGCCACGGCACTGAAGGCATAGGCCGCACCTACGCCCAGCGCGATGAGCGTGAACATATTCAAACTGTGGTTCGCCAGTGAGCGAGCGCCACGCACGAAGAAAGGCCAGCCCGCCCACATCACAACGGGCGTGCTAAGGATGAATTGTCCCCAACGCGACGCTTCGCCGTTCAGCCATTAGGAATGACTCCACGCGGGCACGATATGCGCCATCGCCACAATGAATACCGGCAAGGTCAACGCCGTGCCGACCCAGAACCGGCGGCTCATGTTTCGCAGGTCGGAGTTGTCGTCCGCCGCGTCATCCAAAGCGGTGACGGTTTTTGGTTCGAGGGCCATGCCGCACTTGGGGCAGTCACCGGGATGGTCCTGCTCGATCTCCGGGTGCATTGGACAGGTGTAAATCGTCTTGCCAGCTGCTGGCTTCCAAGCGGGATTGCGTTCCAACGCCATGCCGCATTTTGGGCAGTCGCCGGGTTCATCGGATTCAACGCCGGGACACATCGGGCAAAAGTATTTCGCGGCGGCGGAAGGTGTCGCCGCTGCGTGTTCGCGGCCGTGATGGGAGGGGTCGTGATGCTCATGACCGTGAGAATCGACACTCGCCTTCCCGCTACAGCAGGAATGATCTTCCGCACCACAGATTGGGTCTTTGGTCATGGCTTTACCTTTGGTTTGCTCTGTGCAGCTTAATCGCACTTCTAATGTCTTCATTCACCCAAGCAAACGCATGAGAGGCGATTTCATTACAGAGTAATATTCTGCGGCGGTTCGTCATGGCTTTACCGGGTTGTGCTTCCTTGTTTAGGATCACAACTTGTGAAGCACGCTGAAGATCCATTGCTTGCGAACCTGAAAACCTTCGTATCTTTCGCCCGCAAACGCGTTGGAGATCTGCATCTGGCAGAAGACGTTGTGCAGGACAGCCTGGTCAAAGCACTCGCTTCGGCCAGAAAGCCAGCTAAAGAGGAAGACACCGTGGCATGGTTCTACCGGATTCTCCGCCGTTCCATCATTGACCTCTACCGCCGCCGGGACGCGAGCAAGCGAGCGCTGGCGAGGTTTCAGCAGGAATTGTCCGACTCGCCTACCGCCAGCGAGGAGCGGTTGCTTTGCCAGTGCTTCAAGCGACTGCTCCCCTCCGTGCCTGCGCAATACCGGCACTTGCTTCAGCGCATTGATCTCGATGGAAGCGAACTTTCCGAGGTCGCATCTGAACTTGGCTTGACCAAAAACAATCTCACCGTCCGGCTTCACCGCGCTCGCAAACATCTTCGCGAACAAGTTTCGCGCAATTGCCGGGCTTGTAGCGAACACGGATGCTTGGACTGCACCTGCGGAGAGACGGCGACGGCGGTGCATCCCTGAAAGCTCATGGAAAAGCGGGGCTTGGGTCATGGCTCAGTCTTTCTTTGTTTGCGGGAGTTCCGCACGACCTTAACCACCTCCAAAACTATCAGCGGGATGACGCCCACGGCGAGCAGCAGGAAGCAATCGGCGAGCGGCATGAATGATGTCTTCAGGAAGCGGCCCAGAAACGCGTTGTGATGGCTCCATATTTGGAGGCCGAAAGAAATGGCAACCACGATGGCGAGGTTGATGTTCGTGAAAAGTGAAATGCGCCAAACGGGCTTGGTTTCGCTGCGGGCACCAAAGGAGCGCAGCAGTTCGGCGAAGACCAGAACCGCGAAGGCGTGAGTGCGGGCCATTTCTTCGTTGCCTGTCTTCAACACATAGAGGTAAACCGCGAACGCCACACCCGCCGTGAGGAAGCCGGTGAGGAACATCGTTCCAAGAAAGCTGCGGTTAGTAATGCGCTCAGACCGGGGACGCGGGTGGCGCTTCATCACGTCAGGGTCAATTGGGTCGGTGGCGAGGCAAAGCGCGGGAAGTCCGTCGGTGACGAGATTGATCCAGAGCAGGTGAATCGGTAAGAGTGGCATCGGCAGACCCACGACCACACAGACGGTCATGAGCAGGAGTTCACCGGTGTTGCCTGCCAGAAGATATTGGAGCGTCTTGCGGATGTTGTCGTAGATGCCGCGCCCCTCCTCCACGGCGGCGACGATGGACGCGAAGTTGTCATCGGTGACAATCATGTCTGCCGCCTGCTTGGTGACTTCCGTTCCTGATTTTCCCATGGCGATGCCGATGTCGGCACCTTTGATAGCAGGGGCGTCGTTGACGCCATCACCGGTCATCGCGACCACGGCGTCATTCGCTTTCCAAGCGCGAATGATGCGCAGTTTGTGTTCTGCGGTGACGCGGGCATAAACGGTGATCTTGTCAACGCGCTTGTGGAGTTCGTCTTCAGACAGTTTGTCCAATTCAACTCCCGCGATGGCCGTGTCGTCGGCTGAAGCGATGCCGATTTCCCGCGCAATGGCCGTCGCAGTTTGCGGATGGTCGCCGGTAATCATCACCACGCGAATGCCGGCGGCGCGACATTTTGCGACGGCCTCTTTGGCCTCCTGACGCGGTGGATCATACATTCCAGAAAGGCCGACGAATACGAGATCGTGCTCCACGTTTTCAGCGGTTAGGTCGCGGGGCGAAGCGTTGTCCAAATCGCGATAAGCGGAGCCGAGCACGCGCAGGGCCTGTTGCGCCATCGCGGTATTCTGCGCCACGATGTTTTTGCGATCCTCGTCCGTTATGGGGCGGACGCCGGTGCTGGTGTAAAGGTCTATGCAGCGCTCCAACAACACATCGGGCGCGCCATTGATGAAGGCGCGCAACTTCCCGTCCGGCAACTTGCGAATCACCGTGCTGCGTTTCCGGTCGGAGTCGAAAGGGATTTCATGCTGCTTCGGCAGTTCCTTCTCGATACGCTCGCGGTCGCCTCCGGCTTTACGACCGGCTGCAAGCAATGCTCCTTCGGTCGGATCGCCGACGGTTTTCCATTTACCTTCTTCCTCGATGAGATGCGCGTTGTTGCAGCCGAGGAGAACGGTCGCGAGTTCGAGCAACGGCGCAGCGTGCGGCGCTTCCGCCTTCTTGTCCTCGAAGCGCACTTCGCCGTCCGGCCCGTAACCTTCGCCGGTGACTTCGTAATCTTGGCCCGCGACGTAGAGTACGCGAACGGTCATTTCGCCGACGGTCAAAGTGCCGGTCTTGTCCGTACAGATGACGGTCGTCGAGCCGAGCGTTTCGACGGCTTGGAGTTTGCGCACGAGCGCACGACGGCGGGACATGCGCAACACGCCGAGCGCAAGCGAAACGGTCACGACGGCTGGAAGCCCTTCCGGCACGGCGGCGACGGCGAGGCTGACGGAAGTCATGGTTAATTCAAACAGCTTCGTTCCCCGAAGCAGGCCCAACCCAAAGAGCAGCGCGACGATGCCTAACGCCGTCCAGACGAGGATTCGCCCGAACGAATCGAGCTTTTGCTGAAGCGGCGTCCCTTCTTCCGCACCCGCCTCCTCGATCAGTCCCGCGATGCGGCCCAACTCCGTATTCATCACAGTCGCCACAACGACGGCTTGTCCAGTGCCCGCCGCGATGCTCGTGCCCATGAACACCATGTTCTCACGGTCGCCGAGCGGAATGTCGCCCTGTTCCAAAGTCGCGGGCAGCTTCGTCACCGACTCCGACTCGCCGGTGAGCGCAGACTCGATGCACTTGAGCGAAGCCGCTTCCAGAAGCCGGGCATCAGCCGCGACCAAGTCACCGGCTTCCAGCGCGAGGACGTCACCGGCGACGATGCCGACGGCAGGAATCGAAGTGACTTGCCCGTCGCGCCGCACTTTGGCCTGCGGCGCGGTCATCTTCTTGAGCGCCGCGATGGATTTCTCCGCGTTGTATTCTTGATAGAAGCCGATGACGGCGTTGAGGACGACGATGGCGAGGATGGCGATGGCGTCCACCACTTCGCCCAACACGCCAGAGATAACACCCGCCGCGATGAGAATCCAAATGATGAGGCTCTTGAACTGGCCTAGAAAAATCTGGAACGGGCTGATGCGCTTGCCTTCCTTCAACTCGTTCGGCCCGTCAGCCGCAAGGCGCTTTGCTGCTTCCTGCGCCGACAGTCCGGTCGCGGCGGAGCTGAGTTTTACCAGCACTTCCTCGGCGGACTGGCTGTGCCAGTCTTCACCCTTTGGTCGTGCGGCACCTGCGGTCGTGGTGGTCGCGGGTGCTGTGGCAGCGGCTGGTTTCGGCGCTGGAGCGGCGGCGGGTGCGGCGACGGACGCGACGGTGGCCTCTTTCAGCCCGGCGGTTTCGGGAGTTGAAGCGGAGGGCGGCTCCGCTTTCGGCGATGGCGGCCCAGTTTGATTGTTAGCGGGCTTGGGTTCGCTCACCTGCTTGGGTAGGGATTCATCGGCTGATTTATAGCCGCTTCGGCGCACAGCTGACTTGATATCTGCGCCCTGAAGTCGGGTTTCGTCATAGCGCACGGTGGCGCTTTTCGCGGCGTAATTGACGGTAACGCTTTCGACACCCCGCACCTGGCCAATCCGCTTTTCCACTTCATCCACGCTCCATACCGAGAGCATGTCATGCACTTCAATAACGCTCGTTTTCATGCTGTTTGCCCAAAGTTCGGCACGCGGCTGAACCCCACAGCCTGAAGCCGTTCAGGGAGTTTGCGGGCGTCCGGTGCGTCTTGTCTGCCACCAGGCCGTTCGCAGGGTTGGTCTCGTGCAGGAATTATCCGAACGCGTCCCGCTGGAGCGCGTCCAGCATCTCTTCGCTGCTGGCGGGTTGACTCGGGCAATTTGCCAGGTGACTTGTCATGCTCGTCTCCCCGACACCGGACCACGGGCCAGCGCGCGGTTCAGGCGAATGTAGATGTAATTCCGCCCCGGTGTCCTGCCCCAATCGCCACGCAGGCGTGGTTTGATGTGCCCCGGTTTCAGCGGCGACTTCAGCAGCGGATTGTCGTAGAGATAAATCTGTCCGAACGAAAGGTAGTTCGCGGCCCGCCCGCAACCGTCAATGTTCCTCGGCGGTGCGGCGGTCAATGGTTTGCCTGATGCCAGGGTGTTATTTGTTTTCATGTTCTCTCCATCGAGGCGTCACAGACTTCCAAAACGCAGCGAGGCCGGGAATTGACCAACGGTAGCCCATCGCGTCCATCTCGCGGGCTGCGGCAGATTCGCTCCAGCCGTCGATCCACATTCGGTAACAGCCGACGACCAGACCGACGCGGTCACGACCGTGGTGGCAATGAACATAAGTGCCTCCTTGATTCATCGCCTGCACCACCCGCCAGACGTCGTTGCTGCATGGCTTCTGGAACGCCTCCCAGATCGTCGCCGGGGGCAGCGGGATCAAGTAAACGATCATTCCGTCGGCCGGCGTGTCCGCCACTTCGCGGTTCAGCTTCACGACGTTTGTCACGCCCAGTGAACGCAGGAACTGCCAGCCCTGTTTATTCGGTTGGCCACCTCGGTAGATGCCCGCCTCCACTTCGGCAAAGTTCGGAACGCCGTTCACCACCGGACGAGTCACGCATCCGGCAGAAAACCAACTACCGCAAGCTACAGCCGCCGCGCAGACCAGTTTTGTGAATTTGTTTCGCATGTTGGCTACGCTGTCCGTGTCGCGGTTCTTTCAATCGCCTCGCCGGGTCCGAGGACGCGCATGACGGACCTTGCGATCATGAGTTTATGTCCGGTGAAAGCACCAGTGTGTCGGTCAAGCCAAAGCGGCCCTCGGTCAGCGTGCCGGTCTTGTCGAAAATGATGGCTTGGAGTTTTCGGGCACCCTCGAACGCAACGCGATTGCGAATAAGCAATCCGTTTTTTGCGGCCAGCGCCGTGGAGACGGCTACCACCAGCGGCACGGCAAGACCCAAGGCGTGCGGGCAGGCGATGACCATAACGGTCACGGCGCGTTCGATGGCGAATGCGAAATCCTTGCCCATGAATGCCAGCCAAACAACGAGGGTGATCACGCCGCCGCCCAAGGCAACAATGGTGAGCCAGAGCGCCGCAGTGTTGGCGAGGTCCTGGGTTTTGGATTTACTTTCCTGGGCCTGTTTGACGAGATCAATGACTTGCGAGAGAAACGAATCCTTGCCGACGCCCTTGACCTCAATGGTCAACGAACCTTCCCCGTTGATGGCCCCGCCGATGACTTTTACGCCCGTCTTTTTGGCAGCGGGAGTTGATTCCCCGGTCAGCATCGCTTCATTGACCGAGCTCTCGCCCGCCACGATGACACCGTCGGCGGGAATCTTCTCGCCGGGTTTGATCAGGACTTTGTCATTCACCGCCAGTTCGCCGAGCGGCACATCCTTCACGCTGCCGTCTGGCATGAGTTTGGCCAGCTCCTCCAGAGCCTTTGAAGCACCCATCACGGACTTCATTTCAATCCAGTGCCCGAGCAACATGATGTCAACCAGGGTGGCCAGCTCCCAGAAGAACATCTTGCCGGCCAAGCCGAATACCACGGCGATGCTGTAGAGATACGCCGTGGCGACCGCGACGGAGATCAGAGTCATCATTCCGGGTCGGTGGGATTTGAGTTCCTCGCAAAATCCTTTAAGAAACGGCCAGCCGCCATACCAGAAGACGGCGGAAGCTAAACCGAACAACACGTAGAAGTCGCCGGGAAAACGAATGGCTTCCCGTAGTCCCACCAGTGATTGGAGCATTGGCGAGAGGACGAGAATTGGCAGGGTGATAACCAGCGAGATCCAGAACCGTTTCTGAAAATCCGCCGCCATGTGAGCATGATGGTCCTTGTGGCCGCCGGCTGCGGGTGCGGCAATAGGCTTGTCCGTGGGAGGCTTTGGTGCAGCGGCTGCGGGTGTTGACGACGCTGCTTTGTCCTTCTTCCCGTCGCCTGCGGGAGCGGCAGGCGCGGATGCCGCAGTAGCGGCGGGTTTCGGCGCAGCGGATGTGGGCGCGGGGGTGACGGCAGGCGCGTCCGGGGAAGGTTTCGGCGCATGGGGTGCGGGGGTTGCAGGCAGTGCGCCCGGTGCTTCGTGACCATCATGGCCTTCGTCGCCCGCGGGAGCGGCGGGCGAGGCGGGGGAAGGCTTCGGCGCAGCGGGTGCGGGGGTTGACGCGGAGGCCGACCCCGCTTTCGGCGTTGGTGGGGATTCGCCTGGTGACTCATACCCGCTTTGCCGCACGGCCGACTTGATATCGGCGACCTGGAGTCGAGTTTCGTCGTAGCGCACGGTGGCGCTTTTCGCAGCGTAATTGACGGTAACGCTTTCGACGCCCGGCACCTCGCCAATCCGCTTTTCCACTTCATCCACGCTCCAGACCGACAGCATGTCATGCACTTCAATAACGCTCGTTTTCATATTCTTTTTGGGTTTCGTGTTTCCTCATCAGGGATTCAGAACTGCCAGCGCAGGCCGCCGCCCCAACCAAACTGGGAATGCCATTGGCCGATCAGGGAGAAGTGCTTGGTCAGCAAATAGCTTGTGCCCGACCGGATTTCCCAGTCTTCCTTGGTGTCATATTCGGCCTCCGAAAAAATCGCGAGTCGCGGGGTAAGTTCCAGGTGTTTGCCAACGGCGAATTGGAATTCACCGGCAGTGTCCACCCACACGCGGGACGTGATATTGAGCGGCAGCAGGTAGCGCAGGCCGAAGATGCCCTCGTGTTTGTCGAAGTGATCGCCCGCGCCTTCGAGGTCAACCCCCGCGAAGACGCTGGAAAAACGGTTCAGGTAATAATCGTAGGCGGGCGTGACCTCCCACTCCACATCGTCCACTCGCTGCCATCCGGCCCGCCACTCGGTGGAAAAGATGTGCCGGGTGTTGGCGAAAACCAATGCTCCCTGCGTCATCTGCGACAGCACATCCACCTGACCAAAAAGGCCGAACTCGTCGTGGTAGAGATGCGGGCGGACAGCGGCGGTGGCCGGGTCGGGTGCGGAGTCCTGATAATGCACCACGCGCGCCATGCCGCTCATCATGTGATAGAGGAGGTGGCAGTGGAAAAACCAGTCGCCGAATTCGTCCGCCGCGAACTCGATCACGGTAGTCGTCATGGGGGCGACATCCACGGTGTGCTTGAGCGGCGAGAACTCACCCTGAGCGCTGAGCACCCGGAAGAAATGCCCGTGCAGATGCATCGGATGATGCATCATGGTGCGGTTGATCATGATGAACCGCACGACTTCACCGCGTTTGACTTCAAGGGAATCGGATTCGGACAGCGGTTTGCTATTCAGAAACCAGACGTAACGCTCCATGTCGCCGTCGAGGGTGAGTCGGATTTCGCGGACCGGTTTTGAGGAATCGAAAGCGGTGGGCTGCAAGGCACGCAGTTTGTCGTAAGGCGGGCCGGGACGTTCCGCGCTCATGCCGTCGGCGGCCAGTGGGGCTTTTGAACTCACGTCTGCGGCGAGCAGCCCAAGCCAGGTGCTTTTAGGCGCGACGGGCTTCTCGTGGGAAACCATGGCGGATTCGGCGTGGCTCTTCGTGTCCGCGACCATGGGCATCTTTTCGTGCGCCATACCGCTAATGTCATGGCCCGCATGGCTCATAGCGGGCGCGGTGGTCATCCCAGAATGGTTCGTTTTACCCGCGTCCGGCGCCATGTCGCCATGCTCCATCCCCTTCATTCCGTCCATCTCTTTCATCCCGCTCATGCCGTTCATGCCCGGTTGATCGAACTTGCCGGCACGCACTGCACTGCCGGGCATGCCCATCGAGCCGCCCGGAGTTAATGCCAGCACGCGTTTGATGGTGAGACCGCCCATGTTGACGTAAAGATTGGGGAACGGGATGTCGGGCGCGGCGTGCTGCGGGCCGGAACCAATCCACAACGACGCGCGTCCCGATCCATCATGAGCCGTCGCGCGAAACTCGTAGCTGCCTTCTGACGGCACCGTGACGATCACATCATACGTCTCAGCCACGGCAATCAGCAGCCGCGTTTCGTCGAAAGGTTGCACCAGTTGCCCGTCCGCCGCGATGACCTGCATCGGGCCGCCGGCAAACTGCAAATAGAAGAACGTGGAGGCCGAACCCGTGATAACCCGGAGCCGAATCTTTTCGCCCGGCTTGGCGGCGAGGGACTGTTGCGGAGCGCCGTTGAGCAGAAAGCGATCATAATAAACATCGGCAATGTCCATGGGCGGCATGCGTTGAAGCTCCCTTGAGAAATACGCGCCCAACAGACTCAGTCGCGCCGCACCCAATACGCTTTGACCGCTGCCTTTCCGAATTGAATACCACTCACTGCCGCGTTTGAGTATGTGGAGCACCGAACTCGCGTCCTCGTCCGTCCAGTCGGACAACACCACGACGTGATCGCGGAGCCCGTCAAAATTGCCGGCGGACTTCGGCGCGATGACCAGCGCTCCAAACAATCCCCGCTGTTCCTGAAGCATGGTGTGGCTGTGATACCAGTAAGTGCCGGATTGCCGGAGATCGAACTCATAAGTGAACGTCTCGCCTGGCGCGATGGGCGGATACGTCCGGAACGGCACGCCGTCCATCGCATTGGGCAGCAGAATTCCATGCCAGTGAATCGAGGTCTCCACGTCCATCCGGTTGTGGACGCGAATCACGGCGTGGTCGCCTTCGGTGAAACGCAGGCTCGGCCCTGGCAGTTGGCCATTGATCGTCATCGCCTTGACGGGATGGCCGGTGAAGTTCATGTCCTGCCGCGCAATGGTGAGGTCATATTCCACCGTCGTCGCCCACAACGCCTCCCCCGGCATAAACAGCGTCAGGCTGCCCAACAACGCCACCACCAATTTCATTGGTGTTGCGAGCGCCCGGCGATGGGTGTTTTGAGAACAGTCATGAGTTTTCATTGCTCGGTTCAATCAGCCTGACGCCGCCTCCTGCATGATTTTAACAATTGTGTCCTCCACCTCCTGCGCCACTGCTTTGAGTTGCGGCGTGTTGAGCATCGCCAGCAGAGTGGTTGGTTTCAAAGTGGCCAGAATGGTTTTGCCGCCCTCCTCGTAGATGGAGATTCGGCACGGCAGCGCGGTGGAGACGCTCATGTTTTCATCGAGCACCTTCTTTGCTTGTTGCGGCTGACAGACCTCGAAGATCAGACATTCGCGCGCGAACTCCACGCCCTTCTTCGTCATGGTTTCTTTGAGGTTGTGAACCTGCATGACGCCAAAATGATTGGCTTGGACGGCGGCTTGCAAGGCAGCCGCAGCCTCACTCACAGTTTTGTCGGTGGATAATTTGACCAGCATAGGTTTTCTTTTTGTCCTTTATTTTCGTTCGGTGTTGTCATCCGGCTGACTGCGTGTTTGAGCAACCAGTTACCCCGCGATCGGCACGGTTGCCAACACTCAGATTGCGCCGTCGGGGACGGTTCCGCTATGGGGTATAACCCCGCTGTGGATTTGGGCGAAGACGGCCGTCCGAAAACAGCTTTCCGTCGCGTTCAGCGCGGAGAGCAGTCGCTTCGTCCACCCTCATTCCGCAAGTGTGGTCTGTGGTCACGTGTTTTCGTTTTTCTTCGTCGTCACCGTAACCGTAATAATCGTTTCTTCATTTTTTCTCGACGAGTTTCATGCCGCACTTGGGGCAGTCGCCCGGTGCGTCTTTCACCACTTCAGGGTGCATCGAGCAGGTGTATTGCTGAGGGTGAGCGGCGCTCTCTGACGGCGCGGACTTTTTGCAACCCGACACGCCCAGGACGGCGACGCCGAGTGCCAGTGCGATTAGCGCCGGCCGTATCCCTTTCGAGTGTATCACCGCGATGACTACGCCGATGACCTTGATGTTCATGTTCATAAGCATTAGAGTTCAGGAGTCAGCACAGCCGCTTTCGCCCTGTTGCATCGGCGGGCACTTGACCGTGCCATACGAACAGAAGACGCAGCAGTCGCCGGGACGGGGCTTCAGCATGGCTTTGCACTTCCCGCACTCGTAAGAGAATAGGCACGCTTCAGTCGGCATGGTCTCCTCTTTGCGGACACCGCAATGCGGACACGTTAGGGTGGATTTAAGTTCCAGTTTCACTGTATTCATGGCTTCGCATCAATTGGCGTGGTCGCCGCGTTTGTTGGTGCGCCTGCGAGCCGCTGCGCCCGTCTCCATTTCCACTCCTCGACCGCGCAGAACAGGCACGGAGCGATGAAAATTGTCACGAGCACACTCACGACCATGCCGCCAACCGACGGGATGGCCATCGGTTTCATCACGTCGGAACCTCGCCCGGTCGCCCAGAAGATGGGCATCAGGCCAAAGATGGTTGTGGAGATCGTCATCAAGCTGGGGCGAATGCGCTTCAGGCCCGCTTGCACGACCGCTTCGCGAACGTCCTGCACCGAGTGGAAGGTCGCCTTGTCGAAAATACCTTCGAGGTAGGTCGAGATGATCACGCCGTCGTCGTCCACGACGCCGAACAAAACGAGGAAGCCGACCCACACGGCGATGGAAAGATTCAAGCCCCACAGCGCGAGCATGATGAATCCGCCCGCCGCCGCCACCAGGATGCTGAAGAAGATGATGGGCGCGATCCACCAGCGCTTGAAGCCGAGGTAGAGCATCACGAACATGATGAACATGGTTATCGGCACGAGGATGCTCATGCGCTTCGTGGCGCGAACCTGGTTCTCGAACTGGCCGCTCCATTCCCAGTAGTAGCCGGGCGGCAGTTTGAGCCGGCCATCACGCACTGCGCCTTGGAGCAATGCTTCGGCATCCTCGACCACGCTCACTTCGTCGCGGTCACGCGTGTTCATCGTCACATAGCCCACGAGCAAGCCGCGCTCGCCTTTGATTTCCTGCGGACCAAGCACGCTCTTGATGGTGAGGACTTGCGCGAGCGGGATTTGTGCGCCGGTGCTGCTCGGCACAAGGATTTTTTCAAGTTCGGGAATGTCTTCGCGGAACTCTCGCAGGTAACGGACGCGAATCGGGTAACGCTCCCGCCCCTCGACAGACTCCATGATGTTCATTCCGCCGATGGCGATTTCAATGACATCCTGCACGTCGCGGACGCTGACGCCGTAGCGGGCGATGCGGTCGCGATCAATTTCAAATTCCAGATACGGCTTGCCGACGATGCGGTCGGCCACGATGTCGGTCGCGCCGGGGACTTGCTTGAGCATTTGTTCCATCTCCAGACCGATGCGCTCGATTTCCTTCAGGTCGCTCCCGAAAATCTTCACTCCCATCATGGCGCGAAAGCCGGTTTGCAGCATGATGAGGCGCGTTTGGATCGGTTGCAGGAACGTCGGCAGCACGCCGGGGATGGCCGTCTTCTCTTGAAGCTCGGTGAGAATTTCGTTCTTCGTGATTTGCCGGTGCTCCGCCCAGACCCACATCAGCGGTTTCTTCAACCAGCCGGGCCAGTCAGAAAACACGCGCTTCACCGGCTTGTGCCGCCACTGTGATTCCGGCTTGAGGATGATGATGCTCTCCATCATACCGATGGGCGCGGGGTCGAGCGCGGATTCGGCGCGGCCCAGTTTCCCGACGACGGACTCGACTTCGGGCACGCTGGCGATAGCCATGTCCTGCCGGGCGCTGACTTCGAGCGCCGGGCCGAGGCCGGCTTGCGGCAGCAACGACGGCATGTAGAGGAACGAACCTTCGTCGAGCGGCGGCATGAACTCGCGTCCGATGCCTGACAGGATTTTTTTATCCAACACGACTTCGATACCGCCTGCCACTTCAGCGGCGCGCTCCTTTGGGTCGGGCCGTCGCCATTCAATGCGCCGATGCGTTGAACCGTCGGCGCGTTTCACTCTCTGCCAGCGCATCTGGTCGAATTCGACGAGCGGACGCGCCACGTCGTTGGTCGCCTTCAGAGACATCGTCAGTTTCAGTTCGGGCGATGCCTTTTCGCGGGCGAACAGATTGATGGCCCAGCCCACCGGCGCGAGCACCGTGCCGATGCCCAGCCAAATGGTCAGCCCGGTGAACAAAATCGTCACCGGAACGATGAGATAGGTTTTCTTGTGCGCCAGAATCCAGCGCAACGTCGGGGTGTAAACCCTGGCGATGCCACGCGAGACAGGGTTCGCTTCGAGCGGCAGAAAACGTTCGCGCGTCATTCGCACAATCGCCAGCGCGACAATCACGCCAACCACGATGGACATCGGCCAGCCGCTGTAATGGCCGCCCGACATCGCCCACATGAATACCGCGTGCGCAGCGAAGACCGACACGAGGCCGAGCGCGCCGGCAATAATCCAAACCGTCCGCTTCGACCATTTCACCGGGCGGAAGAGAAGAAAGCACACGAGCGGCACAACGGTCAGAGCGAGGATGACGCTGCCTCCGATGGCAAAGGTCTTGGTGAACGCGAGCGGGCGAAAGAGCAACCCTTCCTGGCCGGTGAGGAAGAAGACCGGGATGAACGAAACGAGCGTGTTCGAGACGGCGGTGACAATCGCGCCGCCGACTTCGGATGCGCCGTCAAAGACTTTTTGGAAATGACTCTTCCCTTTGTCGCCGACGGCGATGTGACGGTAGATGTTCTCCGTCATGATGATCCCCATGTCGCCCACGTCGCCGATGGCGATGGCGAGGCCCGCGAGTGACATGATGTTGGCATCAACCCCGAAGAAATACATCATGATGAAGCAGAGCCCGACCGAAAGGGGCAGCGTGATCAGGACGGAAACTGTGCTGCGCACATGCAGCAGGAAGATGAAAATGACTATGCTGGCCATCAACGCCTCCTCCAGCAGCGCCTCTTGAAGCGTGTTGACGGTTTCCTTCACGATGTCGGTGCGGTCGTAGAAGGACACAATTTTGACTTTCGAGACGCGGCCATCGGCGAGCGTCTTCTGCGGCAGGCCCAGTTCCAGTTGTTTGCTTTTTTCCTTAACCCGTTCGACGACGTGCTGCGGGTTTTCGCCGTAACGCATCAAAACCACGCCGCCGACGGCCTCCACCCCCGCTTTGTCCAGCGCACCCCGCCGGAACTCCGGGCCAAGATTCACGGTCGCGACGTGTTTGACCTGAATGGGCGTGCCGCCTTCCTGCCTGATCACGACCTTCTCCAAATCTTCGACCGATTTGATGAATCCGACGCCACGGATGAAGAACTCGATGCCATTTTTCTCAAGCACCTTCGCGCCCACATCAATGTTCGACTTGCGCACGGCCTCGTACACGTCCATGAGCGTGACGCGGTGGGCGCGCAGTTTGTCGGGGTGAACGTCAATTTGATACTGCTTCACATGGCCGCCAATGCTGGCGACTTCACTCACACCTTCGACGGAGTTTAGCTGGTAGCGGAGATACCAGTCCTGGATGGAACGTAGTTCCGCGAGGTCGAAGCCTTCCGCTTCGACGGTATACCAGAAAACCTGGCCGAGCGCGGTGGCGTCCGGGCCGAGCACCGGTGTCACGCCGACGGGCAGGCGTTGCTGGGCGACATTGATTCGTTCCAGCACACGTGACCGCGCCCAGTAATAATCCACGTTATCCTTGAAGATGACGAAGACCATCGCGAAGCCAAAGCCAGACATGGAGCGAATGGACTTTACGCCCGGCGTGCCGGTGAGGCTGGTCGTGAGCGGATACGTGACCTGATTATCCACATCCTGCGGCGAGCGACCGGGCCAGTCCGCGAAGACGATGACCTGTTTCTCACCGATGTCCGGGATGGCATCCACCCGCGTGTTCATCATCGCGTAGTAGCCCACAGTCATAATGGCCACGACTGCGAGCACGACGAGGAATGCGTGCTTCAAACACCATCGGATGAGGCCGTCAATCATAGGTCAGGGCTTGTGCTGATCGTGGCCTTGCGCTTTCGGCGCAGTTGCGGGCGGAGTCGGGGATGCAGGTGCGCCATTCGTCGGCGAAGATGCCCCGCCGTGTTGATGTCCAGCGGCGGTGGCCTGGCCTTCCTTGTAGAACAGGCTCGGGAGGCCGCGAATCTGGAATTGGCTGTCGAGGAGAAAATTCCCGCGCGTTACCACCTTGTCGCCTTCGCTCAGTCCGCTCAGCACTGGATAGGAATCGTCGGTGCGCGGGCCAGTTACGATTTCTACCGGCGCGAACTGGCCCTTGGCTTTCTCGACATAAACGAGCTTGCGAACGCCACTGTCGAGCACGGCGGTCACCGGCACAGCGAGAACAAGTTGATTGCCTTCCGGCTTGGCGCTCGCGGGCGCTCCAGGAATTTGCACGAGTGCCATTTTGCAAACCGGGCATTGGCCGGCCTGCGGTTGCAATACAAGCGGGTGCATCGGACAACTCCACTGACCTTCGAAGCCGGTGGGCGCGGGCTTCCCATCCGCCAGTAGCTCGGCGCGAATCACCGCGCTGACAAACATTCCGGGTTTCAATTTGTGCTCTGTGTTGTTGAGGTTGAGTAGCACTTTGACCGTGCGGGTTTCCTCATTAAGCACCGGACTGATGAACCAGACGCGGCCGGTGAAACTCTGGCCGGGAACTGCCTCCGATTTGGTTTCAACCATCTGACCGAATTGCACCCAGGGCAGTTCGTATTCGTAGATGTCGAGATAGACCCAAACCGATTCGAGGTTCGCGAGCCGGTAAAGCATGTCGCCCGGCTTCACCATCGCCTTCTGCACGACCATTTTCTCCGTGACCGTGCCGGCAATGGGAGAGAACAGCGTCAAGCGCTCGTGGATTTTTTTGTTCCGCACCAGCTCATCAACCTGCGCCTGCGTCAAGCCCCAGCGAAGGAGTTTGCGCGTGGACGATTCGACAAGGATGGAACTGCGCGCACTCTCTAGGGCAATCAGCATTTCCTGCTGCGCCACGACTAGGTCGGGACTGTAAATCTCCACCAGATGGTCGCCCAGTTTCACTTCGACACCAGTGTAATCCACGAACAACCGCTCGACGTAGCCCTCGACCCGCGCGGTGACGTTGGCCAGCCCGGTCTCGTTGTATTGCACCTTGCCGACCGCGCGAATCTCGCGGCTCAGTTTGCTACGCTTGACCGAAACGGTTGCCACGCTCGCCATGGCGCGGGCGTGATCGGACAATTCCAGCATCCTGCCTTCCGCTTCGTAAATCGGCATCATGTCCATCCCCATGCTGTCCTTGCGCGGCGTCTGGCTGACTTCGCCGGGCATCATGGTGGACCGGTAGGATGTGATTTTGCGTGAAGCTGCATTTCCGCCCGTCGCGGTGTTTGTGGCCGCGCCCGCGTTGGATGTGGACGCTTCGTTTGTGTGCCCGGCGTGTTCTGGACCGGAAGTCGCGCTCTCTCGCGAAGAGCCTCTGGAGAGCAGGAATGCGCCGAGTCCAACGACGAACACCGCCAGCGTGATGAGGACGGTTCGCTTTGTGAAAATTCTTTTGAGGTTCATGGATTCCTTTCCTTTCCAAGAGAAGCTTTGGGCGGCAACACCGGCGCGTTGGCCGGTGGCGTGCCGAGGATGAGCAACGACAGTTCGGCCAATGCCAGTTCGCGTTGGAGGCGGGCTTCGACCTCCGACAAGCGGAAATCGAGGAGCGTGCGCTTGGCATCAATCACGTTGAGGAAATCCACCTTGCCGCCGACATAGCCGGATTGCGCGACTTCCAGCGACTGCCGGGCCATGGTCAGCAACCGCTCGTTCAGCAGTTCGAGATTGCGACTCGCTTCGCGGAACATGAATGACTTCTCCGCGAAGTCCACCGCCAGCGTGATTTCCTCCGCTGAAAGCCGCGCCTCCGCCGCACCCTTGCCAGCCTGTGCTCCCGCAATCTGCGCGGAAATTTTATCGCGCCAGATCGGAAGCGTGACACCGAACGATGGCCGCACCATCACCGGGTAAGCTTTGACATCAGCCTCAATTCCCGCGCTGAAGTCCGGCACTTTCGATTTGGCCGCGAGCCGGAGGGATGCTTCGGCAAGCCGCACTTCAGCTTCCATCACCTTCAATCGCGGATTTCGCGCCAGCGCCGTGGTAAAAAGCATCTCCGCCGTCAGGTCGATTGGCGTGGTTTCCAAATTCTGCGGCACGGGTGGCATCGCATCTTCAGCCTTGAACCCCAGCGATGCTTTGAACTGCGCGAGCAACGGCTGGCGCGAGTCGTCGAGGTTGGCGATGTCCGTGGTGAGCCGCTCCTGCTCGATCCGCGCCCGCAACACGTCCTGCAACGTGACCTTGCCCACTTCATTCTGGATCAGCGCTAGCTTTTCCAGTTCGCCTGTCAGTCGGAGCGTCTCACGATTGACGCCGATTCTGGCGTCGAGGGAATTCAATTGATACCAAGCCTTCTTGAACGTGAACGCGGCTTGCAGAACGCTCGACTCGAACGCGAAATACCTGGCTTCGCTCTCAGCGGTGGCCACTTGAGCGGCCGCCTTAAATTTGCCAGGGCCGGGGAAGTCCATCATCAGTCCCGGCATGAGCGACATCACCATGTCCGCGATGTCGGCCGAGAACGTCAGGCGTGGATCCGGCAACGACCGCTCAACGGTAATCCGCTGCACTGCAGCTGCCCAGTCATAGTAGGTCGATTCGACCTGCGGGTGGTTGAGAATGGCGAAGAGCAGAAAATCATGCACCGGCGCGTTGGTGCCGAGTTTTGGAAGTGTGGGTCGCTCGCTGTTGGGACGAAAACGACGACCCAGAGCTGCCTGATCCTGTCGTGCCCGTCTCTCTCCCTCCGTAGGCGTCCCCACGCAACCCACCAGCATCGCCACTGTCACGAACATTGATGCGGCTCCTGTGACGAAGGGACAGAGGTGGTAACGGGACATTTTCACACTGAATTTCCCGATGAGTAGCAGGGCACGCGCAAAAACCAAAGCGGCTGTTCCCCCTGAGATACCAACCGCTTCGGCGTGAACAGTGATTATTTCTTCTCTTTCTCCATCCCCTTCGTTGCCCCACTGCCAGGTTTCGTCGAGCAGCAGAACGCGGATTCGTCACCGCACAATCCGCAGCTATGTTTCAGTACGGCTTCCTTTCCTTTGCCATGGCCCGTTATGGTGATGGTAGAATTGCAACCCGAACACGCGTGGGTGCCGATCAATTCCATGGGTTGGCCCTTTGACATGAGAAGCTCCGCGCCCTTCACGCCTTGCCTGACACGAGTGACATAAACGTTTTTGCATTTGGCACAAACCATCGCGATGGAGTCGTCAGGTTTCAGTGCGTCCGCGTCACCTTTGGTCTCGACCTTGTTGAGCATGAGGAGATGCTCGCCACCCTTCATTGGCTTCATTGATTCGGCGGCGCTGACGGTGAACGCCAGCGCGAAGACGGCGCAGGCGATAAGGTTAGTTTTGATGATGTTGATTTCCATTGCGGCCTTTACTTTCTACGGTGTTGTGTTTCTTCATTCCTGTGGCGGGTGTGAATCCAACCGGATCATTCCAACGTTCAATACGCTGCCCTCGGCGCTCCCCCCTTGGCCTTAGTTTGCTGCATTCCAACCCATTCTTGAGACCACACCGAGGGTGCCATGTCCAAACGCAGGCTCGAGTTGGTTTCAATGCATCCACCCGATCTCCGGAGAATTTTCAGGACCAGCAGGCTGAGGAGGATTGTATCCGGCTACAATGGGGTGAACACCCCATGCTCGAACGACAAGACGCCAGAGGGCTTAGCGCAAGCACCCGAGCCTTGCGTGTGTGGCGCTGGCTTAACGCGTAAAGGCGGTGGCATGACAGAGTCATCCACCGCCTGCTCTCGGAGTTGAACCGAGCCTTACTTCTTTGCATCCTTTTCCATGCCCTTGGAGGCTCCACCAGGCTTGGTCGAGCAGCAGAACGCAGAGTTGTCTCCACAGGCGCCGCAGCTATGTTTCAATACGGCTTCCTTTCCTTTGCCATGGCCGGTTACCGTGACGGTGGAATTGCAGCCGGGACAGGCATGACTGCCGATCAATTCCATGGGTTGCCCCTTCGACATCAGTAACTCTGCGCCCTTCACTCCCTGTCTAACACGAGTGACATAGACAGTCTTGCACTTGGCGCAGACCATCGCGATGGAGTCATCCACCTTCAGGGCGTCGGCATCGCCTTTGGTCTCAACCTTATTAAGCATCATCAGATGCTCGCCACCTTTCATGGGCTTCATCGGCTCGGCAGCGTTGACAGTGAACACGAGCGCCAAGGAGGCACAGGCGATAAGGTAGGTCTTGATAATGTTTGTTTTCATGTCCGTTTTTCTTTCTACGTTGTTGAGCTTGTTCTTTGCTGTGGCGAGTATTGTATCCGCCGACTCATTCCACTGTGTGATACGCCGCACCGCCATCTGTCCCTTGACCTTCCTCTGTTGAAACCTCTCCCGATTTTGTCATCACCCGGCGTGGTAAGACAAAATGCTGACCCGTCCTGACGCGAACGGAGCCACCGGGGCGTTACAACTTCCTTAGGTTAGTTATTGTGGGGAAATAGCGTTGGTCACGCCATGGGGTGAACACCCCATGAGGGGGGAGGAGAGAGGTCAACTTACTTAGCCAGCAGCTATTCGGCGAGGTTCGTGGTGATGATGGGCGGTAAAGATTATCTCTCTATTGCTTCACGAGTCGGAAATACTGAGCACCGCCGTTCCTAGGAAGCCGAAACTCCACCCCCACGTCAGTATGGCTGGGGACGGCCGTTACAGGAGTCCAGGCCGAGTCATGACCCAAGTGAGGCGTTCCCTCCAATCGATAATCGGTGGCTTCATGCGGAGCGACCACTATGATCTCCTCAGCTTCCCGCCGGATGGCCAGACGCGGACCTTCCACGGGAGAGGAGCCCACGTTGAAATTCAACATCATACCACCATCCTCATGCTCCAAATTGTGGCAATGCAGAACAAAAGCGCCCGGGTAAGTTTCAAACTTGATCAGAATGCGAACGACTTCCCCAGGATAAACAAGGATCGTATCTTTCCAGCCTCGGTCCTCCGGCGGAAGCATCGAGGTTGTACTTCGCGAAAGAACTTGGAAGATTGCCCCATGAACATGCATCGGGTGCATGTGATCCGCCTGATTGTGGAATTCCCAGACTTCCAGTTCGCCCAAAGGCACTGTGAAATCGGTCCTATTCATCTGGTAGAGAAGGCCGTTGATCAGGTCGGTCGCCATGCCACCGCCGTGGCCTCCGTGCCCTCCGCCGGGCATCGTTATGACGAATTGCCTCGTTCGTTTGGCCTGAGCGTGGTCATGGCCGATGAACGGAACCAGGGTCTTCGGGACTGATCCGCCGCTGCCGGTGTGCTGACCGATGAATCGCATTAATGTTCTCGGCTGGCCCTGAGTGCTCCCCATGGTCATGTCGCCGTCGAAGGCGAGGCTTTTCAGTTCGACGGTTGAGCCGTGCGGGAAGTTGGAAAAGTCGACGAGGATCTCGGCCCGGTTTCCTGGGGCAAGCAGCAGTGAAGTGACTTCGATGGGGGCAGGCAGCAGACCTGCGTCATTCGCGATCAGTTTGAACTTGGCCGTGTCGCCCAACCCGATCTTGAACACGCGCGCATTCGAACCGTTTAGCAAGCGCAGCCGGTACACCGAGCGTTTGACCTGCAGGCTGGCTTCCGGAACCCCATTGACGGTGGTGGAATCGCCCAAGTAGCCGAGCACCATGTGGTCCATGACCGGGGAGTAAGCCAGGGTATGACCTGGGTTACTGACTCGGTCCTGGATCAAGAGGGGGACATCCAACTCGTCCTGAGGCAGCCCCAGTGATGCTTCGGCGGGATCCTCCACAATGAAGAAGCCAGCCAACCCCAGGTATACCTGCTTGGCAGTGAGTTGATCCGTGTGAGCATGGTACCAGTAAGTGCCCGCCGGCTGCTGAACGGGGAAATCAACTTCATAGGACCCTCCTGGAGGAACGGCATCCCGGGGGTTTCCGTCCATGCCCGCAGGAGCGAGGATCCCATGCCAATGCAGGACAAGCGGCTCGGCGAGTCCGTTCTGAATTCGCGCCTTGAAGCGCTCACCCATCCGAACACGGATTGTGGGGCCGGGGATCGACCCATTTAAGGTGAGAACCGGTGTTGGAAACCCGGGCCACACCTCCTTTGTGTCGGGTTTGGCCTGGAGCGTTCCACCCGAAAAGTCTGGAGGAATGACCAGGGGATAACCCGATCCAAGGGTGGGGTGGTCAGCGTGAGCACGAACAATTCCGGAGCCAAGGAGGGCAAAAGCGGATCGCGTGATGAATTGACGACGTGAGGAGTACATAAGGAGTGAGAGGGGGTAGGGAGCAAGAAACGCCTCGTCCCGGACGCGCGGCACCAGCGGACGCGAATGATTGAGGCACATTAATTACCAATACGCCATACCGACCGTGAGCCCTCGAGAAAGCGGCAACGAGTTTATTCCAAGCCCCGACGGGAACCTGAGGCCCTGTGTTCTGGTCGAACGGCCTGGCTAATCTGCCGGCGTGCCGTTCAAAACCAACGAACGAGAATTGATAAAGAAGATTGAGGGGTTTCCACTTGCGGAGCGTAGTGATAGATGTCGCTGAAATTACCCTCATCGCTGAACAGGTGTTTGCGACGCTTTACCTATGAGTGAGCCTGAAACTGATCGGCAAGACGAACTGCTCAAGTTGCTATTGCGGAGATGGGTGGTCAACCCTTCCCTACCGCCAGGCTTCAAGACCGCGGTTTGGGGTCGTATTAGGCGGGCGGAGACCGTCCCCATCGACACGATCTCCCTGGCGAAATTGCTTTTGAGTAGGATCTTAGACTCACTAGCCCGTCCTGCTCATGCCTGTGCGGTCGTAATGCTGTTTATCCTCCTTGGGGGGGTTATTGGTCTAGTCGAATCCCGGAGGGTGTCGGCTCGGGTGAGTGAAGATCTGCGCGCTCGATATGTGCAAGCCATCTCACCACCTCCAGACAACCATTAACCATGCGCCGTGGAATAATTGTATTGTTGCTGGCCTTGGCCGGAGCCGTGACAGGATATTATTGCTGTTTCCTGTTCGGCACCGCTGAACCGCGAGCGTTGCTCAGGAGCGAGCATCCCGAGCTCTCATGGTTGAAGGATGACTTTAGGCTGGCGGATGCGGAGTTTCAGCGAATCTCTGAGCTTCACGCTGGCTATTTGCCGCAATGTAAGGAACGGTGCCGCCAGATTGACCAACTCAACGATCAACTGTCTGTCATCCTGACCGACGTCAAGGAGGTCACACCCCAGATCTCAACTCTGCTGGCGGAACGATCCCGAATTTGGGCTATCTGTCAGACTGAGATGCTAAAACATTTTTTCGAAGTGAGCCGAAGCATGCCTCGTGAGCAGGGTGAACGCTATCTGAGGTGGGTTAGCACGCACACTCACCTACGTCAGGAGTCCATGAGCCACGGCCCAGACGAAACCACACCATCACCACCACCGACGCCTCATCGCTAACGGCAGTATGGAACCGCTCGAAGCTCCCAACCAGGATGTGGCGGCTATGTTGCGCCTCGCCGAAGGGGACGAGACTGCTATGGATGAGTTGATGGAGCGGCATGGGGAACGACTTTTTGGCTATCTTTTGCGTAGTCTCCAAAACGAAGCCGAGGCGAATGACATCGCACAAGAAACCTTTGTCAAAGTCTATCAACACCGGCTGAATTTCGATTTCAAATCGAAGTTCGCTACCTGGCTCTACTCCATCGCGAGCAACCTTGTCCGCGATCGTTACCGCTGGCGGGTGCGGCATCCTCAGGTGTCGTTAGATGTGGCAAACGGCCCGACCGGTCAGAGCTTGAGCGATTGCTTGCCTGACAAGCAGCCTCTGCCGAACGAGGAACTGGAACTCTTGGAAAGAGCCCAAGCCGTAAAGCGGGCGGTCGCCGCATTGCCCTCGGAACTCCGCGAACCTCTTATCCTGTGCGAATACGAAGACTTCTCACATGCGCAGATCGGCGAGATCCTGGGGTGCACCCCGAAATCCGTCGAGATGCGACTTTACCGAGCTCGGGGACTGCTTCGCACCCGGCTGGCTAAGTGGATAGATGTCCTAGGATCGTAGACACTTCAGTGGCGTCTCCTTCGAAATCTGGCGCTTCCTTCCCACCGAGCGCCGTGGGAATAACCGCCGCTTCCTTTTTGAGCATCCCAACAGCCAAGATCCCGATGCCGGCGATGATCAGTTTTTGCAGAATTTGTCGAGGGGATGACAAAACTGAGGCGTAATACCATTTGTTCAATCCGTGGTGATTACGACCTGGGGACCTGGGGATCCATGCACGTTGAGGACAAAACGAAAGATACTAATCAAAGCACGAATGGGGAGAGACATTACATTCCTGCCACCTTCATTAGACGCGGATTCCTCCGTAAGAGCGAACTGTGAAGATCGAGACCGGCCGTATCTGCCACCCCGCGGGCAGAACCACGTAGAGCTGTGGCCGTCCACGGTGAGCGTAGGCGGAGATCCCGAGTACGATCACTTTATGTATGCCGCCATGGCGGCCGACACCCATCGCAACGACTTTTTCTTGAGGGCATTCCAACGAAGCCTGAAAGGGTTGACGGTGGTTGACATCGGGACAGGGCAACGAGCGACGCTCGCCCTATTAGCCTTACAAGCAGGAGCACGCAAGGTGTACGCGATTGAGCTTCTCGAAGGGCCTGCCTACCGAGCAGCCGCGCTGGTCAAGGAACTCGGTCTGAGTGATCGCGTTTCTGTTATCTGGGGTGACGCCCAGGCGATCTATCTTCCGGAACCAGTACATGCCTGCATCTCGGACAACCTGGGAAACATCGGTGGAGCGGAGGGGTGGGATTTGCTGCTTCACGCGGCCCGGCATTTGGTCAAACCAGGCGGGCTCTTCATACCCGGTCGCTGTCAGACGTTAGTGGCAGGCGTTCAAATGCCTCGGTCCCTCGTCAATAACCCGCGCTTTAACCCAGTGGCGCGCTATTACGCAGGCCGGCTCTTCGAACGAGCAGGCTATCGATTTGATCTCCGACTGGCAATTTCGGGACTTCAACGATCAATGATCAACTCCACGGCGGACGTATTCGAGGAAATCAATTTTAATGCGGAACCGGTCCACGAGTCTCGGGGAGAGATAGTCTTAACCATTTTGCGTGATTCCATGCTCGATGGGTTTGCGTTGTGGGTGAGAGTCGAAACCATTCCGGGAGAGACTTTTGAGTCAATCGACAAAAGCACCGCCTCCTGGATGCCGGTGTATTTCCCGGTGTTCGACCCTCCCATTTCCGTGCGAGCCGGAGACATCATCCGTGCCACGGCAAGCAGCAACTTAGCCGACGATCGGATTAATCGGGACTATCACCTCGCTGGCACGGTATGCGCCAATAGTAAACCTGCGGTTGAGTTTCAGCATTCCTCCTACTGCTACAAACCGGCCGTGTCGGCGAACAGTTTCTACCGTAGGCTTCTACGCAATGTCTGGTAGTGGGGCTAACCCCAAGCTCCCAGATGAAACTCTTAATCGCGAGAACATGTTTAATGACGAAGGCCAGAGCGAACCCAGCTCGTGTCAGCCCGGCGCCGAGAGACCCAGCCCCCATCTCGGATCCGCCGCCACAGCTAATTCCCCCTGTGTTCACCACCTTTTCGAGGCCCAAGTCCTAAGATCACCTAAGGCGCTGGCCGTCGATTCCCCGCAGGGAGTGCTGACCTATGAAGAGCTCAACTCCCAGGCCAACCAGATCTCGCGCTACCTGGTTGCGCGTGGCGTAGGGCGGAACAGCGTAGTGGGTATCTGCATCAATCGGTCCCCGCAGCTCATCGCAGCCATCTACGGCGTTCTCAAGGCTGGAGCAGCCTACGCCCCGCTCGATCTCAGCTATCCCCAAGAGCGGCTCACCTACATGGCTCAGACCGCCCGGCTCGAACTAATCCTCACCAACCGCGCTCAGCTGTCCGCTGCGAAGTGTTGGAACGAAGCAGACTGCGTTGCGGTTGAAGAAGCCTGGCCGGAGATCACTCAACTCGGAGGCGAGAACCCCGCCAACGACACCAGAGGGGCTGATCTGATTTATGTGATTTATACCTCCGGGTCGACCGGCCGTCCCAAGGGCGTCGCGATGGTGCATCAAGCGATCTCAAACTTGGTGCAGTGGCAGACGAGACGTTCCCAAAGCCTGCCCTACCCAGCCCGCACGCTGCAGTTTGCTTCACTGAGTTTCGACGTTTCCGCTCAAGAGATCTTCGCCACCACGTGCAGTGGCGGGACACTGGTCCTCATGAACGAAGCACTCCGCTACGATTCTCCCAGCCTTTGGAATTACCTTATCGAGCAGCGCATTCATCGTCTGTTCCTGCCGTTCATCGCCCTCCAGCAACTGGCGGAAGTGGCCAGCGAATCCACTAAACTCCCCACCACCCTGCGCGAGGTGATCACCGCTGGCGAACAGTTGCAGATCACTCCGCTGGTGCGCGCGCTCTTTCTGCGACTTCCCGCAACTAGCCTTGATAACCAGTACGGACCCTCCGAAACGCACGTGGCCACCGCTCACCTCTTGCCCACCGATGCCTCATCCTGGGAAAGCCTACCGCCCATTGGCCAGGCCATCGACGGCACCGAGCTGCACCTTTTGGATTCGCAGACCCATCCGGTTCCCGAAGGGCAGCCGGGCGAGTTGTTCATCGGCGGGATTTGCCTGGCTCAAGGTTATTTGCACCAACCCGAGCTGACAGCCCAGCGGTTCGTCAGCGTCACCTTCCCCTCGGTCCATGCACCTCGACGACTCTACCGGACAGGCGACCTTGCGCAGCGCCTTCCCGAAGGTGGGCTGCGTTTCCTCGGACGTGCTGACAACCAGGTCAAGATCCGGGGATTCCGGGTCGAGCTGGGAGAGATTGAAACCGTCGTAGGTTCGATGCCCCCCATCAAGGAGTGCGTCGTCGTTGCTCAGGGCGACGGTGCAGAACGATCCCTGGTGGCCTATGTCGTGCCGGCGAGTGGACAGTCAGTCACGTTGGCGGAGCTCCGAGAATTCGCGCGCTCGCGCCTGGCGGATTACATGCTACCATCGCAACTGGTCACGCTGACTTCTTTTCCACTGACCCCCAGCGGCAAAGTTGACCGGCGAGTCTTGGCTACTCTTTCCCCTGCGGACACTTGTCTCCATGGAACTCAGAATTCTCCACCTTTCCCGCCACCAGCGGCTGGAGAAGCACTCGTCAAGGCTGCTTGGGAGAGCGTGCTCGGCCATTCCCGATTTAGCTTGGAAGACAATTTCTTCGAGGTCGGGGGCCACTCCCTACTTCTGGCTAAGCTGCAAAAGGGGATCCAGAACTCGTTGGGGGTTCAGATTCCGATCCTCTCGCTCCTACAGCATACGAGCGTGGCCTCTCAAGCCTCGTTAGCTGCTGTGCTTTCGAGCACACCGGGCGCTGTGGGCTGCAGCATACCCCTGCCTCAGGCACCCGCCCCGGATCTCCGTTCGTCGGGCCCTGACATCGCGATCATTGGCATGTCTGGAAGGTTCCCTGGCGCGGAAGGGGTTTCCCAGTTGTGGACCAAGATTTGTCAAGGCACGGAGTGCATCACGCAATTCAGCGATGAGGAACTGCTCAAAGCAGGTGCGAACCCCGACGACTTAGAGAACCCAGCGTTCGTACGCGCCCGCGGTATTCTGGAAAATCCAGAGATGTTCGACGCGCCCTTCTTCGGCCTCACCCCGCGCGACGCGGAATTAACCGACCCTCAGCACCGGCTTTTTCTGGAATGTGCTTGGGAAACGTTTGAATCGGCAGGATATGTGCCCGACTCGATCCAAGGACGCGTGGGCGTGTATGCCGGCTCCAGTCTGAATACATATTTTCTGGCGCATGTTCTGCAAAACCAGCAGAGCATTTCCGAATTTGCCCGATCGTTCCAGGTCGATCGCTATCCCCTGCTCGTGGGAAACGACAAGGATTACTTGGCCACTCGGGTGGCCTATAAATTCGATCTCCGCGGCCCAGCCATTACCATCCAAACCGCATGTTCGACCTCCCTGGTGGCCGTCGTGCAGGCCTGCGGTGCGCTCCAGTCTCACCAATGCGACGTTGCTCTGGCTGGCGGGGTCTCCATCTCGTTCCCCCAGCAGAGGGGATATATCTACGAGGAGGGGGCTATCGCCTCCTCCGAAGGCCGTTGCCGTGCGTTCGACGCCCGCGCAACCGGAACCGTTTTCGGAGCGGGAGCCGGGGCCGTGCTTCTGAAACGTCTGTCGGATGCCTTGCGTGATCGTGATCCAATCGTGGCCGTGATCAAAGGGGTTGGCATCAACAATGACGGACGCGACAAGGCCAGCTTCAGCGCTCCCAGCATCGCAGGCCAGACAGAGGTGATACGAACCGCACTGGCGCAGGCAGGAGTCTCGCCGGACGGCATCGGATACGTCGAAGCCCACGGCACTGGAACACCTCTCGGCGACCCCATTGAAGTCAAAGCCCTGTCCCAAGCCTTCCGACAGTCCACACAGCGCGCACAGTTCTGCGCTCTCGGCGCGGTGAAGACGAACATCGGCCATCTGGAAGCGGCCGCGGGCGTCACCGGCCTCATCAAGGCCGCCCTGGCAGTGAAGCATGCCCTCATCCCTCCCACTTTGCATTTCACCCGTCCGAATCCGCTCTGCGAGCTGGAGAGGAGCCCGTTTTACGTTCCGACGGAACTCATGCCGTGGCCACCGGAAATGGTGCCACGACGCGCCGGAGTCAGCTCCTTCGGTGTGGGGGGAACCAATGCGCACGTTATCCTCGAGCAGGCTCCAGTCGAAATTCCCACACCTGACGTGCGCTCACCCCAGCTCCTGACGATTTCGGCTCGGTCGGAGTCTGCCTCACTCGCCACCTCCGCCCGGTTAGCCGCGTTTCTGCAGCAACGTCTCGATTCCAACTCTGCCGGCGACCTTCGTCTCGACGATATCGCCTATACGCTGCAGACCGGGCGACGCGCGTTTCGACATCGACGAGGAATCACCGCTTCCACGCTAGAGGAGGCCGTTCAGAAGCTAAACGCGCCACTCCGCCACGACGGCTCTTCACCGGTCGCGGAAGAGCGCCCTCCGGAGGTCGTTTTCCTATTCCCTGGCCAGGGCGGCCAATATGCGGGCATGGGGGCAGAGCTTTATGATAACGAGCCGATCTTCCGTCAAGCTGTGGACCGGTGCGCGGCGATCCTCCCAGGAGCTTTATGGACCGAACTTCGGGTCATCCTGCTTGCCAAAGATGCGGTCTCACAGGAAAGAGCAACGAGCTCTTTCACCGAGACGCGTCTCACCCAGCCCGCACTCTTCATCACGGAGTATGCGCTCGCGCAGCTTTGGATCTCCTGGGGGATTCGGCCCGCTGCGGTCATCGGACACAGCGTGGGCGAATTTGTCGCCGCGGTTCTGGCTGATTCGTTCACGCTGGACGATGCGTTGAGCCTCGTCGTGGAACGAGCTCGGCTCATGCAGTCCCTTCCGGAAGGTGCCATGTTAGCAGTTCGGCGCGGTGCAGACGCTATCGCGCCGCTGCTCCCTCCCGGCAGCTTCATCGCCGCTTACAACAGCCCGTCCCTCTGCACAGTCTCCGGCCCCGACTCGGTGCTGCAGGCGTTCGCTGGACTGCTCCAGGCAAGGCGCATTGCCTGCAAGCGTCTGACCGGCTCGCATGCTTTTCATTCCTCGATGATGGATCCCATGGTCAAACCGTTCACTGAACTGGTCAGATCCGTGAAGCGCAGCGCTCCCACCCTCCCGTGGATTTCGACCTGCACGGGCGGCTGGATGACTGCGGCCGACTTGGAAGACCCCACCTATTGGGCCCGCCAGCTGCGCCAGCCGGTTCAGTTCCAAGAGGCCATAGGACTCGCATACAAGACCAAGTATCGGGTCGTTGTGGAAGTGGGGCCAGGAGAAGCCCTCACAACGTTCGCAAGGCAGCATCCTGCCAAGCCGCCGAACCTTCTGGGCGTCTCCGGGTTGGTCCAAGGTTCGGGTCAGGCCCAGGAGTCACTCGAGATGATGCAAGGCCTCGGAGCTCTGTGGACCGCCGGCTGCGCGCCCGACTGGGAGGCTTTCCAAGGAGGAAAGCTTCGCCGCCGCGTTTCTCTCCCCACCTATCCATTCGAGCGCCAACGCTATTGGATCGAACCCGCGGCCGTGGTAACTAAAGCGCCCGTGGCGAGCCTCCGATCCCCTGAGGAATCGCCCTCGCCCCCCAGACCCGAATCCCTTGGGCATTCGCCACCGCCAGTCATGCACATCCCCACCACCCTCGCCAAGCCTGCAGCCGCTCGGGCCGAACACCTCGCTAGGCTCATCCGGGAGCTCATCCTCGAAGTATCTGGAACGACACTGACCGACGACACCGTTTCCTTTCTGGAGCTGGGACTGGATTCACTCTTTCTGACACAGGCAAGCCAGGCCTTGCGTTCCAAGTTCGGAATCAAAATCACGTTCCGACAACTCCTCGAATCGTCCTCGAGTGTCCAGGAGCTCTCCGCCTATTTGGATCAGCAACTCCCCCCTGAAGCATTCCGCCCCGAAGTCGAGACGATACCCGCAGCTGCCTCGAACCCTGTTAGCACAACCCTCGATGACTCGTCGGTGGCCATGGCCTTCAGTCTCTCCAAAACGGCGGAGGACACCGGGGAATCCAGGCTGAGCCGGGTACAGCAGGTCTACCTCGCTCAGTTTATCGACCGCTACACGCAGAGGACGGCCAAGTCGAAAGCTCTTACTCAACAATACCGTCCATGGTACGCCGACCCGAGAACCGCCTCATCCTTCAAGCGCCTCTGGAAGGAAATGGTCTACCAGATCGTGGTCTCTCGATCCGCGGGCGCTTATCTCTGGGACATTGATGGTAACCGGTACATCGACTTACTAAACGGATTCGGTCCGAATTTTCTCGGCCATTCCTCCCAGATCATCAACGAGGCACTAAAGGCTCAGATCGACCGTGGCATCGAGGTGGGACCACAATCTCCCCTCGCGGGAGAGACCGCTAAAATGTTCTGCGAACTCACCGGGAACGAGCGTGCCAGCTTCGTCAATACGGGATCCGAAGCAGTCTATGCCGCGATGCGTCTGGCCCGTGCCGTCACTGGTAAGGACAAGATCGTGATCTTCGCCAAGGACTACCATGGCAACTTCGACGAAGTCCTGGCGCGAGCGGGAGGCAGCGTTTCCCATCCGATCACTCTACCGGTTGCGGCCGGCATTCCGAAACGCGCCGTTCAGGACATGATCGTGCTGGAATACGGATCGCCTGTGGCCCTCGACGTCATTAGCTCGCGCGCTGACGAGATCGCGGCTGTCATGGTTGAGCCGGTCCAAAGCCGGAGGCCAGAATTTCAGCCTTTCCAATTCATCCGAGATCTTCGACGTCTGACGGAGCAAAAAAGAATTGCCCTCATCTTTGATGAGGTTATCACGGGAGTCCGCCATCGCCCCGATGGGGCGCAGGGGCTTTATGGAGTCGAGGCCGACGTCGCGACTTACGGAAAAGTGGTTGGCGGTGGCATGCCCATCGGGATCGTGGCGGGTAAAGCCGAGTACATGGATATTTTCGACGGTGGTTTCTGGCAGTATGGAGACGATTCCTTCCCCGAGAAGGGCGCCACCTTCTTTGCTGGCACCTTTGTAAGACATCCACTCGCCATTGCAGCCACCCATGCTATGCTGAAATACCTGCTCCAGCAGCCCCCGGAGTTCTGGGATACGATCAATGGCCGGACGGCGCGGCTGGCGAGCTCGGTGGACAGCTTCTTCGTGCAGCATGATATTCCCATTCGGATGCCGCATTGCTGCTCCCAGATGTTCGTCCGGGTACCGGATGAACTTGAGTTTGGCAATCTCCTCTTCTCTCAGTTGCGGCACCGAGGGGTGTTCATTCTGGAAAATTTCCCCACCTATATGACCGCGGCTCACACCGATCAGGATGTGGATGAGATTATCCAGGCATTCAAGGACAGCGCCCAAGAGTTGATGGAAGCGGGTTTTTTAAAACGAGCCTTCTGATAAGTTCGAGAAAGGGTCATTGGTGGGACACCAAGCTATGAACTCAGGGTGGTTGGAATTGTATGGTGTCGGGCCCAACTGAAACGGATTGACACTGAGAGCTGGTAATTCCATGACTCATCGATATGCTGCCTGTGCTGTTCTGATGCATCTAGGCATTGCCGTTCGCAGGCCACGAACGACGATTGTATGGGAGGAGAAGCAAAGACTAAGACCAATTTCAGCGAGTGTTGGACCAATTCGCCTGCGCTCGCATGCGTCTTCAAACTCGTCCCCCAGGTAACCTGGCAGGCATTAGCGGGGTTAAGGCAACTTTGACGCGAGTCTATCAAACCCTTCATTGTCGAGAAAACAGTCGCAGCGCTTACTACGGTTGAAAGTCATGGAGAACATGCTTAGGAGGGAACCCGATGCCCGATCCCATCTAGCCCGACTCAGTCACTTCGATTCCCTGACTCGGCGACCCCTATGGGATCAACTTGCCCTGGACTTGTTGTGTCACCGCACACAAGAAGGGCGCTTTGAGAACGCTCGTCGAGGGGAACACATGCTCATTCCGCCGGTGGGCTACCTGCAAGGCTCCGCCGGATAGTATGGGAAGGTAGAGCGCGTCAACCTCACCGGAGGCTCGTCGCCCCCAAGCAGATCGGCCAAGGCTCTCGTTCCGAACCAAAGGCGATGCAAGCGCCATGAGGAGTCTGGAGGGAGTAACCGATAGATCCTCAGGATCTGGAGCACCTTTTCCCGATCTGTTCCCTCAGGACTTACGCAGAGCCGAAAACCAACAAGGGTTTCCAGCCCAAGCAGGTTCCAGAGTTCATTGGCCAGCCAACAAGTCCCCATTGCCGAGGGTGCTCCAAACGTAGGCACTCCAGGCGAATCTGGACGCAGGACCTCCCTCCCCGAGGATTTGCGATCGGCCGAGAAAAGAGCGATCTGTCGTTGGTTCCCCGGCTCCTCGTCGAAAACGGAGATAGTCTTTTGCCGGGCCAGAAGCTGGCTGTCATTGAGTTTACCCAGGTAGAGCACGTGGCGCTGAGAGACCTTGCCACGGCCATGGCGCCGACTCTCGACGATCGACCACGAGCGACGCGCTTTTCCGCCTTTACGGCGCATGCCGCACTTAAGGGACACGAGGGCGAAATTATCCTAGGGACCGGTCGCAATCACACATAAAGTCGAATTTTCGCCCTTAGGCCTTAGCCGCTTGCGCGGCGATCCCCCGCAACTTCGTCTTCCCCCCCCTCAGTTGCGGAAGCAGGTTTAGGGGCCGACGGCGATCCTCAGTGAACCTAGGACGTTTGCTCAATTGCCGTCGGAGAACCCGCACTTTCTCGTGCAGGTAGCCGATGAGGACTCGATACCGGCGATTCATCCGCTCGGCAAAGCAAACCAGCACAAACGAAAGCGGACGGATCAGAAAACCATCCCACGATCGGTCGGCCACGACAAGCATTCCTCTCGAAGCGAAGACCTCGGGGCTTCTCGCAAGACTCAGCATACCAACTAATTCTAACCTCTACACTACGGGTCCTGATTGCCGTGCTTTGTGCACAGGGCAAAGATTTCACTTCAAGTCGCCTGGAATTCTATCCGATATAACCTTTGGCCAGAGGGCCGGAAAAGAAAAGGTTGAACACCTACTCCGGCATCAGGCATATATTAGCCGTGCAGATGATCAGAAAAGCAATGGTTACGTTAATAGCACTCAGCTGGGTGCTGATGACTTTCCATTGTAAGATCGCTGCCGTGCCGGGTTTCGAGTTCCTCCGCTGCCCGACCGAGGCTCACGAGCCCTTCGGTTCCGAGGACAGCCGCGACCCCTGCGAAGCCGCAGGCTGCTGCTCGATTGAATATGCGCAATATCACGCCCCGCGCCAGCACCCAATAGCGCCGGTTGTCTTGTTCGCCATCGTTCCCGCGGCCAATTTTGGCGTCGTCGAGCAATCGCTTCCCAGGGAAGTCAGCCTCGGCATGCTGACCGCTGCACCACCACAGCTACCAACTTCCTGGCAGTTCCTCTCCCGCACGGCCCTTCCTGTCCGTGCCCCTTCTTCTGCTTCGTAATTAGTCCTCGCTTTCACCGAGGGCTATTCCCGTTTCCACAGGTGCTTCGTCGCGCCCCTTGTCTACATCTGTCGTAGTTTGCCGTGCCCGTGTTTGATCGTTTCTGAATTTATGAAGCTGAAAAGTTCCCTGAAGTGGCGTCGCCAATTCGCGGTGGCGACGCTCGCCGTAATCCTGCCCACTCTCGTCGCGTGGGCCCAGGAGTCAACCACCACCACCAACGCTCCGCCCGTGGCATCGCATACACTCGATGCACTCGTGGCCGAGGCGTTGGAGAAGAATCCCGAACTCAAGTTCTACGAAGCCGAGATCGCCGCCGCGAAGGCCGGACGCAAGACCGCCGGACTGTTTGCCAATCCTGAACTAAGCGGCGGCGTTGGCCAGAAGCGCGTGACGGGGGGCGGACTGTCGGCCGAGGGCGTCGCGTGGTCAGTGTCGCTGGTGCAGCCGTTCGAGTGGCCGGGGCGCATCGGCTTGCGCAAGGCAATCGCCAATCACGACATCGAACTCGCGCAACTCGGTTACGAGCGGTTCAAGATCGCGCTCACGGGTCGCGTGCGGACGCTAGCCTACAGCCTGTTTGCCGCGCAGGAAAAATCCAGCGCGGCGACGGAAGTGGCCGAACGGTTCAAGGCGCTCCGCGAAGTGCTCGTCCAGCGTGACCCCGCCGGGCTGACGCCGTTGCTCGAAACGCGCGTCATCGAGGCGACCGAATTGAACGCGCAGCGCAAGGCGAGCGAAGCGACGCTCACCACGCAATCGGCGCTGCTGGAGTTGAACCAACTGCGGGGCGTCACACCGGACTCGCGCTTGGCCGTGAGCCAAACGCAGTTGGCGTTTCGTCCGCCGGAGGACAAGAGCGCGTTGATGACGCTGGCCCGCACAAACAACTTCGAGTTAAAGATGCGCGCGGTGGAACTCGCACAGCAGGGCTTCCGCGTGGACCTGGCCCGGAACGAGCGTTATCCCACCATCAGTGTAGGTCCGACATTTTCCGAAGAAAAGGCCGACCGCGACCGTGATCGAATCATCGGCGTGGGCATTTCGCTGCCGCTGCCGTTGTGGAATCGAAACAAGAGCAACATCGAAGCCGCTGCCGCGCGCCAGATGCAGGCGGAGGTTTCGTTGAACGTCACCGACCGGGAGATTCAGCGGAAGGTCGTTGAGGCCGTGCTGACCTACGAAACAAAACTGCGTGAAATGGCCAGGTGGAGGCCCGACTCGGTGCATCACTTCAAGGAAGCTGCCGAAGTCGCCGATCGGCATTACCGGCTCGGTGCAGTGCCAATTTCTACCTACGTCGAATTGCAGAAGCAATATCTCGAAGCCGTCGAAGGTTTGCTCGACACCAAGAAGGAGGCGCTCGAAGCGGCGGCGCAACTCGAACTATTGACCGGCATGACTCTGTCGCTCTCGCGCACCACCTCCGAGGAACAGAAATGAATCCACTCCGCTCCATCGCATTACTTCTGACGCTGCTGCTGGCGTCGTCGCTCTTCATCGGTTGCGGCCACAAGGAGGGCGACGGTCACGACCATGGCAAGGAGGATGCCCATGGCAAAGACGACGGGCACGGGCACGGGCACGGCGAGGAATCGCCGTCCGGCGCTTCGTTCAAAGCGGGCAAAGGAGTCCTAGTCACCGAGGAAACCAGGAAGCTGCTGGGTGTCGAAATCGCCGATGTGACGCAGCGCAAACTGCCGAATCAAATCCGCCTCATCGCACAGGTTTTTGGCGAAACTCACCACCATCAGTTGCCCCCCCAAGATCACACCGGATGTGACGTGCATGGCTCGGGTTTCGTGGCTGCGAACACCACCGGTGCCGTAAGGATCGGCCAGCCCGTGGAAGTACTCAAGAGCACGAACGCCCCGCTCTGGGGTGTCGTGCTCGCGGTGCAAAAGGCGCTGGCTCTCGGTGAATCTGAAATCGTCATCGGCGTGTCGAACGCGACGGCCGCGTTAAAGGCTGGCGAGTTTGTCCCGGCGCGCATCATCCTTCCGCGCGACGAGGCTGTATCGGTAATTCCCCATTCCGCACTGCTCCGAACTCCTGAAGGCGCGTTCGTTTATGCAGTCAACGGCGACGCCTATTTCCGTACCACGGTGAAGGTCGGCTCGGAGGCCGACGGGTGGATCGAGATCACCGACGGTTTGCTGGCCGGCGACCAAGTCGTTACTAAGCCCGTGCAAACCCTCTGGCTCATCGAACTCCGCGCGACCAAGGGCGGCGGGCATTCCCACTGAACTCCACTTTCAATATTAACACAATGACTCCATTCTCATGAACATCACGAAAAGCTCCCAGACGTATCTCATCACCGCACTCGTCCTAACCGTGACCTTCGTCACGGGGTGTGCATCAGCAGTCAAGGCGCCCATGGGCCTCCGCACCGACCGCAAATCCGCCGGCGGCGTTGAGGTGAAGTCCGTCAACCTTGCAACCACCAAGAGCGGCCTACGTGTATCCGGCAAAGTCGGTTGCATGATCGGCTACGGCAGCTCACGCCGCCGCCATCTAGACGTGAAGGTGATAGGGGCAAATGGCGCAGTGCTCGCGCACGTAGCTACGAGTTTCAGTCCCAACCCCATCCAACACAATCCGCGCTTCCGCAGCGGTTCTGCCTACGGTGTGACAGTTCCGCTGGTCCCGCCACCCGGCAGTGTCGTTCACGTCGCTGTTCATGAGACGTTGCTTGCCGATTGCGGCAACTAAGGTACGCTATGCTGCACCGCCTCCTTGAATTCTCCGTCCGCCAGCGCGTGTTCGTGCTGCTCGCGACGCTCGTGCTCGTCGGCATCGGTGTCTGGTCTGCGTTACGGCTGCCGATTGATGCCGTGCCGGACATCACCAACGTCCAGGTGCAGATCAACACCGCCGTCCCCGCGCTCGCGCCGGAGGAGATCGAAAAGCTCGTCACGTTCCCCATCGAGAACGAGATGGCGGGCATCCCCGGCCTCACTGAGTTGCGCTCGCTATCGAAGTTCGGCCTCTCGCAGGTGAACCTGATCTTCGAGGACGCCACGGACATCTACCGCTCGCGCCAGCTTGTCAGCGAACGCTTGCAAACGGTGATTGATGATTTGCCGCCCGGCCTGACGCCCAAGCTCGCGCCCATCAGCACTGGCCTCGGAGAAATCTATTACTACGTCGTCGAATACGCAAAGGGCGCGACAAACCTGCCGCCCACGCGCGAGGCGCAATTAATGGAGTTGAAGCTGATTCACGATTACGTCATCAAGCCCCGTCTGCGTTCGACGCCCGGTCTCGCCGAGGTCAACGCGAGCGGCGGCTACGAGAAGCAAATCGTCATTCAACCCAATCCGGACAAGCTCAAGAGCGTCGGCATGTCGTTCAGCGAAATCGCGGAAGCCATCGGCGAGAATGTCGAGAACGCAGGCGGCAGCATCATCCAGCTCGGCGGAGAAACGCTGACGGTGCGCGCAGCCGGTCGCGTGCAGACGGTGGAGGAAATCGAACGACTGCCGTTGAAGTTCGGCTCGCGCGCCACGCCGCTGCGCGTGAAAGACGTGGCCGAGGTGGGCATCGGCAAAGCCGTTCGCACCGGCACGGCCACCTACAAGGGCGAGGAAGCCGTGCTCGGCTCGGCCCTGATGCTGGCCGGTGAAAACAGCCGCATCGTCGCCAAGCGCGTGGACGAAAAACTCAAGGAAGTTCAGACGAAGCTCCCGGCGGGCGTGGAAATCATCACGGTCTATGACCGCACGGTGCTGGTGGACCGCACCATCCGCACGGTGGAAACCAGTTTGTTCGAGGGCGCGATTCTCGTCGTGGTCGTG
>CALMTT010000665.1 GCA_937872615.1 uncultured Verrucomicrobiaceae bacterium | reverse complement strand
ATGAGTCCTTGCTCGGCAAAGACCGTGCGTATGTGCTTCCTGCCCATCGCGTGACACCGCGTATCGCCGAGGAGGTCATCACACAGGTCGCCGCGGCCAAGGGAATTACCTTGGGGCCCATCGTCGATGCTTTTGATGCTCGAATTCAAGGCATCGTGGACAACTGGCCACAGCAGGTCGATGGAAGTCGCGCTGCCGCGCTCGGCATTCCGCAGCCTCCAGCCCTGCAGACCATCGTGGAGCAGTATGTGGAAGACTTCCTGGGTCGTTGAGCGGCTCAAGCCAAGATCCAGAAGAACACCACCGCCACGAGCGTGGGCGGCAGCGCACCGAGGAACAGCCCCAGCGGGCTGATACCCTCACCTTGGAATGCCTCGCTTGTTTGCAGGATGCCGACTCCGGCCGGGTTCGGCGCATTGGCGATGACGGTGAGGCCGCCACCGGTGACTGCTCCCGCCACGAGGGCGTATTGCAGATCCGGTGTGATGCCTTCGACGAGACTGCCGAGGTAGGTGAGGGCTGCGTTGTCCGTGATGGCGGTGAGGCCGGTGGCGCCAAAGTAGAGCGTCGCACCATCGAGGCCGGCAATGAGCGGCTTCAGCCACCACGATTGCAGGGAGCCGAGCGTGACCAGTCCGGCGAGGAAGAAGCCCACGAGCAGGCCTTCACGCAATTTCAAGCCGTCCTGATACTCACGCGTGGCGGTGACGAGGCCGAGGAAGAGCATGAAGACGCCAAAGAACACATCCGGATGATGGGCAAAGGCCACCACCATGGCGAGGAAGATCACATGCAGCCCGGTGAGCCAGGCTGGGATGGGCTGTGTGGCGTGTGTGTGGGTTTCGATGCTGAGCAACTCCTTCCGGAAAAACCACGCGGTGACGGCCGTGGAGGCCAGGCAGCTCGCCGCGGCCTTCCAACCAAACGTGGTGAACATGAAGGCGATGTCCCAATCCCATTTCGCAGCCACCATGAGCACCGGCGGCGCGGCGAAGTGCGTGAGCGTGCCGCCGATTGAGACATTGACGAACAGCAGCCCGAGTGTGGCGTAAGCCAGTCGCGGGCTGATGCCGCGGTCAAAGTAGCGGCGCTTCAAAAGGATGGCGAGCAGCGTCATCGCGGCCGGTTCGGTGATGAAGGAGCCGAGCAGCGAGCCAAAGGACAGCGCGGCGATGTAGAAGGCCAGGCTCTCGCGACACGGCAGCACTCGCGCGATCATGGAGATCAATGCCTCCGCCAGCCTCACCACCGGACGTGTGGCCGCCACGACCATCACCACGAGCACAAACTTCGGCTCCGTGTAGTTCAGGCTTTCGATGTAATGCACGGCCTCGTGCACGCTGCCCTTCAACGCGGCGATGCCAGCGAACAACGCGGCCGCCCAAAGGCCAAAGACGACCTCCGTCTCCGCCATGAAGTGCAGCAGATTCTCCTGAATGGAGCCTTTCGGATGCTGATGAGCCCAGTGGGCGAATTTCTTCACCGAAAAGGTGTGCAGCACGGCCAGTGCGAAAAGGGACGTGGCAAGGATTTCAGCGGGAGCAGCAGTCATCGGTGTTCATTTTGCCGAGGGAGGCCCGCAGCGGCAAGCGGTGCCTCCGTGGCGGTTTCCGCCTCAAAGATGCGTGGCACCTGACTCATGCACCGTGAGCAGGATGAAAATGGTGTAAACGACCAGCAGAGCCAGACCGCGCCAGCGGGGCAGATGACCACCTTTTCCCGGCAGGATCAGCAGCATCGTCACCGCGCCGAAAACGAGGCTTGGAAGCACTTCTGGCAGGTTCACGGCATACGGTTTGATCATGGCTGCCACGGCTGCGATGCAGAGCACATTGAAGATGTTGCTGCCGAGGATGTTTCCGAGTCCC
>CALMTT010000664.1 GCA_937872615.1 uncultured Verrucomicrobiaceae bacterium | reverse complement strand
AAGGTCGTCTTCACCGGCAGCCACGAGAACGCCATGCTGGCGCTCAGCCAGGGCAACGTCGTGCGCATCCCGCGCTTCTACCAGCCCACGAAAATTGCTGCAACAGACTTCCCGCCCAGCCGTTCCCACCCGCCCATGAAAACGACCGCTCTTCTCCTTCTCAGCCTCGCCGCCGTCACCGCACGCGCGGAAGATCCGAAGCCCCTCCTTGCCGTTCCGGGCAAAGTCATCCTCGAAGCCAAGCTCGACGGTGCCCCGGGTGCCCCATGGAAGGCCGCGAAGGGCAAATGGGAAGCCGCTGACGGCACCATGCGCGGCAGCGAGCTTGTCGAGGACAAGCACGGCGCCGTCCTGCGCATCCCAAACAAGATGCAGGACTTCATCATCGAGTATGAGTTCAAGTTTGACGGTGCCCGCTCCACCAGCCTGTCCATCAACGCCGTGAAGGACCACATGGCCCGCATCAACATCACGCCGAAGTCCGTCACCATCCAGCGTGACGACAACGACCACGAGGGCCCGGACAAGGCCGTCGTCTTCGCCCGCTTCCCCGCCGACCTCCAGCCCGGCACCTGGCACAAGGTCCGCCTCGACATGGTCGGCGACAAAATGTACGGCCAGGTCGATGACCTCGCCGCGTGGGGAACCTCCGAGCTTTTCACCACGCCAAAAGCCTCGCCCGGCTTCACCGTCGGCGGCCAGAGCGTCTGCTTCCGGAATTTCGTCCTGCGTGAGGCCACGTTGAATCCCGGCTGGGAGTCCATCCAGGCCACGCTGCCAAAGCCCGGCGAAAAAGTCGCCCCCGCTGCCGCTGCTGGCAAAGGAGCCGCCAAGGGCAAAGGCAAGGCTGCGGCCAAAAAGAAGGCCGAGTAAGCTCTCGCATCCCGTTTCTGCCAAACCCGTGTCCGTCCTTGCTGGCGGCGCGGGTTTCTTCTTGCCGCCATGGCTTGCCCCAAGCTACAAAGCCCGCCGCATGAGCTCCCCGAACGACGACCTCACCAAGACCGACGAATGGTTCCGCACCAAGCTGCACGACACCATCCACTACGGCATCGCCGCCATCACGATCATCGCCGGCTGGCTGCTTTCGAATGACAGCATCATCTCCATCCACCACGCCGAGGACGCGGAGAAAAAAGAGGCCGCCATCGTCCTCGCCATCCTGCTGCCGCTGGCCTGGGGCGTGTGGTTCATGCTGCTGCGCAAACTGCATGCCCAACTGCCGACGCATCCCACCATCGTCGCGAAAAAGAACCTCCACCTCCTCGCCATCGGCATGTTGCTGCTCTTCATCGTCATCTGGTGCGTCGTCGCCGATGTGATCACCATCCCGGCGCAGTTCACGTTGAAGAAGTAAAAGCGGCTCACGGAGGCCGTATGGCTCTCGTGCCCATTCGCCTCACCACACTCGCCTTCGCTACACTCGCGTCCTCCGCGATGGCGGTGGACTATGCGAAGGACATCAAGCCGCTGCTCAAAGAGCGCTGCTATGCCTGCCACGGGGCCTTGAAGCAAAAAGCCGGCCTCCGTCTCGACACCGTCGCGCTGCTGAAAACCGGCGGCGACAACGGCGATGCCACGAAGCACCTGCTCGACCGCCTCACCACCACCGACAAATCCGACCGCATGCCTCCCGAAGGCGAAGGCGCGATGTTCACCGCCGAGCAAGTGGCCAAAGTGCGTGAATGGCTCGCCGCTGGTGCTCCTGGCCTCACCGATGAACAACCCGAGGCCGATCCGCGGGCGCATTGGGCGTATCAGGTGCCCAAAAACTCCCGCCAGAACATCGACGCCCTCCACGCCGCGCACCTCAGCACCAAACAACTCAAACCCCAACCCACCGCGTCACATGAGGTGTGGCTCCGCCGTGTCTATTTTGATCTCACTGGACTACCTCCGTCGGACTCGTCCGACATGTCAGACCTGTCAGACGCTCAGCTCATCGATCGTCTGTTGGCCTCGCCGCAGTTCGGCGAGCGCTGGGCACGCCACTTCATGGACATCTGGCGCTACTGCGATTGGTATGGCCTCGGTGCCCAGCTTCGTCATTCGCAGAAACACATCTGGCACTGGCGTGACTGGATCATCGAAAGCCTCAATGCCGACAAAGGCTACGACCGCATGATCATTGAGCAGCTCGCCGCCGATGAACTCGCGCCGGAGGATCGCTCCATGCTCCGCGCCACCGGCTTCCTCGCCCGCAGCTACTACCTCTTCAACCGCACCACCTGGCTCGACGAGACCATCGAGCACACCAGCCGCGCCTTCCTCGGCCTCACGATGCAGTGCGTGAAGTGCCACGATCACAAATACGACCCCATCGACCAGGCCGACTACTACCGCCTTCGCGCCGTCTTCGAGCCGCTGCACGTGCGCCTCGATCCGCTGCCCGGCATCACCGATTTCGAAAAGAACGGCCTCCCCCGCGTCTTCGATCTCCACCTCGACCGACCCACCTACCGCCACATCCGCGGCGATGAAAAGAACGAAGACAAATCAAAGCCCATGACGCCCGGCATCCCCGGCGTGCTCGAATTTGCCTCCTTCGCACCGAAAAGCATCACGCTGCCCCAAACCATCTCACAGCCGTTTTTGCAGCCCTTCGTGCTCAAAGACCACCTCGCCGCCGCCGAAGCAGAAATCGCCGCGCTGGCAAAACAGCTTCCCAGCAAGCCCAAGGCCTCTTCAGCCATCACGACGCCCAAAACCATCCTCCGCGACGATTTTACCAAACCTCGCCCTGAGGTGTGGAAGGCCGTCTCCGGCACTTGGAAATATGAAAACGGCTCGCTGCATCAATCCGAGACCGGCATGACGCGTCGCCTCATGAAGCTCACCACGCCGCCGCCGGCCGATTTCGATGCGAAGATCAGCTTCACCATTCGCGGCGGACAAAAGTGGAAGTCCGTCGGCCTCGTCTTCGATCTCGCGGAGCACAGCGATGTGCTCGTTTACATGAGCGCCGTGCAGGGCGGCTCGAAGGTGCAGATCGCTCCCGGTGAAAACGGCCAGGCCAGCTATCCCGCCGGAGGCAGCCATGCCCTGCCGGTGAAGGAAAACGAACGCCACACGCTGCATGTCCGTGCTCTCGGCCAGCAGGTCCAGGTCAGCGTCGATGGCAAGCAAGTCATCACCTACACACTCACCAAGCCACGCGTGCCCGGTGGCCTTGCTCTCGCCGCTTTTGATGCCGAGGTCGAGTTTCACAGCTTCGAGCTGCAAGCTTTGCCCGCCTCGTCGAACACGCCCGTCCTCGAAAAACAACTCGCCGCGGCCAAGTTGAAGCCCGCCATGCTTCGCGCCGCCTTCGCCGCCGAAAGCAAAAAGGGCGACAAAGCCCTCGCCAAGGCCGCCGCGCTTGCCGAAGCCCAATTCAAGCTCGCCAAAGCCGAGGCCGAGGCCGATCTCGCCAAAGCCGATGCGAAGAAGCTTAAAGCCGCGCAGGACGCTGTCGCCGCCGCGAAAAAGAAACTCAAAGACCCCGGCGAGGCCTTCACGCCCATTCTGGCCTCACTCAAAGCCCAAGAAGGCCCCGACGATCCCAACAACGCCAAGGTCCAAACCTATCCCGAAACCAGTACCGGCCGCCGACTCGCTTTCGCGCAATGGATCGCCGACAAACGCAACCCACTCACCGCCCGCGTGCTCGTCAATCAAGTGTGGATGCGCCTCACCGGCTCCAGCTTCGTGCCGGATGTGAGCGATTTCGGCCTGCGAGCACCCAAACCAGCGCAGCAGGACATCCTCGATACCCTCGCCGCTGGCTTCATGGAAAACGGCTGGAGCATGAAGTGGCTCATCAAGCAGATCGTCCTCAGTGATTTGTATCGTCGCAGCTCCAGCAATGCCGCCGCCGATGC
>CALMTT010000663.1 GCA_937872615.1 uncultured Verrucomicrobiaceae bacterium | reverse complement strand
CGAAGTCGCGAAGCAGTTCGGCAGCGAAGACATCACGAAATGGCCCTTTTGGAAGCGTGGCGATGGTTTTCATCATCGCGGCCGCGCCTACTCGATCACGAAAAACGGCGACAAAGCCGAATCCGACCTCAGCGCCGCTTTGGAGTGGATCGGCGATCCACGCACCCGCGAGACCGTTTTGCTCGCACAGGCCCAAAACCGCGAATTAAACCTCAAAGACGACGCCAAAGCCCTCGAAGCCTACCAAACCATTCTCGAAGGCAAAACCCGCCTCGGCGGTGCCGATGAATACTCCGCTCTCCAGGGCATCGCCCGCATCCAAACGCGAAAAGGCCAGTTCGACGAAGCCTTGAACACCCTGAACCGCGCAGAGCCCGAAAAACTCCAAGGCGTGTGGAAAGCGAACTTCGAGAAATCCATCGAAGCCGTGAAGCAGGCCCGGCGGTAACGACATGCAGAAGTTGGAGTCTAGGCTTTAGCCGATCAGGGAACCGGCGGCTAAAGCCTGCACTCCAACTTACCTATCGAATCGCCCATGGTGTGAGAAACGCATGCCAGCAACGTTCCCTCTGCCCGCATGAAACGCCTTCTCTTTTCCCTGCTCCTCGCCACCGCGCTGCGCGCTGAACCGGTGCCGGACAAGCTCGTGGTGCTCACGTTTGATGATTCGGTGGCGAGTCATGCCACGTTTGTGGCGCCGCTGCTGAAGAAGCATGGCTTTGGGGCGACGTTCTTCATCACCGAGGGCTTTGAGTTCCTCGTGGACAAGACGCACTACATGACCTGGGAGCAGATCAAGGCGCTGCACGATCAAGGTTTCGAGATCGGCAATCACACGCGAAAGCATGCAGGCGTGACGAAGCAGAAGCCGGAGCAACTGGCGGCGGATGTGGAGTTCATCGAGACGCAGTGCGAGAAGGCGGGCATCCCGAAGCCCGTGAGCTTTTGCTACCCCGGCTACGCCACGAGTGAGGTCGCGGCGAAGCTGCTAGGCGAACGTGGCTATCTTTTTGCGCGTGCGGGAGGCGCGAAGGCCTTCGATCCGGCCACGGATGATCCGCTGCTCATGCCGCAAGTCTTTGACGGCAAGCCAGAGAGCACGCTGGAGCAGTTCAAGGCAGCTGTGGCACAGGCGAAGGATGGCAAGATCGCCGTGATGACCTTTCACGGTGTGCCGGACATCAAACATCCGTGGGTGAACACGGATCCAGCGAAGTTCGAGGCTTACATGCAGCATCTCAAAGACGAAGGCTGCACCGTGATCGCGATGCGTGATCTGGCGAAGTATGTGAGCGTGAAGAAATGACCTCATGAAGCGCAGCCGAGCCCGCCACATCGTCCTCGCAGGTCTCTGCGCGGCGGCGGCGCTGGCGTATTTCACGCGGAATGGCGTGGCTCCGGCGGAGAGCACGATTCGTGCGGAGCTGGGACTGACGAAGGAGGAGTCTGGCATGCTCATGAGCGCGTTTTTCTGGCCGTATGCGCTGTGCCAGATCCCGGCGGCGCTGCTGGCGAGGCGCCTTGGCACGCGTTGGGCGCTGGCGCTGTATGGCGCACTGTGGTCGCTGGCCACGGCGGGGCTTTCGATTGGCAATGTGATGGTGATGACGGCCTCACGAGCCTTCATGGGCGTGGCGCAAGCCGGGCTGGTGCCGGTGGGAACGGCCGCGATGGCGCGATGGTTTCCACGCACGGCACAGGCATCGGCTTCGGGTGCGTTCAGCGGCTTCATGTCCGTGGGCAGCATCGTGGCAGCACCGCTCACCGCGTGGCTGGTGGTGACATGCGGCTGGCGTTGGATGTTTGTATGGTATGCACTGCCAGGCCTTGTGTGGGCGCTGTGGTTTGCTTTTTGGTATCGAAACTCACCGGCCGATCATCCGGCGGCGAACGAAGCGGAGCGGCAGTGGATCATGCAGGAGGCTCAAGACACGACGAAGGTCTCGAACGCGGTGCCTTGGGGCCTGCTGGCACGCAGTCCGGCGATGTGGTGCCTGTGCTTGCAGCAGTTTTGCCGGGCTGCGGGCTACATCTTTTTCGCGAGCTGGTTTGCCACCTATCTTCAAGAAGCTCGTGGCGTGACGATCCTGCGCTCCGGCTGGCTCACTACGCTGCCACTGCTGGCGGATGTGACGGGCTGCATGGCCGGCGGTGTGCTCTCGGATGCGCTGCTGCGGCATCGTGGCAGCGCACGACTGGCACGCCAGGGTCTGAGCGCGGCGGCGCTGCTGCTTTGCGCGGGACTGATCTTTGCCGCGTGGAAGGCGGCGGACCCGCTGATGGCCGTGCTGGTGATCAGCGCCGGGATGTTTTGTGCCGCAATTGCGAATCCATGCCTGGCTGCGACGGTCATGCGCCTCGGCGGGACGAATGTGGCCGCGGTGAGCGCGGTGACCAACATGTGCGGAAACTTCGGCGCGGCCTCTTTTCCTCTCGCGGTGCCCTGGCTGCTCGCGCACGCCGGTGGCTGGAATGCAGTGCTGGCCGCGTTTGGCGCTCTTTATATCGTTGGAGCGGTCTTCTGGCTGCTAATGAAGGTAGAGAGGCCTATCGAGCAGTAGTGCTCAGTCGCCTTCGGCGCAGTGCTCAGTTTGGTCGTGAAGCCCAACTGAGCACTGAGAACTGAGCACTTTGCCTTTCGCTTCGAAAACAGCACGACTCTCTCCCGCCCTCACGGCCGCGTCTGCTTCAGCCCGGCGGCCTTGTCGATGAGCTGGAGGAATTCGCCGCGGTAGCCGAGCTTGTCGGGGCCTTTGCCGGCGAGGGCCAACTTGCGCACGGCTTCCCAGGTGAGTGTGCCTTTGTAGCCGGAATCACGCAGCAGGAGGCCGAAGGCGGCCACGGAGGCGCTGAATTGGAATTCGCTGCTGGCGGCTTCGAGCGTCTTCGCATCGTCGGTGACGGGCAGCTCGATCTTGGAGCTCGTTTCACCCTGCGGCTCTTTGTAGCGGAGCTTGACGGTCATGAGCTCTTTGCTCGCGGCAGCGGCATCAGCACCGGTGGCGGCGGATTTGGTCTCGTTGAGTTCCTTCGGGGTCGGTGAGGCGAGGGTTTGATACTTCAGGGTATCGACGAGGCGGTCGGGACCGACGCCGGGCGGCAGGTTCGCGGGCACCAGTTCGTAAAGAGCGATGACGCGATGGCCGCTGCCGATCTCGCCGGCGTCCTTGGTGTCGTCATTGAAGTCTTCTTTGGCGAGGAGGCGGTTCTCGTAGCCGATGAGGCGGTAGGCACGCACCTGGGCGGGGTTGAACTCGATCTGCACTTTCACATCCTTGGCGATGGTGACGAGCGTGCCGGCCATCTGCTCGACGAGCACTTTGCGTGCTTCGGCGAGGCCGTCGATGTAGGCGTAGTTGCCGTTTCCTTTGTCGGCGAGGGTTTCCATGGTGCGGTCCTTGAGGTTGCCGCTGCCAAAGCCGAGCACGCTGAGGAAGACGCCGCTGCGGGCCTTCTCCGCGATGAATTTTTCCAACTGCGCGGGATCGCTGATGCCGACATTGAAATCGCCATCGGTGCAGAGGATGACGCGGTTGATGCCATCCTGGATGAAACCGGCCACCGCTTGCTCGTAGGCGAGCTGCAAACCGCCTGCGCCATTCGTGCTTCCATTCGCCTGGAGTTGATCGACGGCGGCGATGACGCGGGAACGGTTTTCACCATTCGTGGGCGGCAAAACGACCTGCGTGCCGCTGGCGTAGGTGACCATCGAGACGCGGTCGCCCTCGCCCATCTGCTCGGCGAGCATTCGCAGGCTTTGTTTCACGAGCGGGAGCTTCTGCGGGTCGTCCATCGACCCGGAGACATCGACGAGGAAGACGAGGTTGCTGGCCTTGCTGCCTTTTTGCACCTGCTTCCCCTGAATGGCGATGCGGGCGAGGCGATGATGCGGCTGCCACGGGCAGGTGGCGAGCTCCACACGGGCGGCAAACGGCTCCTTCGCATCGGCGGCAGGACCTTCCTCATCACCCGGGAAGTAGTTGATGAGCTCTTCAATCCGCACCGCGTCCGCCGGCGGGATCATGTTCTGGTTCAAGAAGCGGCGCACGTTCGCATACGACGAGGTATCGACATCAATCGAGAAGGTCGAGAGAGGCTCGCGAAGCACGTCCTTGAGCTCATTTTCGAGGATGCGGGTGTAGGATTCCATCGGAACCACCTTGTTGATGGTGGTGCGCTTTTTGAATTGGGTGGCGTGAGAGAGGTCGTCCGCGGCCTGGGCACCAGGCACCGAGATGGAAGACTGGTTGGCAATCAAACCTCCAGACAAGGTGACTGTCGGCGTGCTTGGCGTCGCTGGCGGAGGCGAGTTCGCAGGAGTCTTGTCTTCCCACTTCTCATCCACTTGAGCCAGCATTTTGGAGCGCGGCTGCTCATACGCAGATTTGAAAGGTTCGTCGCGTCGCAGCGCAGGCTCTGCCGGCATCGGTGCCGATGGCGCAGCCGACGGCATGACTGCTGCAAGCTGCCTTTTTGCGACGTCCGATTCCGACGTGAGATCGAGCTTGCGCTGCTTGCTAGCCACCACACCACCCGAGCGGACCTCCAAAGTGCCCCCATTGACCGTCACACCTCCTGCGTAAGTAGTGGCTCCGGTGAATGCGAGATTGGACTCGGCGGGTTTGGCGGCGGGCGTTGGTGGAGCTGCCGAATAAGGTTGAAGTGAGTTCAATGGCTTGGTCAACGACGAGTTGCCAAACGAGGGTGGCGCCGATTTCCCAGGCAAGTCCACCGGAGCACTGGATACGTTTTGTCCGATCTGCGGACCGTTCACCCTGAATAGCTTTTCCTCTTCCACGACCTCCGCGACGATTTGATCCTTCTGCGGCTGGAACCAAGGATACATCCAATAGCCACCAGCAGCCACGCAGGCGGCTGCGGCGGCGAGTGAACCAAAACGGGAGGCGAAGCTCCAGCGCACCGGTTTCGATGTGGAGGATGGAAGAATGATGTTCGAGGCTGGTGGCATCGTTTGAAGCCGCGAGCGCTGCTCGGAGGTGAGCTCGAGGGATTCGTCACGCAGTTCCTTGAGCAGGAAGTGGCAGAAATCCTTCGTGGCGCGTGCTTCGTCGCCGGTGCCGGGATTCTCCTTGAGGGCGGCTTCGATCTGCTCGCGCTCCTGCGGGCTCAGCTCGTCGAGAGCCCAGGCGGTGATCTGTTCGTGTTTCATGTTTTGGTCCTTCATTTTAAGTTTTGGTTTTTGCGGTTCACGCGGCGGCGAGAGCGGGGCTGCGTGCCTTTGCGGTGGCGGGTGTTTCGTTTTCCATGGCCTGCCATTTCGTGCGCAGGGCGGCCACGCCGTGGTGGATGAGGTAGCCGACATTGCCGATGCTCGTTTTCATGGCGGCGCTGATCTGCTGGTAGTCGAGGCCGGCGATGAATTTGAGCCGCACGGCCTCCTGCTGCCGTGCGGGGAGGGTGTCGATGAGCTGGCGGAGCGCGGTGGCGGTCTCCGTGCGGTCCATTTCCTCATGAGGCGAAGGATCAGCGGACATTTCGAGGTCGAGTGTTTCAGTTTCCATGACGACGAGGCGGCGGTGTTTGCGCTGGTGGTCCAGCGCACGGTTTCGGCAGACGGTGAAGAGCCAGGGGGCCAGCCGCTCGTGGTCGAGGGTGTGGAGGCACTGGCTGAGCTTCACAAACACGTCCTGCACGATGTCCCGGGCCTCCTCCAGATCACTCGTGTAGCCGTGCGCATAGCGGATGAGAGGCCGCTCGTAGCGCTGGAGGGTATCGAGGAAGAGTGTGTCCGGGGCAGCCATGAGAACGTGTTCGCCGCGCATGACGAACCTCCAGCGCCTATCTTGGGGTCGATTTTAAAAAATGACGAATGCGGAATGAGGAATGTCGAAGGGCAGGCGGAAGTGCGCCTTTCGCCACTCTCAGCCCTTTCCACCCGCGTCGAGCTCAGCGCCGACCTCGGCAAAGACAGCGGCGAGCTCCAGCCAGTCTTCCTTTGTCGTGCCCCAGCCACCGCTCAGGCGGACCACGCGGCGCAATTCCTCCGGCGAGGCTCCGAGAGAGGTCACGACGACGGACGAGCCTTCCTTCCCCGAGCTGCAGGCGCTGCCGGTGGAGATGCTGAAGCCGCGACGCGAGAGGCGTGTGAGCCATTTGAGGTTCTCATGACGCGGCATGACCATCAGCGAGGTATTCCAGAGCCGCGGCACATCGGCCGAAATGATGCGCAGGTCTTGAAACGAGGCCTGCATGGCCTTTTCGAAGGCATCGCGGCCCGAGGCATCGCATGCGTTCACTCGCGATGTAATCGTGTCGAGAGCCGTCACCATGGCCTCGATGGCGGGATAGTTCTCCGTGCCAGCACGTCGACCGTTTTCCTGAGGACCGCCATGAATCATGCGAATACGCTCATCCTCGTCCCGCAGCACCAAAAAGCCCGCGCCTTTCGGCCCGCCAAACTTGTGTGCAGAACCGGTGATGTAATCGCAGCCGCTGAAATCGGCTGTTAGCTTGCCGATCCATTGTGTGGCATCGGTGTGGAAAGGAATGCCCGTCTCGCGGCATCGCGCCGCGAGCTCACGCCAGGGCAAAAGCTCACCGCTTTCATTATTCGCGGCCATGACGGAGATGAGAGCCGCATCTTGGGGAATCGCGCCATGCGCATCGAACTCGCTCACACGCGTCCAGTGCCGCGCGGCCTCGCGCACGCTGGGGTGCTCGATGGTCGAAATGGCCGTGCGCTGGCCTGCGAAAGCCGCGAAGAGCATGTTGTTCGCCTCGGTGGCTCCGGAGGTGAAGACGATGCGCTCCGCCTCGACACCAAGCAAACCCGCGAGCCTCTCGCGTGCGGCTTCGAGCATCTGGCTGGCGATGCCGGCATCCCGATAAAGGCTCGACGGATTATGCCAGTGCCGCTCGCTCGCCCGCAGCCATGCCTCGCGTGCCTCGGGCAGCAGCGGCGTGGTGGCGTTGAAGTCGAAATAGCGGTTCATGGATCAGATGCGCACGCTTTGCGGCTGAAAACGCGATGGCAGCGGGATGTGAATGAGCAGCAACAAGATCGCGCCGCCGATGAATGGCAGCCACGCATCCGTCTCACCGCGTGAATTGATACCGTTCACAAAGCCGAGCACGCCGATGCTCTCGCTGAGCGCGAACACCACGACATTCCCCGTGATGTAGGCACCGCGACCCTCCGGCGTGTCGATGGTGAGCGTTCCTTGGCGGAAACCTCTGAGCATCCAATGCCGCGCCACGAACGAGAGCGCGGCATTCACGCCTGCAACTAGCGCGAAGATGGAGGCCATCGAATGCTCCGCCCGCGTTCCGTCCTGCACGTTGACGACGAAGGCCAACGTGACGAGCCCCATGATGAGCGAGGACCAAATGACGAAGACAGTGAACTGAACCGGTTGGAGCTTCATGAGTGCATCAATCGCTGTTCGTGTGTGTAAACATTCATCGTGCTGCCGCGGAGGAAGCCGATGAGGGTCTGCCCGGACTCGCGGGCGAAGTCGATGGCGAGGCTGCTGGGGGCGGAGATGGCGGCGACGAGGGGAATGCCGGCAGCGAGGGCTTTTTGGATCATCTCGAAGGACACACGGCCGCTGAGCAGCAGGATGTGGCGATCAAGCGGCAGGATGAGCGTTCGTCGCACGCGGTCACGATACCGCAAGGTCGAGCCGTCACGAGGCCTTGCGGGCGATGATCTCAAGGACCGTCGGCGCAACGAAGAAGGCGCCGGGATCGCTCTCCGCGGCCTTCACCTCGGCGAGGAGCGCGTCGGCCCACTGCCGATCGGCGAAGCCGAGCTCGACGAGTCGCGGCGCGTAGGTGCGCACGAAACCGCCCGGCCAGTTCCATAACGGTTCGTTCGGTCGTCCAACTCGGGCGATCTGCCGCAGCGAGACGATCTCGAAGCCCCGCTCGACGAGAAGCGAGGGGAGCCGACGGGCGACGTGGGCGTCGCCGCCGTCGCGCGCAAAGCTCGCGATCGCGTGGCGCACGAACTCGGCGACGCGATCGCCGCGCGGCCAGAGCGAATAGGTTCCGTAGTTCACATATTCGTGGAATGCGATATGCCCGCCCACACGCAACGCATCATGGGCCCGCTCGACGATGCGCCGCGGCTCGCTCACGAACATCGCGAGCCACCGGCACCAGACCGCGTCGAAGGCAGAGCGGCAGTCGGCGGGAAGGGCATCGTTCATGACGTCGAAGGGGAGGATCCTGGCGTCGGGTCGCCCCTGTGTGGCGTCGGTCGACGACGGCACCGAGGTCGCCCGCTCGTTGGCCGCCG
>CALMTT010000662.1 GCA_937872615.1 uncultured Verrucomicrobiaceae bacterium | reverse complement strand
CGTCGAGAACACGCTCGCCCTGCCGCTCGAAAGATTAGCCAAACGAGCCGACAAAGCTGGCGATGCCGCGCACAAGGAACACACCAAGCTGGAGCTGCACGACCTCGCCAAGCGCCTGCGGGCCGTCGGAGCCGGCTTGAAGATGTTTTTGGACCAGGAGCAGGAAGACCATGTCCACTGGGTGGAGCGCACCGGCCCGGAAAAGAACATCATCTCGCTGCACACCGCGCCGGTCGATGTCTCGCCGAGGCTTCGACAAATCTTTTTCGCCAGTCGCAAGGCCTGTGTCTTCACCAGCGCCACGCTCGGCATCGGTCACGACGAGGAATTGCGCTACTTCCGCAACCGCGTGGGCGCTGACGAGGCCCGCGCCGCCTGCATCGAGAGCCCGTTCGACTTCAAGCGGCAGATGACGCTCTACCTGCTGCAAAAAATGCCGCAGCCGAGTGATCCCGGCTACCTCGACCGCCTGCTGCACTGGATCTGCCACTTCCTCGATTTGAGCAAAGGCCGCGCCTTCGTGCTCTTCACCAGCTACAGCCAGATGACCTCGCTCTCGGACAAGCTGGAGGCTCACTGCTCCAAGCAAGGCTGGCGATTGCTCGTGCAAGGTCGCGGCATGCCGCGGCATCAAATGCTCGCCGAGTTCAAGAACGACACACACAGCGTCTTGTGCGGCACCGACAGCTTCTGGACCGGTGTCGATGTGCCCGGCGAATCGCTCAGCAATGTCATCATCACGCGACTGCCCTTTGCTGTGCCCGATCATCCCATCACCGCGTCCCGCATCGAGCACCTGGAGGCGCAGGGCATGAATGCCTTCTCCGAATACAGCGTGCCCGAGGCCATCCTCAAACTCCGCCAAGGCGTCGGTCGACTCATCCGCAACGCCAGCGACACCGGCATCTGCGCCATCCTCGACAACCGCATCCTCACCAAGCCCTACGGCCGTGCCTTCCTCGCTTCCTTGCCGGAATGCCCGACGGAGGTTTTGAGGGACTGAGCCCGATCAAAACCGGCCTCGTGCCGCGTTTGGTTGGAACCATGACACCCGATTCGTTTTCCAACCGTCGTCGTTTTCTGCAGCAGGCTTCCCTTTTGGCCGCAGGAGCTGTTTGGCCATCACGAGGAGCATTTGCCGCGGCGGAGGTGCCGGATGCGATGGCGGGGCGGATCTACAAGACGCTCAAGGTGGGCATGATCAAAGGCGGGGCCAACCTCACGGAGAAATTCAAGATCGCGAAGGAGGCCGGATTCATGGGCGTGGAGATGGGATTCCCTGGCAATGATGTCGCGGAGACGAAGAAGGCCATCGCGGAGAGTGGTCTGCCGGTGGATGGCAGCGTGTGCGGGGAGCATTGGAGCATCCGCCACACGAGTCCAGATGCTGACACGCGAGCGAAGGCCCTCGAAAACCTCAAGACGGCGCTGCGCCAAACGCGCGAGGTGGGCGGGCACAGCGTGCTGCTCGTGGTGGGCAAGGGTGAGGACGGACCCGAGAATGAAATCTGGCCGCGCAGCGTGGAAAACATCGCCAAGGCGGTGCCGCTGGCCGCGGAGCTGGGCGTGCAGATCGTCATCGAGAACGTGTGGAACCAGTTTTGCTACGATCACAACGGCGGCAGCGACCAGACGGCGGACAAGTTTGTGAAGTATGTGGATGAGTTTCGCTCGCCGTGGGTGGGCATGCAGTTCGACATCGGCAACCACTGGAAATACGGCAGCATGGGCGGCTGGATCAGGCAGCTCGGGCATCGCGTGCTGAAGCTCGATGTGAAGGGCTTCTCGCGGAAGCTGAACAAGTTCACACCCATCGGCGAGGGCGACATCGACTACGCGGATGTGCGCAAGGCGTTGCGCGAGATCAATTTCCACGGCTGGCTGGCCGCGGAGGTGGCGGGTGGTGATCTCGACTACCTCAAAGGAGTGGCCAGTCAGATGGATCAAGCCTTCGGGCTCTGATGGGCGTCACTTCACTGCAGCGGCTTGTTCTTTAAAAAAGCGGGCGATGAGGGCGGGGGCCTCATCGGGGAACTTGTGTGTGCCAGGGTGAATGTAGGCCACGAAGGGCGTGCCGGTGGCGGATGGGTAGAGCGTGCAGTGCTCGGCCCATGGCTTGCCTTCGGTGGAGCAGCCGTTGGTCTTCTTCACGAGGTCGATCATGACCTGCTGCCATTCAAACTTCACCAGCGGATCGGCCGTGCCGCCGATGTGCATGGCGGGCTTGGGCTTCAGGTTGCCCTGAGAGGCTCTCGCGGCCGCGGCGGAGGGAGCCATCGCGGTGAAGACCTCGGGGCGCATCATCCAGAGCAGGTAGGTGAAGCCGCCGCCATTCGAGTGACCGGTGGAAAAGATGCGCTTGGCATCCACCTGATGCTCCGCTTTGAGCTTGGCGAGCATGGCGTCGAAGAACTTCAGGTCGCGGTCATCCATCGCGCCGGGTCCGCTCTGCCAGCCAGGCTTCTTTCCCTCGGGATCGGTGAGGCGGCCGGGTGTGTTCAGGCCCTGCGGATAAACGGAGATGGCCTCCGGCCAGTGTTTGTGCATGGCAAAGGACTTCACCGTGTTGCGTGAGTTACCGCCGTGGCCGTGGAAGACGAACACGACGGGCGTGGGCTTCTCTTTGGAGGTCTTCGGGGCGTAGATGATGGTCTGTCGCTTCACGCCATCGATGTCGAGTGTGACCTCGGAGAAGCCTTCGGGCACCTGGGCATGCAGCGAGACGGCGAAGAGGAAGGCGAGGAGGTATTTCATGCGGCGGGCTGTAACTCGCGAAGCGGGCTGGTGGTTGCGCAAAGCCGGTCAAAAGCGCATCATCGCGGCCTCATGACCGCCCGATTGCTCTCCGCGCTGCTTTTTGCCTCCACCACGCTTCACGCTGCTGATGCTTACTTTCCGCCTCCGGACAGTGCCGGTGGCTGGCGCGAGGCGAAAGACGCTAAAAGCATGCGTGAGCACGCTGGCATGGATTTGAACAAGCTGGAGCCTGCGTATGCCGTCACCGAACGCTCGACGGCGAATGGCGGCCTCGTGGTGGTGCGGAATGGCTGGCTGGTGTTTGAGAAGTATTTCGGCAAGGCCTCGCGGAATGCGAACCCGGACATGGCATCGACCGGGAAGGGCTTTTGCAGCATCGCCTGCGGCATCATGCTGGAGGAGTTTAAGGACAAAATCCCGCAGGGGCTCGACACGAAGGTCTTCAATGAAAAGTATCTCCCCCAAGCCATGCCGCTGGATGATCCGCGGAAGGCGCAAATCACACTGGGGCAGCTTTTGTGCATGACGGGTGGCTATTGGGGCGAGGGCCAGACACCGAGCGGCATGATCATGGGCAAGTCGCAGCCGCTGAAGCCGGTGAAAGGCCAGGACGTGCGTGAGATCGACGAATCGTCGCTCCGCGTGCCTCTGTGGTGTGATCCCGGCGCGGGCTACTCGTATTCCTCGCCCTCACCGCACATCGCCAGCATCGTGCTGCGCAATGTGAGTGGCATGGAGTTGAAGGATTTCATCCATGAACGCCTCGCCAAACCGCAGGGCTGGGGCGACTGGAACTACTGTCTCTTCCGCGGCGATGTGGTGATGAAGCACGCGAACGGTGCGGGCAGCACCGCGCTGCATGCCACGGATGTGATGCGCTTCGGCTGGTGCCTCGCGCAAGGTGGCAAGTGGAAGGACCAGCAGCTCGTTCCGGCCGATTACATCAAGAAGTGCCAGTCGTGGCTGCCTTACAATCCGCACTGCCCCTTCAGCCTGCAATGGGAGCACAACGCAGACGGCCATGTGCTCGGTGCGCCGAAGGATGCGTTCTGGAAAAGCGGAGCAGGGGGCTTCTGCCTGTATGTCGTGCCTTCGCTCGATCTCGTGATCTACAAGCTCGGCGGCAAGGACGGCCAGTATGACGAAAAGCTCACCCGCATCCCGCAGCCCCCGCCCACCAGCGACCGCACGAACTGGCAGCCCATCCCCGGCACCGGCTTCAACGAAGGCAGCCTCGCGGGCAACAACGGCCTCTGGCGCGTGCTGGAGATGGTGTGTGCCGCGGTGCGGGTGGAGTAGGGGGGGCGGAGCCTGATGGCGAACCGACGCGGTGCGAGCACGGGGCGGGCTTTCAGCCCTTCACCTTGTTTTTTTACCCACCACCACCTGGGCCGGTGGCCCAGGCTGGTATGGTTCGCGCCTTTGGCGCTTGAGCCACATTGATCCTGCGTTGCGTTCTTCTCGCGCTTGTTTCATTCTCGCGGCCATGTCGCGCAAGCTTTCTCTGGCTGTCTTTTGGACGATGACCGTCTTTTTCGGGTGCTTCTTTGTGTATCCGATCTGGGCGGCGCTGCGTGAGGCCTTCATCGCGCCGGGGACGGACGGCGGCTTCACTTTTGCCTATGTGGCGGAGGTGTTCATGAATGCGCTTTATCGCGAGGGACTGCTGAATTCGTTTCAAATCGCGATCTGGAGCACGCTGCTGAGC
>CALMTT010000661.1 GCA_937872615.1 uncultured Verrucomicrobiaceae bacterium | reverse complement strand
AGGACAAGGGCCTGACCGTGCTGCCGACCCATCGGGTCCTGACGACACCGGTTCCGGCGACGAAGGATCTGCTGGGCGTTTTGATCGGCTGCGCATCCGCCTTGGGCATCGTGTGGGTATGGGCTCCAAAGAGCATCACCATCGCCACCCCCGTCGCCGTTTTGGTCACGGTGGTCGGGTTGGTGATCACGCTGCTGGGTTACCTCTTCCCGGTTTGGCAGTATCTCGGCCGTGCGGGCTCCGAGGATCCGGGCGCATCACGTCCTTTCATCATCAAGCGGATGCTTTTGGGCGCGGGACTGGCCGGCGTGGCTCTGATGGGCACCTGGGGAGCGGTGCAGTGGGCACCGAAATGGGCTGAAGAGCTGGCGGGAAATCCTGCGCTGCATGCCAAGGACTGGGCGCAGATCTGGACGGCCACGGGAGCCATCATTTTCACCATGGTGGCGGCGCTGATGGGTGACAGACTGGGCCGCCGCGTGACCTACAGCATCCTCTGCGTGGCCACGATCACCGCCGCGCTGGTGTTTTATCAGACGAACTCCACCTACACGAACTGGTTCCTTTTCACCGGTTTCCTCATCGGTGGCATCAGCGCCTCCTTCTACGGCTTCTTCCCGCTCTATTTCCCGGAGCTTTTCCCGACGCAGGTCCGCGCCACGGGCCAGGGCTTCTGCTTCAACTTCGGCCGGGTGCTGGCGGCCATCGGCGCCTTGCAAACAGCCAACTTGATGAACTACTTCAACGGTTCCTTCGCGAAAGCGGGCAGCGTGCTGTGCTTCATCTACCTGCTCGGCATCGTGGTGGTCTGGTTTGCCCCGGAAACGAAGGGCAAGGAACTGTCCTGATGCTCAAGCCTGCGTGACAGCCGTGGCGAGCGCGTGCAACTGCCTGCGCAGCGGCTCGGCGGCGGTGGCGATGGCTTTTTGATGCGTTTCGTATTCGGCGCGGCCTTCGGCTGTTTCGATGAAAACAGGCTCGTAGCCGAGCGAACGCAGTTCATACGGGCTCGCTCGCATGTCGAGCTGGCGTGCAGCCCAGGCATTCGCAAAGCATTCGCCCACGAGATCGGAGCCACACCACGGCAGCAGCTTGGCGGACCATTTGTAGAGATCCATGTTCGTGTGCAGACAACCGCCCTGCTCCATCTCCAGTCGCGTCTCGAGCGTCGGCTGAAAGGCATTCAAAGGCTCCGCGGCGGGCGTGAAGAAGCGAAAGGCATCGTAGTGCGTGCAGCACACGGCCTGCGAGTCCACGAAGCGTGCGACGTCATCGGGCGGGAGGCGCAGTTCATAGCCTTGATGCCGGATTTGCTCCGCTGGCTGTTGATAGACCATGGCCCATTCATGCAGGCCAAAGCATCGAAAGCGTGCTGAACGGTCTAAAACACGCTCGCAGAGCTCTCGAATCCAATTCGCGAGTTGTTTGGTCGAATCAGCCAAACGACCCGTATCGAGCCCAATGAGCCCATTTGACCGGATGAAGCGCTCCGAGGCCAGCCAGGGGCATTCGAGCAAATCGTCCGCGGTAACTTCGATGGCCGTTCCGAGCGGGGGAACCCATTCCTTGAGCTTCGCGGGCGAAAGGTTGTAGTAGGTGAAGAGGAAATCTTCGACCGGATGCTTCGTGCCATGGCTGCGGCGTTGAGCAAAACGATCGGCCAGCGCCTGCACGCGCTCGAGATGCTCGGCCTGGCGTGATTTCCACTCCTCGCGACTCCATTCGATCATACGAGCAGCGAGGCGAGACCGAGGAAGACGCCCATGCTGACGACATCCGTGGCCGTGGTGAGGAAGATGCTCGACGCTGTGGCGGGATCGAGTCCCAGCTTGCGCAGCAGAAGCGGAATCAAAGCACCCGCAACGCCGCTGACGATGCAACTCACGACCATCGACAGCCACACAACAAGCGCGAGCCAGAAACCGTGCGTGTTCCCAACGATCCACGCATAGGCAAACATGCCCAAAGCGGCCGTGACACCCACCAGCATGCCATTGAGCAGGCCGAGCATGCCTTCCTTGAACACAAGCGAACGTTCGTCGCCCGGCTTGAGATCACCCAGCGTGACACCACGCAGCGTGACCGCGAGGGCCTGGCAGCCTGTGTTGCCGGATTGTCCGGAGAGCACCGGTAGAAACGCCGCCAGAATCACCGTGCGGTCCAGCGTCTCCTGAAACGCGGCCACGACGGCGGCAGCAACAAAACACGTGGCGAGATTGATCTGCAGCCAAGGATGGCGGAAGCGCAGGCTGCGGGAGACCGGCGTGGTAAGGCGCTCCTCCTTTTCGACACCCACCATGCTACCGGCCTGGGCGCTGATTTCGATGGCCCGTGCTTCAAACAGCGTCTGACCGCGGACGAGCCCGAGCAGGCGGCCCTCGCCATCGCAAACCGGGTAGACGGGATAGTGACGATTCACCGCCTCCTTCATCGCATCGGTGAGCGGCATGGCAGGCGACAGAGCGAAGATGTTCGGATACATCACCTCGGCGAGCGTCTGGCCGGGCTCGCCGAGCATCAGATCACGCATGACGAGCACGCCGAGGAGCTTGTTCGACTCGTCGGTGACGTAGCCGTAGGTGATGAAGGCTTTTTTGGTGAGCTTGCGCAGCGCCTCGATGGTCTCGCGAACGGTCATCGAGGGACGAAAGACGGCCACGGGCGGCTCCATGAGCCAGCCGACGCTGTCCTCGGGGTAGCCGGTGTTTTGCATCCACTGCCGTGCTTTTTCGATCGGTGCGGCGGCGAGGATGGCGCAGCGGCGCTCGTCGGTCATCTGATGCAGCACCTGCTGGGCGACCATCGGGTTCAGATCCTGCAAAACGACAGCGGCCTCGGCCTCCGGCGCGGCTTCGAGAGCATGTGCCGCATCATGCGGAGCACTCTGGCGGACTTTTTCGAGGAGGCTGGACGGCGTGGTCATGCGGCAGGATGGGATGCTTAGCGCCAAGCAGCGCCTTTGCCAGAGTTCGGCGCAAAAAAACCTCGCGCCTTCCACCGGGCCGTCACAGAGTTCCGGCATGTCCGTGTCCGACCGCGACTACATGCGTGATGCTCCCCGCCGCCCCCTGATGGGCCGGGTGAAGGGGCTTTCGGCCTATGCTTGGATCATGATCGCGATCACCGTGGTCTTTTTGCTCCAGTTTACCTCGGACACACTCTACCCGATCATCTTGGATGGCGGCGTAAGCGTGCAACGGCTGGCAGCGGGGCATTTTTGGACGCTGGTGACCTACATGTTCGTCCACGGCAGTGCGGGCCACTTCCTGCTGAATGCGCTGATGCTCTGGTTCGTGGTCGGCAGGTGCAGAACCTGTTTGGCGGAAGGCACTTTTTGCAGATTTTCTTCCTCAGCGGCATCGTCGGCGCCTCGCTGGAGATGCTGGTGAATGGCTTTGTGCATGGCGATACGATCACGCCGCTCGTGGGTGCATCGGCAGCGGCTTTCGGCCTCTTGCTGGCGTTGGCTGTGCTGTTGCCTGATGAGCAAATCACCGTTTTTATCTATTTTATCATCCCGGTGCCGATGCGGCTTTGGACACTGGCGAAGGCCCTCGTGGTCATGCAGAGCGTTTTCGCCATCGGAGGCTTGGTTTTCCCCGATTGGATGCCGGAGGGGCTCAAAATCGCCTACTTCGCGCATCTCGGCGGTGCCTTCGTGGGCTGGTTTTATGCCCGTGCACTCGGTTATGGCGGTCGGCCGATGACTTACGCCAGCCAGTGGCAGCCCGAGCCGCAGCGTCGCCGTGCCACAGCAAGGGCGGTGGCACGCTCCCGCGTCGAAATGGACATCGATCAACCTTCGATCCTTCCTGTGGCCCCGCCAGCGGCCGCTGCCGATGAACCAGACCTCGACAGCGCCGTAAATGACGTGCTCGACAAGATCCTCTCCGGCGGCATGGCCAGCCTCACCGAGGACGAAAAGCGCCTGCTGGAGCGGGCCAGCGCCGCCATCCAACGGCGCGACGAGACCCGCCCGCTGCGCTGAAGCCATCTCCGGACATGTTTTCGAGCCGAGCCCTCAAATTCGCCGCCTTGCTGCTCCTAACCATCTTCGTCGGTCTGACATCTAGGTCTTGCCGAGGCCATGGCACCCAAAAAAGCCAAACTGCATCACCGGTATCTCTACTTGGAATGAAAAGGGTGAAAATGTGAATGCAGGCCGACGTATTCCAGCTACGCATATCCATGTGGTGTCTTCCGCCACAAAAAACCAGCCCACCGTTTTGTCCGGAGTGCCCCCTCCAAGCCCAAACATGTCTTCATTTTCCTGCTCAGCTTTTTTTCGCGCCTGCTACGCCAGTCTAGTCTCGTTCATCTGCTTCACGGATTCATCCGCCCAGAACACCACGGACATCAACACCCTGCTCACCGGTGGCGGCGTCCCGCAATCCGTTCCCGCGCCGAACTTCATGATCGCAGCCGCGGCGTCACCTGCAGCAGCAACGCCGTCCGCAGCGGCAGCCGGCTATCAATCATCTCCCGGCCCGTGGGGGACCATTGTTGGTGACTACATCTACTTGGAAGCACCGGCTTCGTTGATCGAAAACTTTGCTTTGCCGAGCACCCAGCCTCGCTGGTCCTTCCCATTGTCATTTAAACCCAAGCTGGACGCGTTTTTCACTGAGGCCGGCCTCACACAAGATCAAATCGCCACGCTCATGCTACCAGCCGCCCAAGTGGTGGAGGGTGAGTTGCTGCACGTGCTGCCAAGCGTGCAACTCGTCGAGCAATTGCCGGCCAAAGCACGCGCCCACATTTATTCGGAACTCGGCAAGCTGCCAGCCAATGAGTACTGCATGGACCCAGTCTTGATCACCGGCACATCGGTGCAGGAGTGGTATCGGACAAGCAAGCTGCGCAAGGAGTTGATCGACAAGATCGAGCAGCTCAGCTACATGCGCGGTGAAACGATCGCCTTCAGTGACATCCCGGTGCTCCTCAACTACGCCCAGGCGGATTCCGAGGCCCGCGCCATCTTCAAGGCCTGCACACGGACGCGTGCCCTGATGGTCCGCTTGAAAATCGACGAGACCTCCAATATCGCGGACCTCGTTTCTTACTGGTCCTTCGGTGTAAGCGTCCGCCGAAAGGACATTGAGCCACTGATCCGCTCCATCGCTGATTCCGGGACTCTTCACGATCTGGGTCTCTCCCACATCCTTCCCGCGCAGCCCCGCAAGCTGCTTTACAGCTACCCCGGTCTCGACATGGCCAAGAACGGACTGCTCCCGGACTGCCACTGGACTTCCCTGAACTTTTACAACTTCGACGCCCACCAGTATGTCCTCGATTCACGGCTGGCCACCAGCCAGGTGCTCGAAAACTTCGTGCCTGTGGAGGCTCCTTACCAGTTCGGCGACATCTTGTTCTTCCTCGACAATCAGACAGGCGATGCTTTCCACTCCTGCGTCCACCTGGCGGACGAAATCGTCTTTACCAAAAACGGCCGCAATATCCTCTCGCCTTGGATCATCATGAAACTCGAGGATGTGAAGAAGGTCTATCTCTTCCGTGGCAATGGCCGCGTGCAGGGCTTCCGCCGCAAGGACATCGATGCCGCCCGCAGAGAACCTGCGAAGTAAGCCCGTCAAAGGTCGAGCACCTGATCCATGCGCCGTGACACATCGGCCAGGTAGGCCCAGTCGCCAGCCTTTACCTCGGCCGCGGCCCAGCCGGTGAAGCCGATGTGGGCCAGTTGAGCACGCACCGAAGGCCAGTTGATGCTTCCCTCGCCCAGCGGGGTGTCGAAGCCCTTCCGCATTCCCTCGGCCATCGCCTTGTCGAGGTCGTATTCCTTCACGTCGAGCTTGCCGCTGCGTTTGCCAAGCACTTCCACCCAGTGCTCC
>CALMTT010000660.1 GCA_937872615.1 uncultured Verrucomicrobiaceae bacterium | reverse complement strand
GACCGCGACCTGCGTGCCCAGCTTTCCAAGGAGAAGAAGGAAAAGGCCTGGAGCTTCATGATCCGCAGCAAGATGCCCGGCGGCCGCATCACCGCCGAGCAGTGGATGATCCACGACGCTCTTTGCACCAAGGCGATGGGCAACATGCGCCTCACCAACCGCCAGGGCATCCAGCTCCACGGCGTGCTCAAGGGCGGCGTCAAAGAAGTCATCAGCAACGTCTGCCACAGCGGTCTCTCGACGATGGGTGCCTGCGGCGACGTCGTGCGCAACACCATGGGCCCCGCCGCGCCGATCAAGGACGCCGTGCATGCCGACACGCAAAAGCTCACCGAGGAGATCAGCCAGCGCTTCCTCTGGCGCTCCACGGCTTACGCCGACATCTGGCTCGATGGCGAAAAGCTCGAGCCGAACTGGATCAAAGACCCCGAGGTCAATCCCGCCGTGCGTGAGGCCACCAAGGCCACCGAGGGCGACGATCCCATCTACGGCAAAGTCTATCTCCCCCGCAAATTCAAGATCGGCGTGGCCATCCAGCCGCTCAATGACGCGGACATCTACTCCCAGGACGTCGGCCTCGTGCCGCACGTCGTGAATGGCGAGGTCGAAGGCTACACCATCACCGTCGGCGGCGGCTTTGGCATGAGCCACGGCCAGCTCAACACACGCCCCTTCCTCGGCCAGCCGCTGCTTTATGCGAAGCGTGCGAATGTCGTCGATGCCATCGAAGCCATCGTCACCACCCAGCGTGACCACGGCAACCGCACCGAGCGTAAAAACGCCCGCCTCAAATACACCGTGCAGACCATGGGCCTCGACGGCTTCCGCGCCGAAGTCGTGCGCCGCCTTCCCGGCATCACCACCGAGGCCCCGAAGGAACTCAAATTCGACACCGTCGAGGACAACATGGGCTGGCACGAGCAAGGCGACGGCAAGCTCTACTGCTGCGTTTACGTCAACATGGGCCGCATCGTCGATCGCGAAAACGGTCCGAAGTATCGCTCCTGCTTCGCCGAGATCGCCACGACGCTGAAGCTGCCTCTCATCGTCACGCCGAACACGAACCTCATCATCGCCGAGGTCGCTCCTGAGCAAAAAGCCGCCGTCGATGCCATCCTCGCCAAACACGGCGTCGTGCACGCCGATGAAGCCGGCTTCACCCGCGCCCGCAAGGTCGCGCACGCCTGCGTCGCCCTGCCGACCTGCGGCTTGAGCCTTAGCGAGTCCGAGCGTGCCCTCCCCGGCATCCTCGACAAGATCGATCCGATCCTCAAGGAACTCGGCCTCGAAGACGAACCCATCCTCTTCCGCATGACCGGCTGCCCGAATGGCTGCGGCCGCCCCTACAACGCCGATTTCGGCTTCGTGGGTCGTGCGCCGAACAAATACGCCATGTTCGTCGGCGGCAGCATCCGCGGCAACGCGCTCGCCGGCCTCGAATTCAAGTCCGTCCTCGGTGACGAGATCCCCGCCAAGGTCCGCACCTTCCTCGAAGCCTTCAAAGCCGAACGCCAGCCCGGCGAACTCTTCGCCGACTGGTTCGCCCGCACCCGCACCAAGGGTGAAGCTCCACAACCTGAGCAATTCCACATCGAACTCGCCGAACGCGCTGCCAAGCTCGCCGGTGAGAAGGTTCAAGCAGCGGAGTAACAACCGGCTTGCGGCATCTTTAAATAACAAAAAGGGACGAGCGCTTGCTCGTCCCTTTTTGTTTGGAAAGGCTTACTCCGCCCTTACCAGCTTCTCGTCGATGCGGGCGACGAGGGTGTCGAGCACCTCGCTGTTGCCAAAGCGTTCGATCACATCGGAGAGGAAGCCTTCGATGATGAGTTTGCGGCTTTCTCCATCGGGGATGCCGCGGGCCTTCAGATAGAAGAGTTCTTCATCAGGAATCGGGCCGCTGGTGGCGCCGTGGCTGCATTTGACCTGGTCGGCGTTGATTTCGAGGCCGGGAAGCGAGGTCGCCTCGGCTTCGTTGCTGTTGAGCAGGTTGCGGCAGGTCTGGTAGGCGTCGGTGTAGTGTGCGCCTTCATCGACGATGATGAGGCCGCTGAAAATGCTGCGGGACTGGCCGTAGAGGGCGTTTTTGTAAAGCAGGTCGCTGGTGGCGTGCGGGGCTTTGTGACGCTGCAACGTGCGCTGATCGACGATTTGCTCGCCGATGGGCAAACTGACGCTGAGCATGTCGCTGCGAGCACCTTGGCCGACGAGGTCGCTCACGCTTTCGCTGCGGCTGAAGGCGGCACCGAGCTGCACCTGAAAGCTTTTCACGCTGGCATCGCGTCCGGCGGTGATGCTGGAAAGATGCAGCGCCTGGGCGTCATCGGCCAGCTCCTGGCAGGCCGCGTAGGTGATCTTGCTGCCGCTGCCGCCGACGAGATCGGCGATGGCGATGCTGAGGCCGCCTTCCCCCTCGAGACTGCGGTAATGATCGACGACGCTGACCTCCGCGTGATCGCCCGTGACGATCAGCGTGTGCGGAAAGATGGCCGCGTGGTCGCCGACGACCCAGTGGAAGATTTCGACGGGCTTTTCGATGACGACGTTCTTCGGCACGATGATGACGGTGCCTGCTTTGACATGCGCCAGATGCAGCGCGGCGAATTTATTCGAGCCCAGCGCTTGTTCACCCTTCATGAAATGCTGCTGGAGGGCCACTTCGTGCGATTTGAGGGCTTCTTCGAAGCTCACGCAAACCACACCGGCAGGAAGGCCGCTCGTGTCGGACTCGACGAGCGTGTCGTTCACGAAGACAAAGCGTGCCGCGCGCTCTTTGAGGCCTTCGGTGGCTGCGAGCGCGGCTTTGGACTGCTCGGCCGTTGGTGCTTTGGCTGGCGCGTGGTCGGCGAGTTCGATCTTCTTCGCGTTCGAGTAGCGCCAGTTTTCGTCTTTGAGCCCGGGAAGCGGTAGGGATTGGAATTCGGTCCACGCGGCGTTGGAACGAGCGGTGAACCAACTTGGCGTGGAGTTGCTGCGAGTTGGAGCGAGGGAGAGAAGGCCGGTGGAGGATGAAGAGGCTTCAGGGGGCATGGGAGGACGAAAAATGACGAATGGCGAATTCAGAATGAGGAATGAATGACGAAGTCCGAAGGTGAAAAGAGGCTGATCCAGCGAGCGAAGGCGCGAGAGCGTCGTGGAGTGCGGTGACAGAGATGCGAGGGCGAAGCCTCGCATCGGCGGCACCGCTGTCGGAGGCGAAAAAGGCTAACGAGTGCCAGGAGACGTTCGACAGCGGCGTCGCGCCAAGGCTTGCCGCACGCACTCCACGACGCTGGCGCGTGACTAGAATGCCCACTGGCGAAATGCGTCTGTTCGGCCTTCATCATTCTGGTTTCGTCATTCCGCACCTGCGGCTAGCCGACGCTCCCCTCCATCTCCAGATCAATGAGGCGTTTCAGCTCGACGCTGTATTCCATCGGGAACTCCTTCACGAGGTCGTTGATGAAGCCGTTGACGCTCAAGCTCATGGCCTCGGCTTCGGTGAGGCCGCGTTGCATGAGGTAGAAGATTTGGTCGGCGCTGACCTGGCTGACGCTGGCTTCGTGCTGGGTGGCGTGCTGGTTGCCGCGGACGCTGATGGCGGGGTAGGTGTCGGTGCGGCTGTTGGGGTTGATGAGCAGGGCGTCGCACTCGGTGTTGTTTTTGCAGCCTTTGAGGTGCTTCGGGATGTGCACGAGCCCGCGGTAGGTGGCGCGGCCTTCACCGATGCTGATGGATTTGCTGATGACGTTGCTGGTGGTCTCGTCGGCGGCGTGGACCATCTTCGCGCCGGTGTCCTGATGCTGGCCGCTGTTCGCCAAAGCGATGCTGATGACTTCACCACGGGCGCGTTTGCCTTTCATGATGACGCCGGGGTATTTCATGGTGAGGCGACTGCCGATGTTGCAGTCGATCCAGCGCACTTCGGCGTCCTCATGAGCGATGCCGCGCTTGGTGACGAGGTTGAAGACGTTGCTGCTCCAGTTTTGCACGGTGACGTATTGGATCTTCGCGCCTTTCATGGCGACGAGTTCGACGACGGCGCTGTGCAGCGTGGCGGTCTCAAACTTCGGCGCGGTGCAGCCTTCCATGTACATCACTTCCGCGCCTTCATCGGCGATGATGAGCGTGCGCTCGAACTGGCCGAACTGCTCGCTGTTGATGCGGAAGTAGGCCTGGAGCGGATGCTTCACCTTCACGCCGGGCGGGACGTAAATGAAGGAGCCGCCGCTGAACACGGCGCTGTTGAGCGCGGAGAATTTGTTGTCGCCGGTGGGGATGACCTTGCCGAACCACTTCTTGAAGATCTCGGGGTATTTGTGCAGGCCTTCGGTGCTGTTGACGAAGATGACGCCCTGCTCCTCGACGGCGGCTTTGATGTTTGAGTAGGCGGCCTCGCTGTCATACTGCGCCTCGACGCCGGCTAGGAATTTGCGTTCCTGCTCGGGGATGCCGAGGCGGTCGAAGGTCTTCTTCACGTCCTCGGGCACGTCGTCCCAAGAGCGCTTCGGCTTCTGGCCGTCGCTGAGGTAGTAGCGGAATTCGTCGAAGTGGATGTTTTCGAGGTCCTTCGTGGCCCAATGCGTGGGCATGGGCTTGTCCTGGAAAACTTTGAGCGCCTTGTGCCGGAACTCGCGGATCCAATCGGGATCGCCCTTCACATCGCTGATGTAATCGACGGTCTTCGACGTGATGCCGAAGCCGGAGTCGAACTTGTTGCGCTCGGGGAAGGTGAAATCGCCGACGCTATCGACGCGGATGTCGGAGATGTCGTTTTCGACGGCCGGTGGGACGTCGAGGGTGGAGTCGGGGGCGGAGACCATGATGTTAAAGTTTGGCGGGTTTTAGTACGCTTATGCAGCAGCAGCCAAAGGCTCCTCGTGGACCCAGTCGTAGCCGCGTTCTTCGAGTTCGAGGGAGAGCTCTTTGCCGCCGGTTTTGACGATGCGGCCGTCTTTGAGGACATGGACGATGTCGGGCTGGATGTAATTGAGGAGGCGCTGGTAGTGGGTGATGACGAGGAAGCCGCGGTTCTCGCTGCGCATGGCGTTGACGCCGCGGGAGACGATTTTCAGCGCGTCGATGTCGAGGCCGGAGTCGGTTTCGTCGAGGATGGCGTATTTCGGCTCCAGCATCATGAGCTGGAGGATCTCGTTGCGCTTCTTTTCGCCGCCGGAGAAGCCTTCATTGACGCTGCGACTGGTGAAGCTGCGGTCCATCTCAAGCTGGTCCATGCGGGCGTAGAGCTGCTTATAAAATTTCACGGCGTCGATGTCCTCCCCCTTCGGCAGGCGGGCCTTCAGCGCGGCGCGGAGGAAGTTCGCGTTGCTGACGCCGGGGATTTCGTGCGGGTATTGGAAGGCCAAAAAGAGCCCGGCGCGGCTGCGGGCATCGACGGCCAGATCGAGGATGTTTTCGCCATCGAGGAGGACCTCGCCGCGGGTGACTTCGTAGTCTTCGTGGCCGCAGAGGACCTTGCTCAGCGTGCTCTTGCCGCTGCCGTTCGGGCCCATGATGGCGTGGACTTCACCGGGGTTGATGGTGAGGTTCAGGCCTTTGAGGATTTCGCGGCCGGGGATCTGGGCGTGGAGGTTTTTGATTTCGAGGGACATGAGGGAGGGGAAAATGACGAATTCAGAATGACGAATGACGAACTACTTCGCCGCGCAGGCATCGCAGGTACCGTGGATGGCGAGGTCGGTGCGGGTGACTCGGGTGCCTTTGGGGAGGTTCCAGAACTTGGCGGGGTCGAAATCGGTGGCGGGGTGGGCGTCGATGACCTTGCCGCAGGTCTCGCAGTGGAAATGGACGTGCTCGTGCAGATTGGCGCAGTAGCGGGACTGGCCGCGCTCGAGGTGGACCTGCTTGATGAGGCCGTGGGTGGTGAGGTGGTCGAGGCAGTTGTAAACCGTGGCCAGCGAGATGCCGGGGGAGCGGGATTTGACCCGGTCGAGGATGTCGTAGGCCGTGGGGTGATCCGTGGAGGCGGCGAGGACGTCGAAGACCTCGCGACGGTGAGGCGTGAGGCGCACATCGGCCCCGAGGACGGCCATGCGGCACTCGAGGCCGGTGGGCTTCGAAGGGGCACGGGTGGAGGTGGCAGAGGGTGTCATGACTGCTTCGGCTTTAGAATTGGAATGATTCTAAGGCAAGCAGGAAGATTAGCGGAGGGCTTGGCGGGAGCTTGGGTGGACTCGGGTTTGCCGCAGAGGGGCGGAGGAGCGGAGGGGGCAGAGTTTTTGGGACCAGATCGGTCTGATCGGTCTGATCATTCGCTCTCGGAAAGGCCCTGCCGGGCCGATTTGAGGGCCTGGAGGGTCCAAATCACGGGGTAAAGCCGCTCGTGATACCACAGCCGGGCGAAGTAGAGACCGATGGGGGCGCTGGGGAAGTGGGTGCCTTCGCGGGTGGCTTTGAGGAGCCAATCCAGCGAAGGGCGAAGGGCGGAGGGCGAAGGGTCGCTCAAAGCGAGGGCGTGGAGGGCGACGGCGGTTTCCTCGATGCTCGCGGGGCTGGAGGGATCGCCACCGAAGGAGCCATCGGGCTTTTGGGCGGCGCGGAGGTAGCGCAGGCCGGTTTGGATGAGAGCGGCGGCGCGTGCGGAGAGGTCCGCGTGGCCGCCGAGGTGGTTCAAAACCTGCGCGATGCCATAGACGGGGTTCATTTCGTCGGGCGTGTGCTCGTTGCCGAACCAGAGGGGGAGCCAGGAGCCATCGGCGGCCTGGTTTTTCTTCAAATAGGCCAAAGCGCGACCGGTGGCCGTTTCGATGCGGGTTTGGAGCTCTTCGGGCAACTCGACCTTCCACGTCCACCACGCGAGGAGGGCGTGCGCGGTGATTTCGGGCGTGGAGCGATCAAACGGCAACGCACCCCAGCCGCGGCAGAAAGTCGGGATGCCGCCATCGCGGTTTTGGAGGTCGAGAAGCCAGCGGATGGCCGCTTGCGCGGAATGACGAATGTCGAATGACGAATGTCGAAACTCGGGCGCTGTGAGCTGGTGGAGAGCGATGAGCGCACTCGAGGTGTCATCGGCATCCGGGACGCCGCCGGGGAGATCGGTCCAAGCCCAGCCGCCGGGGGCGGCGTTGGTGAAGGGGTGCACGTCGCGGTATTGCTGGGCGAGGAGCCAAGTCCGTAGTTCGGGCTTTAGCCCGTTTTCATCGGACGGGCTGAAGCCCGAACTACAAGCCCTGACCGAGAGCGTTGTGCCCCAAGTGGCGAGATTGGTGTCGATGGGCCATGCGCCATCGGCACGCATGCTGCGACGGAGGAATTCGACGGCGAGAGGCAGGCAGGGATGATCGAGATCACCGGCACCGGCAAGAGCCATCGTGACGAAGCTGGTAAGCGGCGTGGCCTCCAAATAACCGCCGCTGGAGGGTTGCAGCGTTTGCAGCATGGGCCGCACGCGTTTCCAGGCGAGCGCCCGGAGCCAGCGCAGCGGATTCCACCACGCGGGCGGCGCTTTTTGAAAACGAATGTGCCCGATGGCGATGAGCGCGGGCAGCGCATAGCTCACCACCGGCAGCCCCACCGCGCCGAACCACGTCCGCGGCAGCGCGGCGAGTTCAAACGGCAGCGCGATGACGTTTCGCCATGGCTTCTCGCCGAGCGTGCCGCAGAGCGAGCAAAGCATCAAAATGGGCACGCTGAAGGTCTTGTCCTTGCCGTAGCGGGCGATGACGGCCTTCGCGATGGCTTCGGGAGCCAGCGAGCCGGTGCGAGCGATGATCCATGCCTCCGCCGCAGGCGAGGACATGCCCACAAGATGCAGCGCACTCCAGCAGAGCAGCGTCGTCGAGAGATTGCTCTTGCTGATCGTCGTATCGCCCCAGCCGCCGTCGGTGTTTTGATGCTGGCGGAGCCATGCGGCGCCTTTTTCGATGAAAGCGGCATGCTTCACGGCATCGACGAGTTTCAACGCCACGACGGCGGTGGCGGTGGAGAGGGCGCTGGAGCTCAGTTCGCCCTCCCAGTGGCCTTGTTCGTTCCGCAGGCTCAAAAGATGAGCCTGGGTGCTGGCGATGGCGCGATCGAGTTCGGCGAGCATCGCGGCGAAAAGCGGGTGGAGGCCGGTTTAGGCCAGTTTCAGCTCCGGACGTGATTCGATGGCCTTGGTGAGACCGGGCCAGCCGCCGGGGCGCTGGGTCTGGAACATCGTGAGGTAAAGCGCGACGTGTTTCGCGGGATGCGCGGCGAGAAGTGCGGCCACAGCAGCCTCGGCCTTGTCATCGGCGATCTCGGCCGGGAGCTCGGCGATCTCACCTTTGCCATCGTGGGCGATGCCGATGCCATCGAGGAAGGTGATGAGCATGTCCGCCTTGCCTTTGAGGAGCCAGATTTGGAAAATCTGCTCGGTAACGCCTTCGTTGGTGCGCATGCGAAGCTGGTCGAGCAGCCAGGCACCCTGCTTTTCCTTCGATTTCTCGTAGATGAAGGTGGGGCGCAGTTTCCGCTGCGGGGCGAGCGTGTTGATGATGGCCTTATACGCGGGGCGCTGGTCCTCCTGCATGTAGCGCATGAGCTGCATCTGCATTTCGGGTCCGATGGCGGAGAGAATCTGGTTGGGGGTCATGGGAAAGTCGGGCCGGTGAGTATCATGAGGCCGGAATGGTGGCAAGGTGGGGAATGATGAGGACGAAAAAAAGGAGCCGACCTTTTGAGGGGTCGGCTCCGTGAGAGGGATGAAGCCCAAGAAGGCAGACAGGAGTGTCTGCCTCACGGTTTAGCTGATGGTGGGCAGTTCGAAACCGGCGGCGTAGTCGTCGGTGGCGAGCTTGTTGGCCTCGGCGGCGAACTCACCGGTGAACTTCTCGGTGGCAGGATCGAAGTCGAGCCATGGGCCAGCGCTGATTTTTTCAGCAGCGAGGTCGATCTTGTTGGCTTCGAGGTTGGCGATGAAGTCGGCGAGGGTTTCCTGGCCGGCCTTGTCAGCAGCGAGACGTTCCTGCACCTCGGCATTGCTCATGGCTTTGCCGAGACGGTAGGAGACGTTGGCGAGGTGCGCGAGCGCGGCGGCGTGGTAACCGTGGGCGACGTGGAGGTTGCTGTTGACCAGCTTGCCGGCGCGGACGCTGTCGATGAAGTTCTTCATGTGGTCCTTGCCCTCGTCGAAGTCTTCAAACTTCGTGAGCGTGTTACCATCGTTGTCGTAGGCTTTGGACTCGGCGACGAAGCCGCCTTCGCAATGTATGACATTGCCGATACGGGGTGCGCCGGTCTTGCCGTTGATGCGGAAGACGGGCTCGTAGCCCTTGGCCCAGTTCATGTCCTTCATGGGGAGGCCGCGGTTGTCGAAGAGCATCGGGGCGCCTTCGGCCCACTGATAGAAAGCGAGCTGGTTGTTGGCGCTCTGGCCGTCGTCTTGATAGCCCCAGCGACCGCCGAAGCTCATGACGCGCTTCGGAAGGAGGTCGGGATTGCCATGGGGCTGTTCGTGGCGGCGTATTTTACGACGGTGCTGCCGCTGTCTTGGCCGCTTGTTGCGGCGCTCCTCGTGGTCAACTTCGGGCTTGGGTTCTGGCTCTGCGACCGCTCGCTCACGGGGCTGGGAATTGCGCTCTGTGCGACGCTAGGCGGGGCCGCGGGGGAAAGCTTCCTGATTGCCCACGGCCGCTTTTTTTATCTCAAGCCGGTGTACCTGGGACTGGCCGGCTGGCTGCCTTTTTTGTATCTCAGCGCCGCGGTCGCGCTGACCACTTTAGCGCGCTGGC
>CALMTT010000659.1 GCA_937872615.1 uncultured Verrucomicrobiaceae bacterium | reverse complement strand
TATGTGTGGTTCACGAAGCTCTACCTCGGCGAGCGGCTGGTGGCGCGACTGGAGAGCGATGACTTCCTGCATTGGCGGAACAACGGCCTCATGCTGCGCAGTCGCGTGAGCGAAGGTCGAGGAAGCCAGAGCTACTGCATGCCGGTCTTCCAACATGCGGGCCTCTACCTCGGCTATTTGATGATGTACAACGTGGGCAACGGTCGCACGGTGGACTGCGAGCTGGTGTGGAGCCCGGATGGACTCAAGTGGCAACGTGTGGCACCCGGCGTGTCGTTGATTCCACGCGGGCCCAAGGGCAGCTACGACAGCGAGTGCATCTACGCGATGGCCGGACCGCCGGTGATCCGCGAAGGAAAGCACCTCATCTTCTACGGCGGCGATGATTTTCCGCACACAGGCTGGAAACGGCATTGCCTGCCTTGTTTGGCGACCTTGCGCGAGGATAGCTTTGCGGGTTACGAGCCATCGAACGAGGGCGAAACTGCCGTTTTGACCACGCGAAGGCTTCGCGTGACCTCGGAGCCGTTTCGTGTGATTGCAGATGGTGATGCCGTCGAATTCACAGCGATGGATGAAAATGGCCAGAAGGTCGAAAAAGGCTCGTGGGCGGGCAAAACACTGCGGTTTCGCCTTTCGATGCCTCGCGGAAAAATCTATGGCCTCGAAGGCGTGGCGCTGGTGGATCGAAATTTGCCGCCGGAAGTCAATCCGCTGAAAAGTGCGAATTGGAAGCCGATGCCGTTGAAGTCGCACGGCTTCGATTTCGCGAAGGATGAGCAGTTCTGGAAGGGCGTGGACAAGGTGACGGCGCACGACGGTTTCATCACCGCCTCGCGAGAAGGGCGAAACCTGCCGATCGCATCTTCATCGGTGAAGGCAGGCGAGTCGCCGCTGCTCGGTGATTGGACGCAAGTCGTCGGCGGTCGTGGTGCGCGTATCACCTGCCGCGTGCGCAGCACGAAGCCGGGTGGTCGTGTGATGATCGAGATCTTTGCGAGTGATGTCGGCTCGTGGCAGTTTGAGACGAAAAGCACCTTCACCACCGACTGGCAGGATGTTACCGCGGAGCTGCGCTACGACTGGAGCGATGATGAAGCCCGTGCCGCGGGCTGGAAGCGTGCCGCGAACGGCTTCTCATGGCGTGAGACGATTCAAAACATTGGCAAGCTGGTCATCGTGCCCAACGCTGCGGGGGCGCAGGCGAGTTTTGATCTGGATGATGTGCGGGTGAGCGGCGTGGAGTGACTTTGACGCTGGTGCGAATGCTGCTATCGAACACGCGATGTCTGAAACCAACCTGTCCCCTGCTCCGGAACCGCCACGCAGCCTGCTCTTCCGAATGATCGTGGGCACGGTGTTGGGTCTCGTGCGGGCCGTTTACAAGGTGAAGGCCATTCATCCGGAGCGTGTGCCCGCAGGAGGCGGCGTGCTGATGCTCTCGAACCATGTGAGCTACATGGATGCGCTGATACTCGCGGCGGCCTGCCCGCGTCCGCTGCGCTTTGTGATGTGGGATGCGCTTTACAATGTGTGGTGGATGAATGGCTTCCTGCGTTATGTAGGCACGGTGCCGATCTCTGCCACGCGGGCGAAGGACGCGGTGCGCACAGTGGCAACCGCGCTGAAGGAGGGCGGGCTCGTGTGCCTCTTTCCCGAGGGCGAAATCACGCGTCACGGCATGGTGAACGAGCTGCGCAAGGGCTTTGAGCTGATGGCGAGGCAAGGCGAAGCAAAGGTGATGCCCGTGTGGCTGGATGGATTGTATGGCAGCATCTTTTCGTTTCAGGGCGGCCACTTCTTCAAGAAGCGTCCCAAACAGTTTCGCTATCCCGCGACGGTGTTCTTTGGCGAGCCGCTAGAGGCCAAAGCAGGTAACGCCGCGGCGGTGCGTCGCGCGATGCTCGCGATGAGCGAGCAGGCGCTGCTGGCCCGCGAGGTGTGGAAACTCGCAGGCGAGGATCGCACGGCTTTTCTCAATGCCCTGCGCCTCCGCGAGGCCGAGTGGCATCGGCCGGGGGATGTGCTGCTGTGCTTGGAACCTGCGGGCAGCGTGGTGCATCGCCTCGTGCGTGAGTTGGCGCGTCTGCTGCCGGGCACGAAGATCATCGAAGCCATGGTGGAGGCTGGCGGAGGGCCAGTGGTGGCCTTTGGCAGCCTCGCCAGCCTTTCAAAGAGCCAGCAAGGCGAACGCTTGTTCTTCTGTTTTGATGCCGACGCGGCCCAGATCATGGCCTTGCAGGCTCCGAAGGCGCTGCGCGGCTATTTTGATGCGGCGAGCGGTGTGCTCGTCAGCGCGGAGGTTCCCAATCCGCCCGCCGCGGAGGGTGAGGAATGCCAGCACGGCACCCGCGCTGGCACGCTCGGCCGTTTGCTGCCCGGTCTCGCACTCGAAAGCCTGCCCGCAGGACTCAGCGTGGATGAGGCCGGGTTTGTGAAGCTCACTCCTGCGCCGCTTTGAGCTGCGGATCGTCGAGGTCGAGGCGGTACATGAGCTGATTGTAATCGTAGCGCGGCGTGGCCACGGGATTGCCGGAGAAAGTCTCCGTGTAAGTGCCTTCAAAGTAAATGTAGCGCCCTCCCTGCTGGTCGAAGAAGGCGTGGTGGCTGGGATTGTAGAACGAGTATTTCGGATGGCTGGCGACCTTCACCGCTTTGCGCCACGGGCCTTCGATCTGCTTTGCTTCGAGATACCACACCTCGCCGAGGTGCGATTCCTTGCCGTCTTTCTGCACGGCGATCATCACCCAGCGCTGGCGGTGCGCATTCCAATGCACGCTGCCGCCATGCAGCGTCACCGGCTGCCCTGACGTCGCATCTTTGACCTGAAGATAGGCTTTATCCTTCGCGACCTTGCCTTCCTTGATCAGCGCGGCCTCCGCCGCCTGCGTGAGCGGCTCCGCAGGCTGCCAGACGTGCTCCTTCATCTCCGCGGACCACGTGAAGGCCTCATAGCTGGAGGTGTTTTGCACGTCTTCATAGGTCGCGGGCACGCGGGTGACGCAAAAGGGCGTGGCAAAGTAGAAATAATCACGCTCCACACCATCCGCGCCGGTGCCGCGAGCACGCACCGTGTTGTTTTGCGGATGCTGCCACGAGAATTCCTCGCCAAGCAGGGCCACGCGGCGGAAGCGGTTCTCCTCCTCGTCGAACTCGGCGATGCCATGCTCGAGGCATTTGCCGAGATCCTTCCAGCGCGAGTAATGCGCCACGAGATGCTCCGCGCCATTCGCGTCTTTGCACACGAGCAGGCCGAAGAGCCACACAGCGCCGGGTTCGTTGATCGGCAGCATCTTGCGCACCGCGCCGGCCTCATCGGTGAGGTATTCAAAGTGGATGCCGTCCTTCGGATCGAGCCCGCCTTTCTCCGGCAGATCGCTCCAGGCACTAGGGGTGTGAAAATTGCCCAGCGGATAGTTCGGCCGCTGTGTGTCGCCCCACAGCCAGAAGAGCCTGCCCTTCCACTCCGCCACCTGCACGGAGTCCTGGCCCATCACATCCGCGAAGAGATTCGGACGCGGCAGCGGTGGCTCGATGCCCAGCAGGGTGCTGTCGCGGTAGATCCCCTGCCCTGTGATGCGATAGAGACGCTCGGCGATGCTCGTGCGCATGATCTTCACCTCGGCTTTCGAGCCATGCTTCGGCGTGAGCCGCACGCCCGCAAAGCCAAAGCCGTCTTTCGCGATCGCATAGCCGGGACTGCTGACGGTGAAGTGCACCTCTCGCTCCATGAGGCCCGGTTCATCAAAGGCGATCCAGCCTGCGCTGTCCGTCGTGTGGCTGATGTGGTTCGTTGTGCGCAGCGTCACGAGTGGCACGCCGCGCCCCGAGTGCTCGTCCACCACATGAATGCCAAATGGCACCTCCGCCCGCGCAAGGATGGCGCACAGGCAAAGCAGCATGGCATGACGAAAAACGGGAGAGAGCATGCGAGCCGCCGTAATAGCATGTGCCATGGAATTTGGAAAGCGCTGAGGTTCTCGTTCAGCCGTGCTTCGGAGAATCGCTGCAAGGGCGGCTATGGAGAGCGTTTTTAACAAGACCCGCGCCAGCTGAAAAGCGCACGCTGCCCCCCATCTCCTGCCCCATGCTCTTCCGCCTTGTCCTAGCCCTGTTTCTCATCGCCAGTCAGGCGCTGGCTCTTTTCCCCGAAAAGACCCGCCAACTCCTGACCGACGCCAAAGAGCCCGTTCGCATCGTTTGCATCGGCGACAGCATCACGGGCGTCTATTATCACAGCGGCGGCATGCGCGCTTATCCCGAGATGCTGCAAATCGCCCTACAGAAGCTCCATCCGAAGGCCAAGGTCACCGTTCGCAACGCCGGCATCAGTGGCGACACGAGCAAAGGCGGCCTCGCGAGGCTGGAGCGCGATGTTTTGGCGCACAAGCCACATCTGGTGACGATCATGTTCGGCATGAACGATCTCGTGCGCGTGCCGGTGGCTGATTTCATCGCCAACATGACGCAGATCATCCAGCGCTGCCGTGCGGCGGGCGCGGCAGTCGTGCTTTGCACACAAAACAGCATCGTTGATTCACCTCAGCGGCCCGTGGCGAAGCTCGCCGAGTATTCGCAGGCCATTCGTGATCTCGCGAAGGCGGAGTCGCTCGGCGTTGCGGACTGCTTCGCGGCTTTCGAGGCCGTGCGGGCCAAAGACGCACTCGAATGGAACTTGCTGCTCAGCGACGCCATCCACCCAAACATGGATGGCCACAAGCTCTTCGCCGAAACCATCGCGCAGACCATCACCGGTCAGGAAGTTTCGCTACGCGACGAGCCACCGCCGCCGAATCCTCTCGCGCACACCTTCAAACTCCTCGGCGAAGGCAAACCCATCACCATTTACGCCATGCCGCCGTATGATCAGCACATCGGCACCACATTGAAGAAGCTGCATCCCGAGGCGCAGATCACCGTGAAGCCGTGGCCCACCGAAGGCAAAACGCTCGCCGAGCTCGAAACCGCCGCGAAGGCCGTGCGCTCGATGAAGCCGGACCTTGTCGTCATTGCCGTGCCCGGCCAACTCACCGAAAAGACCCCGCAGACCTTCCACAAGCACTACGCGTGGATCATGAACTGGTCGCTCAGCTTCGGCCCGCAGGAGTGGGATGTCGTCGTGGCCTCGCCGCCCGATGCCGACAAGCTCGCCAGTCGCCTCGTGAAAGCGCAGGACCTCAGCGTCATCGCGCCGCCGGATTCGCTCGAAAAATGGCTTTGGGCACAAAAAGTCGCGAATCCTCAGGACATCGTCTTCAAGGCTCAAATCGACCAAACTGAGCAACGCTACGTCGAACGCCTTCCGAACGGTTTTGAGCCGCAAAAGCCGCATGACATGCTCATCGCCCTCCACGGTCATGGCTCGGATCGCTGGCAGTTCATCCGCGAGGCTCGCGATGAGTGCCGCGGCCTGCGCGGTGTCGCCGACAAGCACGGTTTGATCTTCATCTCGCCCGATTACCGCGCCAAAACCTCGTGGATGGGTCCGAACGCGGAGTCGGATGTGCTTCAAATCATCGCCGAGGTGAAGAAACGCCATCGCGTGAACCGCATCTTCATCGCCGGAGGCTCCATGGGCGGCACCTCGGCACTCATCTTTGCCACCTTGCATCCTGAACTCATCGCCGGTGTCTGCGCCCTGAACCCCACCGCCAATCTCGTCGAGTATGCCGGCTTCAAAGACGCCATCGACGCGTCCTACGGCAGCCCCGACGAGCGCACCAAGCGCAGCCCCGAACTCCACGCCGAACGCCTCACCATGCCCGTCGCCCTCACCACCGGTGGCAAAGACAGCATCGTGCCACCCGACAGCATCTTGCGTCTCGCCAAAAAGCTGAAACACGTGCTCAGCCTCCACCGCGAGACCGTTGCGCACTCGACGAGCTACGACGACACGGTGAAAGCGATGGACTTTGTGCTTCAGAACGCGACAGCCGCAAAAGCGACCAGCAAGCAGCCGTAACCTCCACACATGTCCCCCTATGAGCAATACATCACCCAAACGCGACGCGATTTCCTCGCGACGAGTTCGTGCGGGTTGGGGACGCTGGCATTGGCGTCGTTGTTGAAGCAGGACGGCTTGCTGGCGGAGGAGGCGAGCATCCCGGCGAATCCGCTCGCCACTCGGGTGTCGCATTTCGCGCCGAAGGCGGAGCGCTGCATCTTCATCTTCCTCGAAGGCGGGCCTTCGCAGATGGACCTCTTTGATCCGAAGCCGCTCTTAAATAAATACGACGGCCAACCGTTGCCCGACTCGATCGTGGGCGATGCGAAGTTTGCGTTTTTGCAGAAGGAATCGGCCACGGTGATGGGCACGAGCCGTGTCTTCAAAAAGCACGGTCAATGCGGCATGGACATCAGCGATCTGTTGCCGCACATCGCCACCTGCGCGGACGACATCGCTTTGATCCGCTCGATGCACACGAACCAGTTCAATCACCTGCCCGGCCAGCTCATGCTGAACTGCGGCGCGGCCTTGCTCGGGCGTCCGAGCGTCGGCTCGTGGGTCACGTATGGCCTCGGCAATGCCTCGCAGGAGCTGCCGTCGTATGTGGTGATGGTCAGCAAGGGCCGCGGCCTGCCCGGCGGCAGCTCGACGTGGTCGAGCGGCTTTTTGCCGTCGTCGTATGCGGGCGTGATGTTTCGCAATGGTGCCGCGCCGGTCTTGAACCTGAACAATCCTGATGGCATCACGCCGGAGATGCAATCCGCCAGCATTCGTGCGCTGAACGATCTGAACAAACTCCAGCATAAGCACATCGGCGATCCCGAGATCGCCGCACGCATCAACAGCTACGAACTCGCCTTCCGCATGCAGAGTGCCGCGCCGGAGCTGGTCGATCTCGCGGGCGAATCGCAGTCCACGCTCGATGCCTACGGCGTGAATCGCATCGAGCCACCCATCAAGAGCAACCTCGGTGGCATCGGCAACTTCCAGACCTTCTCGCGCCACTGCTTGCAGGCACGGCGCATGGTCGAGCGCGGCGTGCGCTTCGTGAACATCATCCACGCCTCGTGGGATCACCATAGCGCCCTCGATCCGCAGCTCGCGCACAATTGCCAGATGGTCGATCAGCCCATCGCCGCGCTTTTGAAGGACCTCAAACAGCGCGGCCTGCTCGACACCACGCTCGTCGTGTGGGGCAGCGAGTTCGGTCGCACCGCGCTCGGCGAAAACCGCAAGGGCTTCAAGAAAGTCACCGGCCGCGATCATCATCCGTATGCCTTCAGCCTGTGGATGGCCGGCGGCGGCATCAAAGGCGGCCAGGTGCATGGCGAGACCGACGACTTCGCCTGGCACGTCGCCCGTGATCCCGTGTCCATCCACGACTTTCACGCCACGATCCTCCACCTCTTCGGCCTCGATCACAACAAACTCAGCTACCGCTTCCAAGGCCTCGACTTCCGCCTCACCGGCGTGAACCCCGCAAAGGTGGTGAAGGGGTTGGTGGGGTAGCTTTGGAGGATCAGAACTTAAAAAGACGTTTCCATTTCAAAGCGAATCGGGCAGACTTCATGCCATGAAACTGTCTTCGGCAATCAGTTTGCCAATCATCTGTGCTGCCTTGTTGGCCTCACAACTAGACGCGATTTCGGAGTCGATTCCGCCAGGCGTTGACCATGTATATGGGAGAGTGATTAAAGACCAGGCTGGCAGAGTCGGGTTGTTCACCAGGGGTGTCTTTCATTTTCCACCCGATCAAGAAGCCAAGCTGGAAGGTCATCTTGGCGAGTTTGTGGACTGCGAATACCGGCGTGTAGCTGATCAGATGAGCTTCTCCGGTAGTCGCGTGGGTCCGATCTTGAGCATCAAAGTGATCGCAGAAAGTCCAGACAAGCTGCCAGTCACGGTGAAGGTTACGCCTTCGAAGGCGGCATTTGCTGTCAGCGAGCCTGTGGTATGCAGGATTGAGTTGGAGAACCGCTCCAGTGAAATACAGAATCTTGGGGGCATGACCGTCGCATCAACGCTGCTTTGTCAGAGCTATGAAGAAAAACTGCGGCTGGAGTCAGACATGCACTACTACGAACTTGATGCTTACAAGTTCGAGGCAAGCACGCGGCCCGTCTCTCTTGCGCCAGGGGCCAAAGTCTTGTTCAAAGTGACGGCTTCTCGGATGGCAGAGCCTGGAGAATATCAGTTGGTTCACATTTTGAGCGTGGGGCCGCGCGGCTCGAGCATGCAGTCAGAGTTTGCGAGGGTCGAGATTTTTCCAGCCGACAAGTGGACTCGCCATGATGCCGTCAGGCATTGGCAACCAGTCGCTTCTCGTGATCAAAGCATCAATCTGGCATCTGAGTTGGCTGATCTTGGGGATAGACGGGCATTTGATTTGTTCCTTGGGCAACTGAAGAACGGTCGTTACACTCCGAGAGGATTTTGCTACGATAGAGCCTATGAACTTGCTTTACAGAAGGGCGGTGAAGCCGGTGAGGAGATAATGATGGAGTTGATCGGGAAACAACGAGGTCAGGACAAGGTTGGGCGGATGCTTCCAGGTATCCGGCATTCACCGAGAAAGGTTGATTTGCTTTTGGGACTCTTGTCCAACAAACAGGAAACCATGAGAGAGATCTCGGGCTGGGTGGATTCTCCGAGAATCTGTGATGTCACAGCGGGTTGGCTGACTGGTTATACTGAGGGTAAGATGGTATTCCCTGAATCAGGAACCCTGCTGGAAAGAGATGATGCCGTGAAGGCGGTGGTCCAAAGCCTCAAGGCGGACCCTAACGCATTTCGCGTGCTACGAGCTGACTATCAGTGAGGCGAAGCTCCATGAAAGACTGCCTTGGCGAGTGGAAGGGTGTTAACCTGCACGAGCCGTCGCGCAGGGCTCGTTTCTCCCGAATGCGCATTCTTTGTCTCGCCCTCCTTTTTGCCACCACCCACCTCCACGCTGCCGAATCGCTTCGCATCGCCGTGTTCAAAGCGGATGCGACGCCGGAGATCGGGATGCCGGTGGCTTATGTGAAGGCGCGGTCGATCACCGATCCTTTGAGTGCGCGGGGTGTGGTGCTGATGGGTGAAGGCATGCCGGTGGTAATGTGTGCGGTGGACTGGATCGGCATCGGGAATGGCGGGCATGATGAGTGGCGGCGTGGGCTGGCGGAGGCGGCGGGGACCACGATGGATCGCGTGACGGTGCACACGCTGCATCAGCATGACGGCGTGCGTTGCGACCTCACAGCGGAGGCGCTTTTGACGAAACATGGCCTCGGCGGCACGCGGATGGACGCGGCGTTTTGCCGCAAAGTGATTGCCAGCACGGCTGCGGCGATACGCGAGGCGATGAAGACCGCGAAGCCGGTGACGCATCTCGGCATCGGCGAGGCGAAAGTCGAGAAAGTGGCCTCCAATCGACGCATTCTCGGTCCGAATGGCCGCGTGCTGTTTGGTCGCATGAGTGCCTCGCGAGATCCGAAGGCCCAGGAAGCGGACGAAGGCACCATCGACCCCATTTTGAAGCTCGTGAGCTTCTGGGACGGCGAAACGCCGCTCGCCTGCCTCACCTACTACGCCACGCATCCGCAGAGCTTCTACGGCAAGGGCGATGTCACCGCCGAGTTCGTCGGTCTCGCGCGTGCGCAGCGTGAAACGGCGCTCAACCTGCCGCACATCCACTTCAATGGCGCGAGCGGCAACGTGGCCGCTGGCAAATACAACGACGGCTCGCCAGAGGCCCGCGTGGTGCTCACGCAACGCATGGCCGAAGGCATGAAACGCGCCTGGGAGGCCACGAAGAAGTCGCCGATCAGCGCCAGCGATCTCGCTTTGCGTGTCGAACGCGTGAAACTGCCGCTCGCAGCCAGTTTGAATCGAGAAGTGCTCGAAAAGCCCCTCGCTGACACCGCGGCGAGTGATCGAGATCGCCTGAATGCCTCCACGAAGCTCGCCTTGCTCAATCGCAGCGAGGCTGGACATCAATTTGAGCTCACCCGACTGCGTCTCGGCAAGGTGAACGTGCTTCACATGCCCGGCGAATTGTTCGTCGAGTATCAACTCGCCGCACAGCTGATGAAGCCTGACGCCACCGTCTGCATGGCCGCGTATGGCGACTACGCGCCCGGCTACATCGGCACCGAGATCGCCTACACGCAGGGCGGCTACGAAGTGCAGGCGAGCAGCTCAAACACAGCGCCGCAGGTCGAAAAGGTCCTCATGGACGCGATGCGGCGGCTGTTGGCAGACTAGCTCGCCTCAAAGCGTGACCACCGTGCAGCGGTGGGTAAAGAGCAGTTTGCAGGCGATTTGATCCTGCGGGAGTCCGGTCATGCGGGCGAGGACTTCGCGGTAGGTCTCGAGCTGGGGGCGGTAGCCTTCGATGCGGGCGGCGAGGGCTTCGTCGGTGTCCGTTTTGTCGGTTTTGAAGTCCAAGATGGTCGCGCGGCCGTTTTCGAGCATCACGCGGTCAAAGGTGCCGCTGAGCCATTCGCCGTTGAGGAGGATCTCGAAGCGCTTTTCACGCCAGCAGATGGCTTCGGGCGATGGACGGCTCAAAATGGCTCGAATGTCGGGTGATTGAAGACAACGGCGCACCTCGTCCTCGGCACGCTGGCGGGCGTTTTCGTCTGCGCAGGGCACTGCGGCCCATTTTTGGGCGAGTTGATCGTCTGCGGCCTCGTCGAGCCATTCGATCTGCTCAAAGAGCGCATGAACGAGCGTGCCGTAAGCCCGTGCGAAGCGTCCGCCGCGTGAGAAGAGCTGTTTCGCGGTGACGATGCTCGTTTCGCTGCCGCTCGGTGTGCGGCGCACGGGGCGCTGACGGCCCTCAGCGGCCACGGGCGAGAGTTGGGGCGGTGCGACGGGTGCTTCGACTTTACGCGGAATCTCAAACCAGCGCGGATTCGTGGCCTTGGTGCTCGTTTCGAAGACGATCTCGGCTTTCACGCCGCCGAACTCGCGCTGCGTAGGCTTGTCTTCACCGCCAAGCGTGAGTTGGAGCAGTTTGACGAAGTTCTCCGACTTCGAGGTCTTGCCCGGCGGTTTGGCGATGATGTAGTTCGCGTGCTTCGCGCGGGTGAGGGCCACGTAGAATTTGCACAGCTCCTCGTAGGCCGCGTCGGCCTCTTGTTCGGCGCGGAATTCGGCGAGTTGATCGTCGGCGCGCACGAGTTCGGAGGGAGGCAGGTCGAAAACCCACTCCACATGCCGGTCGCGGGCGCGTTTCACACCGATGCCGCGTCGCACCTCGGTAAGCTTGTTGCCTTCGACATCTGGCAGGATCACGCAGTCAAAGGTGAGGCCCTTCGACTTGTGAATCGTCATCACCTGAACGGCGTGCTGCGTGTCCGGCTCGCTGACGGTGTAATTCGCCGCGTAGGCTAGGAATTCGTCCACATCACGACTGCCGCCTTGATCAAACAACCTTGCCGCGAGCGCGAAATCCTCCGCGCGACGTTTGCTGAAGGCATCAAGCGTGATGCCGCTGGCCTCCAACTCACGCACCCAATGACGCAGCACGGCCTCAAAGCCATCGTCGAAGACTTTTTGCAGCACTTCACGCGCGAGATGGCCCGGTGTTTTGCCTCCCAGCAGATCGCGGAAGGGCGTCATGCGCAGGTGCTCCCACGCGAAGGTGTCACCCGGATGCGCGGCGACCTTCAGGATGCTCAGCAGCGCGAGCGTGAGCGCGTTGTCCGTGGCGATGGCGATTTCCGATTCGCACATCACGGGAATGCGGCTCGGTGAATGCGCACGGATATAATCGACGAGTTCGCGCCCGGTTTTGTTGCTCTGCACGAGGATGGCGCAGCTCAAGTGGCGCTTCACCGGCTGGATCTCCTCCAACAGGCCGAGCGTGAGCACGAATCGATCCTCCTCCGTCACTTTCTCGCCGTCGGCAGGCATGGGCTGGAGCATCAGTGCGTGTCCGGCCATGTCATCATGCACACCGGCCACCTGATGCGGCTGCCACGGCCAGCGGTCGATCGTATCGCGCGGCAGTTTGAGCTCATTGAGCGCGGTTTCGTCGCCAAACACGCGATTCACAAGATCGATCACATCGTGACCGCTGCGCCATGAGACGTTCAGCGGGCGCTTGTGGATGCGCTGGACGGTTTCGGAGCTGTAGCGGGCGTAGATGTCGTCAAACAAGCGCGTGTCGCCGCCGCGCCAAGCATAGATGGCCTGCTTCACATCGCCGACTTGGAAGAGCGTGCGCTCATCGCTGGTGTCCTGCACGGCCTCGTCGATGAGATTCTCAATGACGGACCACTGGATGTGATTCGTGTCCTGGAACTCATCGAGCAGCCAGTGGTCGTAGCGAGCATCGAGGCGGTAGTCGATGCGCAGCCGCTCGTCAGCGCCGGGAACCTGCGAGAGCATCGGCCGCGGCAACCCAGCGGCGAACTCATGCCCCGCGAGGATCAGCTCCATGTCCTGAAACGTCAGCCGTCCGCGACGCCGCACCTGGCGCGACCACGTGTGCTCGTATTGATTCAGCACGGCCCACACGCCCTGCGTGCGCTCCAGCCTCGCCCGCAGCTCACCACCGGCGATGTGGCGGATCACAGCCGCAAAGGCATCACACACGCGGCCTTCGAGCTTCTGCTTTTGCCGGTTCACGGTGAGCGTGCAGGTCTTCGCTTCGATCTCGCTCCATTGCTCCAGCGCCTTTTTCACGAAGAACTCGACGCGACTGGTCAGCTTGCCGCCGGGTTGATAGTCCGGCAGTTCCTCGAAAAGTTCGTTCCAGAAATCCCATGCCTTGTCATTCGTGTCCGCAGTCTCCAAAAGCTGCCGCAGACGCTGCGAGGCCTCTTTGAGATCGATCTGCGCCTCCAGCCAATGGCTTCCTTTCGGCCACACGGCGCGTGCATTGCCCCAGAGCTCGCCGCTGGCAGCATGCAGCAGGATTTCGTGCTGGTTCTCGATGAATTGGTCGAGCACATCGCGGATGCGCGATTCTTCTTTGCCAAAGGTGGCGCGGCGAAACGCCTCCAGGAACTCCTGCTGCGCCGCGAGGCCTTCGCCACGCGATTTGAGGCCCGGCAGCGTGCGCTGAAACACGAGGCGATACACTCGCTCGCGCTCCACGCCACTGAGATGCTCATTCAGGATCTCGAAATCGCCCGCGAGGCCAAACTCCGCCGGAAAACTGCGCAAAATGGCCGAGAAGAAGCTGTCGAGCGTGCCGAGAAACAATCGCGGCATGCGTGCGATGAACACACGCAGGAGTTGCTGATAATGCTCTGGCTTCAACGCACGCAGAATGGGCCGCAGCGGGTCGTCCTTGGCCTCAGGATCGAGTTTTTCATCGCCAGCGAGTCGTGCGGCAAAATCGGCATCCGAGGCCGCTTTCGCGAGTTTTTCGAGAATGGAATCAAAGAACTCGCCCGCGGCCTTTCGCGTGAAGGTGACGGCCACGATGCGCTCCGGCGTCACCTCTTTACCCGCGAGCAATTGCTGCCCCATGATCGCGATGAAGCGATTCGTGAGCTGCCAGGTCTTCCCGGAGCCTGCGGAGGCGAGGATCATCTCGTTTGGGATGGTCATGCGGCCTCCTTTCGTGTGAGCAGGCTCGCATTGATGGCCTCCAGCGGCTCACCGAGGAAGAGCGCGCCGAAATCATCGCCATACGGCAGTTTTTCCGCGGGCGGCCAGAACTGCCGATCGCGGATCGCGGTGATCACACCCTCGGCGCAGGCGCGAGCGCTTTCGAGCACGGGGCCATCGAGCGTGCCCCATTCATCGAGGCCGATCTCCGGCTTGGTCTTGCTCAAGGTGACGTGCGCGGTGGTGATCTTCTCGCCGGGAAAACGCCGCTCCATCGCGAGGCGGTAAAGGGGCAGTTGCAGGTCGATCCAGCGCGACGCGTTGCCTTCGCTGCTGGTGACGAGCGACCACTCCGCGAAACTCTCCGGCTCCTCGCCGCGCTTCAGCGGCGCGAGGTGGTAGTTCTCGACCGTTTTGCGTGTCTTCTTCACCGGATCAAAGGCCGAGCGTGTCTTGAAGTCGATCAAACGAACTCCGAACTGCGCATGACGCTCGATGCGATCAATGCGGCCGCTGATGGTCATGCCCGCGAGCTGCCACGGATCGTCTTTCGGGCTCAAACGCGTCTCCGCGGCGATGATCTGCCAGCCCTGGCGGCGCTGCTCCGCCTCGATCTCCGACCACCAGCCGAGGCGTTGACGTGCTGACTCGCGCTGGATCGTCACCGGCACGGTGAGACGCGAGCCGTAGATGCCATGCAGGCGGCGGTCGAGGATGCTGTGGAAGGCTTCGCGAATCATTTCCGCGTCCACGAGTGTGATCGCCTGCTCGTCCTGCGCGAAGCTTTCCAGCACGCCATGCAGCAGGCTGCCAAACTCCATCGCATCCATCTCCGTTCGCGTGGCATTGATCTCCGACATGCCGAGTCCATGACGCAGATAAAATCGGAACGGACATTGCAGGTAGCTGCCGAACTGCGTGACGCTCAGCCGCTGAAACAGCGGCGCATCCTCCGGCAGCGGTCGCGGCTGGAGCTGCCACGCGAGCTGCCACGGCATTGGATCGACACGCGGCGCATGCTTTTGGAAAAAGTGCAGCGTGCGCGCGGGCAGTTCCGCGTCGGCGCATTGGAAAAGCAGGCGCGAGGGACGCAGCGGCGCGCCATCGGCATCCGTGCGGCCAAAGATGAGATCGACGCGGCCGCCGTTGTGACGTCGCGATTCGATGAGCGCGGTCATGAGGCACGCATCGCGAGCGAAACGCGTGTCGTTGTTGCGCAGGCCGAGCACGCGACGCGCGGAGTCCGGCAGGAAGGTGTGGCCGAGAATGGCCTCGGGCGCCTTGCCATCATTCATGCCGGTGATGACGAGATGCGGCGCGTCCTCCCACAGCAGTTCGAGCCAGCCTTGCAGGTCGATGTCGCGCGCTTTGCGGTCGGGGTAGAAGATTTGATCACCAAGCGTTTGCAGCAGCAATTCGAGGCGCTGCGCAGCATCAAGACCACCCGCGAAGAGCGAGGTGAGCTCATCCAACGCATCGAGCACCTGCAGAATTTGATCAGCGATGGCGGAGAAGACCGCGTCCTGCGGATTGTCACTGCGGAAGCGGCGTGAGGCGAAGACTTCGCCAAGAAAATCCGTGAGCGCGACGCCGAAGTCGCGGCCTTCGAGCGCTTTGACGATGCGATCCATCCACGCGAGCGCGGCAGGCACGGCGCTCGATCTTTGCGGATCGCTGAACACACGCGGCGCGAGCTCCAGCGCGTCATCGAGCGTGTCCGGCAGGGAGGTGACGGCGAGCGTGTCGAAATCATCGAGCAGCCGGCTCAGCGATGGCTTTTCACCTGTTTGACTCTCCACCGCCGAACGGATCGCCTCCGCGACATCGGGACAGCGCACCAGCTCCGCCACTGAGTGAAACGAACGCGTCGCGACGAGCTGCGAAACGATGCGCAGCAGGTGAAAGACGCCATGCGTGCCCATTTTCCGGCCCGCAGGATCAAATGCGCCGATCTCACGCGCAGCGAGCGCCTTCTCCATCGGCGCGATGACTTCCGTGTCAGCCACGCCGATCGCGGTCATGGCTCCCGGCTCAGCGTAAAGCGTGATCAGCTCCACCGCGGCCTCGGCCTGCTCACCGGGCGCGCCGCCTTGATGGATTGTCGTCTTCGCGTCGGGGATGTCGATGGATCGCGTGAGCCACGCCTCGGCCCGCGGACGGCCCCAGAGGTCAAAACAATCGCGATGCGTCTCCTCAGGCGCGTAAACCAGCACCTCCACCGGCACATGACGTGACCACGTCTCCAGCGCATCAATGGCGAGCGACGACGGATCAAGCACGCCAGCCATCACGACACGCTCAATGCCCGCAGGCGGCCTGCCATTCGCTGCGGCATGACGTCGCGTGGCCTGCCAGTCTGCGAAACCACGCTCGACGGTTGCCTTCACGCAGTGTCGCTCGATGCTAGCGATATCACGCCAGCGCTCCGGCTCCATCTCGCTGTTTTCGACGATGCGAGCCACGTCCGCGCAGCTCAGGCCCTTTTCATTGAGCGTCTCGCGCAGTTCGAGCAGATCGCCCGCCGTTTTCAGCGCCCAGGTGAAGTTTCGCTCCACCGGATCGACGGGAAACAGCTCGCGATGCTCATTCAAGTCGATGCGCAGAAGCTCCGCGGCCCAGATGAGCCTCGTTTCGAGCGCTCCGGCCGGATGCAGCTCCGGCGCGTGCTCCGGCGAGGTCAGAAAATCCGGCGTCACCACCCGCGGCGGCAGCACGGCGGCATTTTGCTCCGCCGCATGCACCGCCAGCGCCTCGCGCAGGCGACGGCTCGCATTGCGCGTGGGCACGATGATCAGCATGCGGCCCAAATCGAGGGCCCCCGTGCCGCTCCAATCCGCCGCGACATGCTCCACCACCGCCTTCACCAGCGAACGATCCCATCCGAGGAAATGCCGCGTCGCCGACGACAGCGACGCCGCGAAGAGATCGGGTGCAATCTCGTTGTCAGAGTGGGGAATGGAAGCGCGTCGGGGCATTGCGGAAGCGGCGTGACGATGAACACGACGAACGAAATGTCGAAGGACGAATGCGCAGCTCTGCCTCAGATCGGAAAAAATGATCAAATCGCCGATTTCGGAGCTTTTGATGGAGCGACCATGAAATCCATCCTCTTCGCTCTTTTTGCTGTTGGCGCTGTTTTTGCCCAAAACGACCTCAAACCGCTTCGCGCGGGCATTGTGGGCCTCGACACCTCGCATGTGCCGGCCTTCACGAAGCTCTTCAACAAAGGCAAGACCGAGGGCGAGCTCGCTGGCATCAAGGTGACGACCGGCTACACGGGCGGCACGGACATGCCGGCCAGCCGCGATCGCAAAGAGAAGTTCACGCAGCAGCTTCGCGACATGGGCGTGGAGATCGTGCCGAGCATTCCGGACCTGCTGTCGAAGGTCGATGTGGTGCTGCTGGAGAGCGTGGATGGTCGCATCCACCTCCAGGAAGCGCGGGAGATCTTCAAGGCGGGTAAGCCCGTCTTCATCGACAAACCTCTCGCGGGCACGCTGGCGGAGGCGATCGCCATCGTGGAGCTCGCGAAGAAGCATGGGGTGAAGTTTTTCAGCAGCTCGTCGTCGCGGTTCGGCGCGGAAATGGTCGCGCTGAAGGCGAACGCGGACCTCGGCGAACTGCTCGGTGCCCAGACCTGGGGACCGTGCTCGTATCAAGAGGGCACGCCGGACTTTTTCTTCTACGGCATCCACGGCGTCGAGGCGCTCTACACGCTCATGGGCACAGGTTGCGAGACGGTTTCACGCGTGAAGGCTGGCAATCACGACATCGCCACTGGCGTGTGGAAAAACGGCCGCGTCGGCGCGTATCGCGGCATCGTGAAGGGCAAGGCGGACTTCGGTGCGGTCGCCTACGGCAGCAAAGCCATCGGCCAGGCCGCGAAAGCGGTCAGTTACGAAGGCCTGTGCCGCCAGATCGGGAAATTTTTCCGCACCGGCGAGGCTCCCGTCAGCGCCGAGGAGACCATCGAGATCTTCACCTTCATGGAAGCCGCCGACGACAGCCTCCGTCAAG
>CALMTT010000658.1 GCA_937872615.1 uncultured Verrucomicrobiaceae bacterium | reverse complement strand
AATGCCTATGTGACGAAGGAAACCAGCAGGACACCCAGCAGGACACCCAGCAGGACAATCAATAGTTCCAATGGCCCGCAAAGCTCCCCCGCCACTAAGTTGGCGGGAGAGCATTTTTTTGTTCAAATACAACAGATGTTAACCCCCACCACTTTAGCCCCGTGAAAAAACTTACTCTGACATATTTGGTTTTGACTGTGATAGCGGTCGTTGGGTACAGCCTATGGGTGGGCGATGACAAAAATTTCAACTCTATTGCTCCGAAAACGCCCCCGCTTGGAAACTCTTCATCAAACGAGGAGACAAAGAGAACTGCCTCGGTCATTGTAGAAAGTAGTAGGACCTCAACAAAACAGCTCAGTGCCGAAGGTGTGGCTGCGAAGCAGCGATACGAAGAGGCAAAAGCCCGCAGCAAGGCCTTATTTGGTGAACTCGGCAAAACCTACACGCCTGAATACTTATCTTTGGTTGCCGAGGCCAAAATGAAACTGCGGGCGAAAAAATTCGATAATCTGTTTAGTTCATGGAACCTTGATTCTGCAACACGGACCAAAGTATTAGAGATACTAAATGAACGGGAGAAGCGGCTAGCTGGAAACAGGGGCAACTATCTTAGGGGGTCGCAAACTGCCAAAGAAACAAAAGATAAGAAAGCTTTCGACCAAGCGGAGCGCCTAATTTCCAAGGAACTCTTGATGGTCTATCTCGGAGACCGTCAAGCAACGGACATCTTACAACTCGTGGAGAAGTTGGAGCAAGATGAGTTTGCCGCAGCGCGGGAACGACTGCGCGAGTGACAACACAATTCGCCGCCTAAAGAACGAGCCGACGCGCCGAATGCAACTCACACCACCCAAAAGAGACGACGCCCATAGAGGCCAGATTGGTTGGAGCTGTCGTCCCACCTTTTTCATGTTGGGTTGTATTGGATGGCTGCTTCCATTCACATGGATCGGCACCAAACTCGGACACCTGCCATTTCGAATCCCAGATCGTCTCTGGCAGCAATACGCGACGGCAGGTTTATTCACCCTGCGCACCTCCTCGTGGACGGACTGGCGGATCGAAGTTCGTTTCCATGGCAGCGATGATTGGAGCGGACTCGATTGGGATGACGTTTCCTCGATGCCGGCTTCGGGTTACCGCCAACGAATCGACCGCATTCTTGGTGACACAAGAAGCAAAAAGATCAGTGAGAACCTGCGGGCGCGACTGGCGGGATGGATCGCCCAGCGAATCAAGCAGGCGGCTGGGCGCGAGGTCGCGGGCGTGCGCTATTATCACCGCGCCTGGCCGACGAACACGCCGGAAATGGCCCAACCCGCCGGGCATTGGGATGGCAGCGGGTCTCTGCCAGCAACGACAAAGGTCACTCTCCTGGGAACCTATGCGATCGTGGACGGGAAGCCCATGCTGGAGCGTGCCAAGCCGCGTGCGCCCGTGGTGCCACAGCCCGCCATCTTTCGCCGCCAGCCGAAGGAGCAGCCGCCCGCGAAGCCATGAATACCCACCACCTGAAATGCCATGTCCACAAATGAGACACCGGTCAATGTCACACATACGGTCGGAGTGACCGGACGGTGGGTGTCCACCATGGTGGATGACATCGACGCACTGCCGCTGCGGGTGTTTGAGGTGCTTTTCACTTCCGCCTTTCTGCTGCGCATGGGCTGGCTTGGACTCTCCTGGCGGGAGTGGCTGACGGAGGAGGGATTTCACCTGAATGCGGCGGAGCTGGCGGCGGTGGGCTGCCCGGAGCCGCTGCCGCTACTGACTCCGCCTGGTGTGGCGGTGCTGGCGGCGGTGATTTGCCTCTCGTCCGCTGGCCTGATGTTGAACAAGGCACGGCGGCTGGCCCTGCTGGGGCTATTTTCCTGCGCTCTCTATACCCAAGGGGTGGACTGGATGTCCGCCTCATCGATCAGCAAGCTCTTCGTGGGTGTGTATGGCATCCTGCTGGTAACGCCCGGATACAGCCGGGATGCAGTGAGCGGCAGGCTCGTGATCAGCGCGGTGCCGGTGCGGCTGGTGCAGGGCACGCTGATCTGCATGTACCTCGCCTCTGGCATCGCGAAGGGATTCAGCGGGGACTGGCTGAAATACAACGACGTGGTGTACACGCAGATGCAGGGCATCTTCCGCACGGAGTTCGCGGCGTGGTGCCTGCGGAACCTGCCACTGTGGAGCTGGACGGTGATGCAATGGACGACGCTGCTCTTCGAGCTGGAGGCCCCGGTGCTCTTTGCCGTGCGGAAGCTGCGCCCGGTTGCTTTTGTACTCGGGATCGGCATGCACCTCATGATTGCGCTGATGATGAAGGGGCTGATCTTTTTCAGTGCACAGATGTGGACGTTTTATGCGCTGTTTGTGACGCCGGAGCAGTGGCGGTGGGTGGGTGAGAAGCTCCGCGGAGGTTTGGAGGCTGCCTCTTTGATTCGTAGAAAAAGCGCAAAAAGCCCTGCTTAGGCAGGGCTTACGCATGAAATGAGCAACTGGTTATGGTAGTTCAAGCAAGACCCGTTCGATCAGGCTTGTTGGCAAGGGAATGAGGGCAAAGGAATGGAGAATTCCCGGCTGAGCACCGGTCCGAATCATTCCCTTGCCCCCATTCCTTTGCCAAGCCTGCTTCGATGGGTCCAAAATGCTCAACTCAGCCCAAAATTCTGACGGATAAGCCTTCGTTTTTCATGGTTTTGGTGCGTAAGCCCTGGCTGCTTAGGCAGCCTCGAGGAAGCACTGTTTGACAAAACAGACGTTCCCGGTAGTCTCCCGCCCCTTTTTCCGGGTACATGGCCTCTGCGGCGTGTTTCCGGCCACAAGCCCTCGTTGGCAAACCTTTTAACCACCCCAGAACACCATGCCCAAGACCTTCAGGACCTATCAACCCTCCAAGCGCACCCGGAAACAGCAGTTCGGTTTCCGTGCCCGCATGAAGACGGAAAACGGCCGTGACATTCTCCGCCGCCGCCGCGCCGCTGGCCGCAAGCGCCTCCTGCCGAAGGGCGTGGAAGTGCACTTCAAGCGCCACGTCCAGCAGCACACCTGATTTTTCGCCCGCCGGGCATGCGCCTCCCCTCCCATCTGCGGTTGAAGCACGCGAGCGACTTTGCTCGCGTGAGGGAAAAGGGTTCAAGTTTTGCGGGCAAGTATCTCGTTCTGGGCGTCCTCAGGGACGAAAACGTGGCCGAATTCGGCTACGGCCTGATCACAGGCAAAAAAATAGGCATTGCCGTGAAGCGCAATCGCGTCCGTCGGCTCCTGCGGGAGATCATTCGGGCGCACCGGGCGGAAATCGCCCCCGGATGGCAGTTTGTCGTCATCGGCCGCTGGCGTGCACCGGAGGCCACTTTGCAGGATTTGGAGCGTGACTGGCTGAGGCTGGCCAAACGACTCGGCATCCTCCTCCCACCTCCCGAGGCAGCCAACACTGCCGTTGTGTCATGAAAGCGGTCATTCGAGTCCTCATCCGCTTTTACCAAAAGTTCATTTCCCCGGTGATTCATGCTTTTGGAGGTCCCGGCTCCGGCTGCCGCTACACGCCGACCTGCTCCGCTTACTTTTTGGAGGCCGTCGAGACCCACGGCGTGCTCCGTGGCTCATGGATGGGCCTGTGCCGCATCGCCCGCTGCCAGCCTTGGGGCGGTCACGGCCACGATCCGGTGCCGCCGAAGCCGGGGGCCTGAAATCCAAATGATTCCTCACTTTTCCGTCGCCACCGGCGCATTCACGGCCATTCATCCGGCCCGCTAATTCCCGAAACTCTCACTCTCCTCTCCCCACACGTTCATGGATCGCAAAGGCTGGATCGTCATCATCACCTGCATTCTCCTCATGGGGGTGAACTTCTACTACATGCAGGAGAACCAGAAGCTGGTCGAGGCCCAGCGGATCGCCGAGCAGGCCAAAAAGAAGGCCGAGGCTCCCAAAGACGCGCCCGCGGCACCCGCCGCCGATGCCGCCAAACCCGCTCCGCAGGCTGTCGTCGCACCTTCCACGCCCGAGCAGAAGCACTCGCTCACTTCCGGCACGGTGACGTATGAGTTCAGCACCAAGGGCGGCGGGGTCACCCGCGCCGTTTTGGCCGGAAACGATCATGTGACGCTCAATGAGCATGCGCTGGAGCCCATCGGTGCGCTGCGTCGCGAGCCAGCCGGCGTGGATGCGATCACCTACCAGATGCTGGAGCAAAGCGAGCGCTCCGTGAGCTTTGAAGGCACCTCCGCCGAGGGCATCCGGGTGAAAAAGACCTACACATTGACCGAGGGGGCCTCTAGCGACGAGCATTTGCTCAACCTCACCGTCACCCTGACCAACACCGGCACCGCGCAGCATCGCTCCGAGGAGTATTACCTCTTCACCGGAGCTTCCACGGCGCTGAAGCATGCCGATGAACGCTACCAGAGCTTTTTCTGGAACGACAATGGCAATGCCAGCTTCCACATCTCCAGCTACTTCGGCAAAGGCTGGTTCAGCGAGGCGGCCACCGAGTTCCGCCAATCGTTTGCCAATCTGCGTTACGCAGGTGTTTCGAGCCGCTTCTACTCTCACATCCTCACCCGCACGACGGATGAGAAAGGCGCTCCGGCGAAATTCTGGTCCTCCCGCCGCCGTCTGAGCAAGCCTTTGGAAGGCCATCCCGAGAACGCAGCCATCGAAGATTATGCCTACGAAGGCGCCATGGGCCTCCCGGTCGTCGATCTGGCCCCCGGTGCCAGCAAGACGGAGTCCTATCAGATCTATCTTGGCCCGAAGGAGTATCACCGCTTGAGCAAGATCGACGAGGAAACCGACCGCCAGCGCCGCTACGCGATGTTTTACGGCTGGTTCAAGCCGGTGAGCATCTTCCTCGTCAGCGTCATGCGCTGGATGCATGGCGTCACGGGGAACTGGGGTGTGGCCGTCATCCTGCTCACCATTTTTGTCCGTCTTTGCATCTGGCCCATCCACGCCAAATCCATGCGCACCATGAAGCGCATGGGCCTGCTGGCCCCGATGATGAAGGAGCTGCAGGAGAAGTATAAAGACAACCCGCAGGAGCAGCAGATGGAGGTCATGAAGCTGTATCGCGACTACGGCGTGAACCCGCTCGGCGGCTGCCTGCCGCTGCTGCTGCAGTTCCCGATCTTCATCGGCCTCTACAGCATGCTCGAATACGCTGCCGAGCTCCGCGGCCACGGCCTCTGGTGGGTGAAGGACCTCTCCGCGCCCGACACCGTCGCCCAGCTCGCCGGCTTCAACATCAACCCGCTGCCGATCATCATGGGCATCACCATGGTGGCGCAGATGAAGCTCACGCCGCAGCCCGCCACGGTGGACAAGATGCAGCAGCGCATCTTCATGTTCATGCCGCTGATCTTCCTGTGGATCAGCTACGACTTCGCCTCCGCGCTGGCCCTTTACTGGTCCACCCAAAACCTCTTCAGCATCGCCCAGACGTGGATCATGAAGCTCTACGTGCCCGAGCCAAAGCTCGAAAAGGTGAAGCGAGAGCCAAAACCGGCCCCGCAGAGCCCCTTCTTCAACCCGATGGGCCATCAAAAGGACAAGAAGAAGCCCGGTAACAAGCCGCCGAAGCTCGGGGGCTAGATTTGAATGACGAAATCCGAATGACCAATGCCGAATGGGCCTCACAAGGCGTCATTCGGCATTTGTGCTTCGTCATTCATTCGTCATTCTGGTTTCGTCATTCGTCATTTTGAAGCTCCGCCGAGCATTGGGCTCCGTCACCTCACTCCCCGCTCTCTTTCTCCCATGAACGCTTCCGCCCTCGAACACGCCCAGCACATCCTCGACGCCATGCTCGGTTACCTGGGCTTCGCCGCCCAAATCGAGCAGGATGACGGCCCGGACGGCCCCACGCTCCAGGTTTTGACGAAAGACAGCGATGCCCTCATCGGCCGCCGTGGCGAGGTGCTGGAGGACATCCAATACCTCGTGAACCGGATCCTCTTCCGCCACATGCCGGAGGCGCCGCGCATCCGCGTGGACGTGGAGTTTTACCGCTCCATGCGGGAGGACAAGATGATCGCCCGGGCCAAAGAGCTCGCCGAGAAAGTGCGTGCCACCGGTCAGTCCGCCGAGCTGCCGCCGATGAACAGCTACTACCGGCGGTTGATTCACAATGTGTTCGTCGATGACACGGAGGTCACCAGCATTAGCGCTGGAGGTGACGCCCGCTTCAAGCGTATCACGCTCCATCGCCGCCAAAAATAATCCCGCGCCGGTGATTCCTCTCTTTACGAGAACCAGCCTTTTTGGTTACCTTTTCAATTCCCCCGATATTTCCCACCCATACGCACCACCATGAAATTGAGCCGATCCCTGCTCGTCCTGGCACTAGCCACCTCCATCACCGGCACGCTTCGCGCTGACATCGTCACGCTGAAGGACGGCAAGAAGCTTGAAGGCACCATTTTGGAGCAAAAGCCGGAAGGCGTGCTCATGAAGTACAAGGTCACCGCCAAGATCATGGATGAAAAATTCATCCCCATGGCGGAAATCGCGCCGGGCGGCATCCTCAAAGAGAAGCCGGAGGAGGTGGAGATCAAGGAACTGCGCAAACTCCTTCCCACGGCTGACCTGCTGACCGCCGAAAAGTATGAGCAGATCATCCAGGACCGTCTGCGTCCCTTCATCAATCGCTATCCCGGCACTCCCCAGGCGGATGAGATCAAGAAGATGGTCGATGAATTCCAGGAGGAGAAGGAGAAGGTGGTGGCCGGCGGCATCAAGATGCAGGGCAGGTGGCTCACACCGCAGGACGCGCGTGCTGAGAAGTATAACATCGACGCCTACACCATCGTGCAGGCTATGAACGAGAAGGCCTCTGCTGGTGATTACAGCGGTGCGCTGAGGGAGTTCGAGCAGCTCTCCAGCCCTAGGAAGCTGCACATCGCCTCTGTTCACTGGCCGAAAGCCGTCGAGGAGGCCCTCGCCATCCTCACGAGCTTTGACGCCAAGCTCTCCCAGATGATCAAGGACCAGCCGGTGCTCCAGAAGCAGCGTGATGACAATATGAAAAGGCTCGTCGAGCCGGATCTCTCCCGCTCCAAGGCGGCCATTGACCGTGAGGTCCAGGAGGCCAACTCACGCTATGAGGTCGAACGTAAGGAGAGCAAGTGGGTGACCACCTACAAATACGACCTGAAACGCCTGCAGGACCTGCAAAAGGCTGTGTTTGAGGAGAAGACAAGGCTTCAGAAGATCAATGTCGCCCAAGTGACCAAAATCACTGAAGCGATTCATCAAGCCACCCTCCACTTCTACAACGACAAGATTGTGGAAGGTGAACTCGCCCTGCTTGAGGCCTATAAAGCGTCCTCAGCTAACCAAGAGTATGCCCCCATCCTCCAGATTTATCGCGATGGCTTTGCCCGCAAGCGTGCCGAATATGCTGCCAAGCAGCAGGCCACTGCTGCGAGCGCGTTGGTGACGCCTGCTGGTACAGTTCCCGGTGCTGTTCCTGCCAACGGGGCTGCGACACCTGGAATGGACCCCGCGGTTGCCCGTGCTCTGGCGATGTCTGGCGGCACCGCTGCCCCCGCGACGACGCCTGGCGTTGTCCCCACACAGCCCGGCGTGATGCCCCAGCCTGGTGTCGTTCCTGCCCAGCCCGGGATGGTCCCTGCCCAACCTGGTTTAGCTCCGGTCGGCACTGTTCCGGCCGTCCAGCCGGGTGCAGTTGCTCCCGCTCCGATGGCCGACGCTCCGCCGACCGAGGAAGAAGGCGCGATCAGCATGGACACCATTCTCATGGTGGCTGGTGGAGCCGTCGTTTTGGTCCTGCTCCTGACCATCATGATGGGCAAAAAGAAGAAGTGACGTCCCGCTGAGCGAAACTTTTCACGAAAAGGCTGACGCACCTGCGTCAGCCTTTTTTGTTGCCGCGCTCTCTCTGAGTTCACCACGCCACCCCGTGCTTTTCCCTTCAAAGTGCAAATTAGGCGCAAAAATTGACCATGAAGATGGGTTCGTAAGGTTTTGGCCGGCATCGCCAGTGGCCAAATGGAGGTTTGACACCCCCAGCTACCTCGACACCATCCGCGCCCCTTCGTCGGGCAACCCCCCACTGCCTGGCGAGGCGTGATCCCAACCACCCCCCTCACGTTTTGTTCGTATCCGCCCCCCTCTGTGTCGCGTTTGTGTGTGCCAGCACGCTCGTTGGAAAGCTCCAACTTCCACCAGCCAAGACTCCGCCAGCCACCTCAAGCCTCCGCACAGCCGGACAGGTCATCCCAGGCGTCAGAACCACCGCCTACACCCATTCCGAGGCCGACCATCTCCAGTATGGTGCCCGCACCGCCGCAGGCACCCTGCTTAAGGCAGGCTCCATCCGCAGCGCCGCTGCCGATTGGTCCATCTACCCCCTCGGCACCGTCTTCCAGATCCAGGGCGATCCGAGTGTGTATGTCGTCGATGACTACGGCCGTGCCCTCGTCGGCACCCGCACGATCGACATCTACCAGCCCACCACCGGCCTGATGAACCTCTGGGGCACCCGTAAGGTAAACATTCGCGTCCTGCGCTGGGGCTCCCCCTCCAAGAGCCTTGCCGTCTTGAAACCGCGTGCCTACAAGGCGTTGCATGTGCGTGAGATGATCTCGCGCATCCAGAGCCAGACGCATCAGGGCTGAGACAAAAGCCCCCCGTGGTGGAACGCCCTACTTGGCGATGAAGGCGTGGGGTATACTCAAACACCACCATATCGTCGAGTTGATGCTCGTTGTAAAGACGTGCCAATTTCGTCAGCATCGACGCTTACAAGGTGTGCCCTACGGCAGGCGCATGCGAACAGGAAAGCAGGCCCGGCTAGTTCCAGTCTAGGCTTTCGTCTGGCCAATTCGCCACCTCACCTGCCACAGGGATGGCATGAAACCAGAAAATCTTTCCGAACAGCCGCCCGCATGTCAGCGCTCTCAATCCGTAACATCCTTTGCCGGCGGTCGCCCATGAACTGACAAAGAACGCCTCGGAAGTCATCGCGATGCCCTTGTGATGCTACCACATCTCCGGCTCGCCCCCGACGAAAAATAAATCAGGCACGCCGAAGTAGCGCTAAGCGAGTCATTGTCCCTCCCTGCAATCCCTGTGGTTTTCACTCGATGATCGAAGGTCGGCACCCGGGGGCGCGGAGATGATATCTGATTCGCTGCCAGCGGCTGATCTCCGCCACAGCTGGCGTTTGCTTTTTAATGAACAAAGCTCAGGAACTGGCCAAAGCTACAGTTTCGTCGGCACCACCTTCGTCCACTGGCTCCATGCACCGAGGGCGTGCTGCTGGATTTTGCGTTTCCAGATCTTGTTGCCGCAGAAGGCATAGAGCGTGTCTTTATCCTTGCCGCCGATGGCGACGGCGGTGACGCGGCCTTTGTCGGGGACGGTCAGGATGACCTGCGTGGGGCCGTCGTCGGCGCTGATTTGGATGCCGCTTTTGGTGGCGATGAATTGCCGGCCTTCTTGTGAGTAGCAGAGGCATTCCGCGCCTGCATCGTCATCCCAATCGTGGACGTGGAGGTGGAAGAAGCGCTCTTTATTCGTGAGCGTGCCGTCGTCGGCGATTTGATAGCTGTAGGCCCATTTGGAGTGGCCTTCGCCGACGCTGAGGAGCCATTGATCGGGGCGGAAGGCCATGCCGGTGGCGAATTTGATGCCGGCATCGACTTGCTTCTTTTTGCCGTCCCTGATAAGCCACACGCTGCCGCCGTTGTTGGGCTTCTTCGCGTCGTTGTCGGTGACGTAGAGGCTGCCGTTCGGATGCGCGAGGATGCTGTGGCCGAGGATGCCGTCCAAAACGATGCTGGACTTGCCCGCGGTGTCGTAGCGCAGGAGCTGGCCGGATTTCTCGGAGATGGTGTAAAGCGATCCGTCGGCCGCGACGGTCACGCAGTGCGCATTGCCGGTTTTTTCGACGAAAACGCTGACTTGGTCGTCGAGGCCGATGCGATGGATTTTATCGGCGGAGGTGTCCGCGAAGAAAACTTCTCCATTCGCGGCTGTGGAGGCTCCGCGAGTGCTTTTGAAGCCTTCGGCGACGAGTTTCCAGTCTTCACCGGGGATGAGGATTTCTTGGGCTCGCGGGGCGCTGGGGCCTGCTTTGACCTTCTCGGGCCAGTTTTTCCAGAGGAAGGCCATCGCCTCCTGCCACTCGTCGCCATAGCCCGCGCCGTGGCCGCCGTCGATGATGCGGAACTGGTAGTCGTAACCGGAAAACTTCAGCGCCTTGTCCATCTCCTGATCGACGAGGGACCAATCGCCCGCGACGTTTTCCATGTCGCGAGTGCCGGTGGTGAGGTAGGCACGAATGGGCCGTGCCTCGAACTTCCGCACCATCGTGGGAAACTCATGCCCGCCGCGAAACGCAACGAAGCTGCCGCTGACGCAATACACGCGGCTGAAGGCCTCCGGCTTGTGCCAAGCCGCCGCGAAGGCCGTGATGCCGCCGCTGCTGCCACCGACGATGCAGCGGTCGTTGCCACTGGTGCTGAGATTGAGCTGATACTGCTTCGCGACGAAGGGCAGGATCTCTTCGTCAAAGAAGCGCAGGTTATTGTCGCTGACGCCGTCGTATTCAAAGTCGCGATTGCGACGCGGCGCGGTGCCTTTCATCGGCGCAGGCACCTCACCGGGCCGCACGAAGACGCCGACGGTCACCGGCATCTCCTTCGTGGCGGTGGCGAGCTCGAGATTCGCCTTCTCACGCGGATTGTAGCCATCGGTCTTCAAATAAACGCAGGCTGGCTTGCTTGCGTCGTATTGCGCCGGGATGAAAACGGTCACCTCGCGCACGGTGCCGGGGAAGATCTTGCTCTGTGTGAACTGGAAGGTCTCGATGCGGCCTTCTTTGATGTCTTTCGGATCTATCGCGGGCGGCGTGTATTTCGGCTCATCATCCTTCTTCGCTTCCGCGATGCCGCTGCCTGCGAGCGGACGGATGAACCACTGCAAATGCGAGTCGTTCTTGTTGTGCTGCCACAGGTCGATCTTTGCTCCGACCTCCTTCTTGCCGCCGAGATGGTCGATGCCCATGCCTGGCGCATGCTTCGGCTCCATCGAGTAGCTGCCGTTGTCGTTCTTTGTGATCGACCAGAGCTGCGCGTCCGACTTGGTGTCCTTCGCGAGGATGAGCTTCGTGCCGTTCTTTGTGCCCGCGCCATCCACCGTGAGCGCGAGACCGGGTTGCGAGGTCGGCATCAGCCAAAACCATCCATCACCGCGCGGTTGAATGATCCACTTCTGATTCGGTGCATCGGCCGGCTTGTTGATCGAAACAACACCCCCCTCCTGCGTGCCACCAACAGCCTCCAAAACAAACTCCGGCGCACTGACGGACACGATTTGATAGGAACCCCAGTCTTCAGCCAAGGCGGCGGAGGTGAGCAGGGCAAGAGCAAGGCAAAGAGGTCGGATCATGGGGAACAAGAACGCAGGCTTACAGATCTTGTGACGACAAATCTTATGGGGAATGCGACACTCCGCTCGATCGACGGCAATAGAGCTGTGGATGTGACGTGATAACAGCGCCACGTCAGGCCTAGAGTTGAGGGCTATGAGGTAAAGTAGATGTTTTGTGGCTTGCCCATCCCATCAAAACTTCCTTCTTTGCACACTATGAGGCTTTATCGTTATTTTGACGCCGCTGGGGCTCTGGCCACTCTCAAGACCAAAACGATGCGATTTGCGAGTCCACTGAAGTTTAATGACCCGTTTGAGATGACGCCAAGAATTGAGCAGCCTTCGGAAGAATTGGTTTTGGATCGATTGCTGGCAGACCACATGGTGGAGGACTATTTTTTTAAGGTTGGCAGCAAGAAAGGGCTCGGCCGAGAGGAAAGCTCTAAAGAATACCACGCGTGCGAATTACCCCGACGATTTCAAAAGCTTCGAACACTCGAAGGATGGAGCAAGAAAGCTTCTGATTTAAAATGGGAGTGGGTGGGCAAGATTGCGCAAGGCTTTCGGATACTTTGTTGTTCTTATCGAGAAGATTCGATCTTGATGTGGTCGCACTACGCGGAACAGCATCGTGGAATGGTGATCGAGTTTGAAACAGCAGAGATGTTCGAAGGACTGGATCTAGCCAGTGAGGCTCACGAAGTTCGCTATCGCAGCAGCCCGCCGAGCATTCCTGCACTTCACCAAGATATGGCTTCATTTGAAGAATCGCTACTGCAGGTGTTAACGACGAAAGCGCTTGAATGGAGTTACGAGGAGGAGGTTAGAATCCGGATTCCAACAAAGGGAGGCCTGAGTTCCGAAGAGCCCCTTGATTTGAGCATTGACCCCAAATGTTTTAAACGAGTTATCGTTGGCTGCTATGACCATCCAAGCCAGAAAACATATGATGCGGTAGAGAGGCTGGCAGAAACCCCTGAATTAAAGCACGTCACTTTCCAACGTGCATACTTGGATTCGCATGACTATAAACTGAGATTCGCCGACAAACCCAAGGCGTGAGGAAGCCCGCTTTATCGTTTACAAACGCCAACTCTAAGATCCTCCGGCGCGGCTTAATGAGAAGCCACGCAAAGTTTCCCACGAGGAAAAGGGCGCCGATTAGATGCAGAGGTGCATTCCAGTCCAAATTGCTCAGGGTGCCTGCCGTAAGCGACTCAAAACACCCGCCGACTCGCGCTCGATGATCTCACCTGCTTTGGTTGTGAGATACGAGTGCTCGCCGAACCAGGTCTCGTAGCTGCCGCCTTCGAAGCTTTTGGCGCTTGGGACGTAGCCGTGGGCACCGTTGGTCTGCTCGACGGCCATGGTGTGCTTGAAGGGCGACTGCTTTTTTATGCTGAGGCCGATGCTGCAGAAGAGTTCGTTCGCGTTTGTCACGATGGCGAAGTCATCGCCGATGCGAATGCCGGTGAGGAAGTAGAGGTAGTCCGGCTTTTCGCGCTTTTTCATGTCGTTGAACGACTTCCGGTAGTGCTCGAGCTGGCCAGGCCAGTTGCGGGCGACCTCGGCTTCTTTGAACTCGGGCTGCTCGCGGCCCGGCATCTGAAACTCGCGGCATTCGATGGCCAACGAAGGCTTCGCGATGGGCTCGAGCGCACCCAAACAACGCACAATCTCGCCACCGAGCCGTTGCTCGAAAAGATCGCGACGCACGCTGTAGATCGGGTTTTGATCGCCGCAGGCTCCGGTGAGGAAAAAGGTCGGCAGTGCATAGCCGAGCTGCTTTTGGACGAATATCTCCACATCGCCCGGATAGTCCGCCGAGATGCGTGGCTCGCGATTGTTCGCGGCATGGCAGGCGAAGTTGTAGAGCACCGCTTTGAATGCGCCGTCAGCTTTTTGGAGCGCCAGGACATCAAACTCCGGATCGGCGGGGCCTTCTGCGGGATAGCTGTCGGCTTCGTCGGGCTTTAACTGCCAGCGATTCCACGCATGGCCGTCTTTGATCACGCGACGGCACTCGGCCACGCCTTCCGCCCTGCCGTGTGCCATGCCGAGGGTGCAGGGCGTCAGATCGCCCGCCGCCTTCGCCACGGCCTCGGCGATGGGTGTGACGAGTTGGTCCTCGTAGTAGCTCCAAAGTGGTCCGCTGTGCGTGTGCGAGGCACAGATGATGATATTGCTCGCCGGGATGCCGGTGGCCTGCTCGATCTTCGCCCGAGCCCGCTGCACGTGCTCGACGGGATACTTCAACGTGTCGAGCGTGACGATTGCCACCTTTTGTCCACTCGCGGCAAGCACCAACGCCCGCACAAACAGCCGCGTCTTCACCTCCGCCGTCTTTTTCGGCGATGGCGATCCCGCGAGCGTGATTTCACGAGTGGGCGTGATGTCCACGATGCCGACACCGGCATCCAAGGTGCCGTCTGCCGCATGAGCGGACCATGAAGCGGTGAAGCTAGCTGCGATCCCAAAAAGCGGCCGGAGTATCTTGGGCAGGGTTTTCATCGAGTTCCGCTCTGTTTCGTTTCGCCATCTTTCTTCGCCAGCTCTTCAAGAAGCTCGACGGCCGTATCGACCAGCCTTTGAATGCCATCGACGGCGATGAAATTCACACCCGCGAGGGTTTCGTAGCCTTCGTGCTCGAAGGCGAGACGCGTGGGCTCGTAGCCTGCGGCTTCGTTGGTGAGTTCAGTGAGGATCGTATGGCGGAAGGGCGAGCGCTTCTTCACCTCGATGCCCCATTCGACGAACAGCTCGCCAGCGTTCGTGGCGATGGCGAAGGGGCCGATGCGGGCGGCGCTCACGGGCACCTTCCGCATCTTCGGCATCGACTCCGCGGTGCGTTTTGCGCCTTCAAAAGACTCTGGACGCCAGCCGAGGCGTGTGATCTTGAGCGGGTTCTGCGCCTCGGCGTTGCAACGCGGCACCTCGACATCGCGTCGCCGATAATCGACTGGCACCGGGCCTTTGACAGGCATGGCGGACTTCGCCGCTTCGACGGCGGCTTTCGCAAACACGCCGGCACGTTCTTTCCAATCAGGGGCCCAGCATACGGGCGGCTGGATGTTGCCGGAGGCGCCTTGCGTAAAGACGCCGATGGCTTGCCCACCAAACTCCTTCGCGAGTGTGTCCGCGATCACACCGGGGAAGTCCGCCGACCAATTGTGCGTCTCGATGCGGTCGTGCAAACAGGGATGGCAGGTGAAATTCACGAGCGAGCCGAGCATCTTGCCCTCGTGCGAATCGAAACGCACGAGCCACAGCTCGGGGTCGATGACGCTTTCCGTGCCGAGCAGTTGCGGCACTTCCTTGAGGTCATTCACCTTTTTGAGCCACGTGTTGAGCACGAGTCCGTCCGTCTTCGTGATCAAGCGGCGGTTGATGTGGCCTTCGAGCACGATCGAACGGCCCACCGACATGCGGGCGGGCTGTAGGGCCTTGTTCGCTTGCACGATGGCGTCGGAAATCAGCTTCGGCAGCGTGTCGATGTAGGCCTTGTTCGCGGTGGCCTTGTCGCCATCCATCGGGATCAGGGGCGAGCTGTGATTGTGACTCGGGCAGATGAGGATGCCGTCGCGGGTGATGTCCGTCTGCTGCGTGACGAGCTCGATGGTCTTGTCCGACAGATCGAGGCGGATCTTCACCAGGTCGATGCCGACGAGAGCGAGCTTCTTGCTCCCGCTTTGCACCACCATCGCCCGCGCCCACAGCGGATCGTCCGTGCCCGTGCTCTTGGGTCCCATCGGCCCGGTGATGATCGCGCCGACGGGCGGTGTGATCTCCACCTTCGCGAAGCCGGCGTTGAGGTCATTGTCCCCTGCCCTGCACTTCCAACCAAAGGTCAGCAGGCACGTCAGCAGCAGGGTCTTGGAGGGTGATCTCATACGAAAAGCACAACGCGACGCGGAGGGGTGTTTTTCGTGAATCCGAAGATGCAGGCACCGATGGCGCATGATGCCATGGAAGTGCTCCCGCCGGGATTCGAACCCAGAACCAAGGGATTATGAGTCCCCTGCTCTAACCGTTGAGCTACAGGAGCCTGTGCTGCGAGCGGCGCGGAGTATGCACGCGGGCCACGCGGCGGCAAGGAGGCATTGCGCCGGTCACCACTTCAGCCCGGAGGCGGGCATGCGCGTGGCATTGCGATGCTCTTTGACGATATGTCCGTCGCTCAGATAGAGCACGCGGTCGGCCATGTCGGCCATGGCGGCATTGTGCGTGATGACGACGGTGAGCGTGCCGAGCTCGCGATTGATGCGCTCGACAGCCTCCAGCACGGTGATGCCGGTGTTCACATCGAGGGCGCCGGTCGGTTCATCACAAAGAAGCACCTCGGGACGCTTCGCGATGGCACGGGCGATGGCCACGCGCTGCTGCTCGCCGCCCGAGAGCTTGTCCGGATAGGTGTTGAGCCGGCTGCCCAGCCCCACGCGTTCCAGCAGTT
>CALMTT010000657.1 GCA_937872615.1 uncultured Verrucomicrobiaceae bacterium | reverse complement strand
GGCCGATTGCATGCGGAACGCCGTTTCCATGGCCTGGATGCGGCCGTTGAGCATCACATCACCGCCGCCGCGCGTGGCGAGATGCTCTGCATTCAGCGTCTGCATGAGGTCGAGCTGCTTGCGCTGATCCGCAGGGGCGAGACGACTGTTCGTCAGCCATGGAATCATCTGCTTCGGATCGAGATTCGAGTGGTTGATGTACACGCCCTGATGCTGCGCGGGCAGGAAGGCGCTGCTCCACAGGATCGAAAAGCGCACAGGCTTGCCGGGGCACAGCACGACAAAGGACGGCAGGTTGGCGTTTTCATTGCCCAGACCGTAGCTGAGCCACGAGCCCATGCTCGGCACGCGCTCGGTCATCGTGCCGTTGTTCATCAGCAGCAAGGCGGGGCCGTGATTGGGATTGTCCGTGTGGCAGGAACGCAGCACACAAAGGTCATCCGCATGCTGCGCCAGGTGTGGCAGCAGTTCGCTGATCTCCAGGCCGCTCTGGCCGTGCTTGGCATAGGCATACGGCGAGGCCAGCAAGCCTCCGGTCGGCCGCTCGGTGCGCAGATCGGCTCCCTCGGGCTTTTGACCGGCAAACTTCGTCAAAGCCGGCTTTGGGTCGAAATAGTCCGGCCCGAACGGTCCGCCATTCATGAAAAGGTGAATGATGCGCTTGGCCTTTGGAACGAAATGCGTGCGCTGGATGCCTCCAGCGGCATCGAGTGAGGAAACGAGGCCCAGCGATCCCAATCCGCCGCCCATGCGGGCGAGCAGTTCACGTCGGGAAAAGGGCAGGGGGGCTTGCAGCATGAGCTTTCTACGTTCGCTCATGAGGGAAGCTTGCCGTCACAGACGCAGGAATGCCTTCTGTTTGTAGAGCCACCAGCAGATCAGCCAAAGCACGAGCAGCACGCCACAGCGATCGATCACGGGCAACCACTCCGCCGGGAAAGCGCTGGCGGGAAGGTGCTTGTGCAAACCATCGCGAATCCATCCGGCGCAGAGGCTGTGCAGCACGTAGATCGTGATGCTGTTCATGCCCACCACCACCAGCGGGAACACGAGGCGGCGGAAACCGGCGATCTCCACCAGCCAGTAAAACGCCGAAAGCATCAGCAGCACCCAGCCGCCGCTCAGAATCGCCCACGACGGCGTCCAGATGCGCTTCACGGCCGGCAGCGCCACGATGTCGAGAATGGTGCCGAGGAAGATCAGGATCACACCCGCCACCAGCAGTCGTGCGCACTTGCTGCGAGTCTCAAGCGGACTGCGCATGAGAAAGCGCCCCGTCAGCGCACCGCCGAGCATCGTGGCGAGCGCTGGCACAAAGTTGAGCGTCTGGTAACCGCCCACGTTGTAAGTGAAGGCTTGCGCCTGCGGTAGCAGGTTCAGAAACCACCGATCAAAGTGTGCTGCGGCATTGAAGTGAATGCTCCAGTGGCCGAACCAGCCCTGCAAAATGCCTTCCGCAGGCACTTTGATGCCTTGGATCGACGCGAACTGCTCCGGCGTGGGCAGCGGATGCATCGCGAAAAAGGCCGTGTAGCCGGCCAGCAGCGCTATGATCCCCGCCGTCATGTATTCCCAGCCCAGTCCGGCGATGATGAAGAGGAAAAAGTAACCCAGGCCGATCTGCGCCAGCACATTGGTGAAAACCCACGTCGTCTGTTTGTCTGACGCCTTCGTGCTCAGCACCACCGCGATAAGGATCAACAGCACGCTGCGAGTCAGCGCATGCCACGCCATGCCAAGAAAGCCCTGCCCAGCCTCGCGACGCTTCGCGCACGAGAGCGGCACCGCCACACCCACCATGAACATGAAGCTCGGCTGGATCATGTCCCACAGCGAAATACCCTGCCACGCCTTGTGCTCGAACTGCGTGCGGATCGTCTCCCAAAACGAACCCGGATGTGCCTCCGCCATCTGCACGATGCCAAAGCCGGAAGAGGCCATCAAAAGCATGATGAAGCCCCGAAAGGCATCAAGCGAGAGCAGTCGGGAGGAAGGTTGGACATTGGTGGACATGTGTCTAAAGAACGCACATCGCACCGCAGGGCTATCTCAAGGCCGGAGAACATCTCTTCGAGTGATTAATTGCCTCTGTTTCACTCCGGCCACAGCAGCCTGCCCAGCTTGCCAATCGTGCCGGTGATATTCCCGGTGAAGTCTTTGACCCACTTCGACGCTTCGAGCAGTCCCTCGGAGGAAACGGAATACCAAGCACGGTTCGGCTTTGTGCTTGCAGCAGATTTTACCAGCAGTTCCAGATTTCCCGCCACCTCTTCATGCTTGTCGGCTGGTAGTTGGGAGATCAGCGATTGCACATCCTTGCTCAGTACTTCGAGAAGCGCTTTTACCTCTCCCGCAGTCTGCTGCTGGATCATATTCGTGCAGTTCGTGAGCGTCTGGCCGACTTGGCTGTTGGTGATGTCTCGCGCTTGGATACGGTTATCATTGTACATGGGTTTGTAGTCTCCGTGGAAGTAATTGTGTGTGTCACCGCTGCGTTGACGCTGCTCTTCATCTTGTTTGCGGCGCTCGGTTCCACGCACGCCGTCAAGGGCTTCACGAACGTTCACGGTGATCGTCTCGCCGATGCGGCTGCCTTCGGCTTCGTATTCGGCGATGCCTTTCCAGAGCAGGGAACGCAAGTAGCCATATTTGAGCATCGGCGCGTCCGGCCGACCGGGCACGGGGATGAGTTCCTGCACGGGCAGCTTGTCCACGGCTCCGTGTAGCGCCTCCAAGGTGTGGCGCACCTGATCGAGTGCCTCGCGTCGGAGCGCCTCCTGTCCAGTTACGCTGATGAGCACACGGCGTGTTTCCATGTCCGCGATCACACGCACGCGGCACTGTTTCAGCTCCAGGACGCAGCCGTGCCGCCAGTTTGGCACCTCGGCGTCAAGTTGCTCATGGCGGCGGGCCATGAAGGCGGGCAGCAGGCCGGCGGGCATCACCTCATACTGGTAGACGAACTCCAGCGTGCCCGTCTGCGGCCATTCAAAGACCGGCATTCGCTCCGGCAGCATCAGCGGGATCAGCATGCGGTGCGCCGGGCCGTGATCGGCGGAGTCGTAGAGCAGGTCAAAGCGCCGCATCACTTCCTCGATGATCTTCTCATGAGCCGGAGGATAGCCACGCTGCTTCAGGATGGCTGTCATCTGCGTTCGGTCCAGCAGACCGCCGCGCTTCTGCGTCGCCTCATCATCCAGCAAGGCGTAGATGCCCATCGTCACCCACTCCGGGTTCAGGATGGCCGTCTCGCGGGCGTCCACCATCTTCTCCTTTGTGGTGGGGAAGTAGCGTACTGTGCCCAGCCGGTCACAGAGGTGCAGAAGCTCGCGCCGGGCCTCCGAGGTATTGATCTTGCTGCCGCAGAGCAGCCCCCAATCCTCCATGGAAAGCGTGTGCTCCGGCATCTTCTCCAGCTTCTTCTTCACGGCTAGCCAGGACTTCGCCACCGGTGTGCGCACGCCATCCAGCCGTAGGGACTCACGCACCACCACCTCACGCGCTTCCGGGATGCCCGTCAGGTCATCGCAGCTCGTGTGCAGGAAGCCGCGCAGGTGCGGATGCCGCAGCCGCAGCGCCTGCTCATCCGGCGGGTGGCCTACCTTCTCATCGCACTTATTGACCACCACATAGACCACGGCATCCGGCCCGCCAAAGCTGGCTGCCATACGCAGCCAGTAATCGACATTGTTCTGCCGCTCATTGTCCCGCTTGCTAAGCACGATGAGATACACCGCCCGCGTGGTGAGGAAGAGCGTATGGGCAGAGTGGTAGATCTCCTGGCCGCCAAAGTCCCAGCAGTGATCTTTCGTCGAAAACGTGGACACGGAAAGTTGGGTTAGTTGTTTTGGATGGA
>CALMTT010000656.1 GCA_937872615.1 uncultured Verrucomicrobiaceae bacterium | reverse complement strand
CACGGTGTATTCGCCAAAGTGGAAGATGCTCGCCGCGAGCACCGCATCGGCTTTGCCATCACGCAGCACATCGACCATGTGATCGACCTTGCCGGCACCGCCGCTGGCGATGACGGGAATGGTCACCGCCTCGCTCACGGCGCGGGTCAGGGCGATGTCGTAGCCGTTCTTCGTGCCGTCGGCGTCCATGCTGGTGAGCAAAATCTCACCCGCGCCGCGTCGGCAGACCTCGGCGGCCCATTCGACGGCATCAAGCTCCGTCGGGTTGCGTCCGCCGTGGGTATACACGGTCCATGAGCCTTTCTCGTTCCGCTTCGCGTCGATGGCCACGACGAGGCACTGGCAGCCAAAGGCCTCCGCGGCCTCATCGATGACGTGCGGTGTCTTCACCGCGGCGGTGTTGATGCCCACCTTGTCGGCACCAGCGAGGAGCATCTCACGCATGTCAGCCACCGTGCGGATGCCGCCGCCGACGGTCAAAGGCATGAAGCAGCTCGCGGCGGTGCGTTCGACCACATCGACCATCGTTTTGCGCTCCTCGTGGCTGGCGGTGATGTCGAGAAAGACGAGCTCATCGGCACCTTGCGCATTGTAAACCTGGGCGCACTCCACGGGATCTCCCGCGTCACGGAGCTGGAGGAATTTCGTGCCTTTCACGACACGGCCTTCCTTCACGTCGAGGCAGGGGATGATTCGTTTGGTCAGCATAGGGGAGAGGCATCAAGCACGCGGCGGCATGCCTTGGCAAGCCGGGAAAGGCTCAACCGATCACCTCGCCCTTCGCAGCCCAGCGTTTGAGCACGAATTTCGGCGCGTTTTCACGCCACTTGGCCACATGCGGCGTCGTGTAATGCGCCTCCATGGCCGCCTGGTCGCGGTAGCTCTCGCTCAGGGAGAAAAGATTCGCCTGGGTGGCATCACGGCTCACTTCAAAGCGCAGGCAGCCAGGCTCCTGGCGGGAGGCGGCGGCATTTTCGAGCGCAAGAGAGAGAAAGTCGTCGATCTGCTGCGGATCGATTTCGAGGAGGACGATGACATTGACCATAGGGGGTGCCCGACAGAGGCGATTTTTCCTCAACATGCAACCCACCATCACCGTACATGCCTGCACCCAACCGCCGAGAGACAACCATGAAATCCCTCCCCTGCCTCCTCGCCCTATCTCTGCTGTCTTTGAGCGCTCTCGCTCAGGACGCCAAACCCGCCGCTGCGAAGCCCGAGGCCAAGCCGGCAGCCGCACCTGCCCCACAAGCCGCTAAACCGGCTCCAGCAGCCCCGGCGAAAGCGGAGGCCAAACCCGCCACACCAGCTCCAAAGCCCGCCACACCTCCCGCACCTGCTCCGGCGAAGCCTGAAACAAAACCCGCGACCACGGCAGCAAAACCTGCCACGCCTGCTCCAGCACCCAAACCCGCCGCCAAACCGGAAACCAAGCCCGCCGCGGCCGCGACACCACCGCCTGCACCACCGAAGCCGGTGGCTACTTTTCCTGACAAAGCCCTCGAAGCCGCTGTGCGTCGCCAGGTCTTCGCGAAGCGCGACAGCAAGGAGCCGCTGCTCGTCGAGGAAGTGGCGAATGTGGCCATCATCGAGGCACGCAAGGCAGGCATCAAAGACCTCACCGGTCTCGAAAAGTGCACCGCGCTGGCTTCGCTCACCCTGCCAGACAACCAGATCACCTCGCTCACCGCGTTGAAGGGGCTCGAGCGGCTCCAGTTCCTCGACCTCGCGAACAATCAAGTCACCGACATCGCGCCACTGGCCACTTGCAAGGCCCTCCAATACATCGCTCTCACTCGCAACAAGGTCAGCGACGTCAAACCGCTCGGCGGCATCCAGTCCCTCACCAGCCTCTACCTCGCCGGCAATCAGATCAAAGACGCCACGCCGCTCTTCAAGCTACCGAAACTGTGGACGCTCTACCTCGAAGGCAATCAAGTCGCCAGCATCGCGGGCATCGGCGGCCTGAAGTGGCTCTCGATGCTCTCACTCAAAGGCAATGCCGTGACCGACCTCTCACCACTGGAGCCTTTGACGGACCTGCAGTTCCTTTTCCTCGAAAACAACAAGATCACCGATCTCGGTCCTCTCCAACGCATGTGGAAGAAGGACAACGACGGTGCACGCGAATGGGCCCCGTATTGCCAGATCTACCTCACCGGCAATCCGCTGGACGAGAACTCCAAGAAAGCCGTCGAAGAGCTCAAAAAGGCCGGAGCACGCATCACGCCGTGAGATTCATCGCTTCAGGCAACGAGCCACAAAGTCCGTGAGCGCTTTCGTCGCCGGATCATCCGGCAGGCCGAGGTCGTCATTGAGCTTCACATGGTTGGTATCCTTCGCGCCAAAGACCGTCACAGGCACACCCGCGGCCTTCAGCACCGCGCCGAAGTGCACCGCTTGAGCCGTTGTGTCCGGGTGCGCTGACACATGCAGGATGAGGAAAGGCGGAATCCCCTTCCCCGCGGCCACGTGCGTCACCGCGGAGAAGTCTTTGTGCTTCGCCGGGTCGTTTCCAAACTTCAGCCGATGACCATGCTTCGGCATCGGCAGCCCGTGCACACGGTTCCGAGTCTCCGCCACCTCGATGATCGCGGGCACGTCGTAAGTATCGCCATCCACCGGCACGCAGCCGATGAGGCAGTCAAAGGCTGCGCCCTGCTCCTTCAGGTAGCGGTCATCAGTGCAAAGGATGGCCGCGAGCTGCGCACCAGCGCTGTGGCCGGCCACGAGCACGCGTTTCGGATCACCGCCATGCTCGGCGATGTGCTTTTGCACCCAGCCAAAGGCCGCGGCCACATCGCGAATGAGCGTCGCCATGTCCACCTCCGGCAGCAGGCGGTAGTTGGTGGATACCAACAGGAAACCCTTTTCCATGAACCACGCGGGCTTGTGGTCCACGCTGGACTTGTCACCTGCCTGCCAGCCTCCGCCGTGGATCCAAAACAGCACCGGCAGGTCTTTGGCACCCTTCGGGGCATACACATCCAGCACATGGCGTGCGTGACCGTCGTCGATGTAGCGCAGGTCTTTCTTCACGACCTGGGCGGCGGCCGTCGTGGCAAGGGCGAGGAGGATCAGCAGTGATTTCATGGCAGCCCACCAAACGCTACCCGCGGCCTTCCTTTGCCAGCGAGTGCCAGATTGAGGCCTCCCGAGCGTTTTCGTGCACACCATGAAATCTGCCCTGATCGCCCTTTCCCTCGTCTCAACTGCTTTGGGACAGGATTTGACCGCGCAAAAACAAAAAGCCCGCGAGGCAGCGGAGAAGAGCGCAGTCGAATTGAGGTTCGATCAGTCTTACGCGGGCAATGAGAACCCCAAGCAGATGGTCGATGTGTATCTGCCGAAGAAGCGAAACAGCGAAAAGCCGCTCCCCATCATCGCTCTCATCCACGGCGGTGGCTGGGTAAATGGCGACCGGCTCGGCTACGCGGCACAGGCCATCCAACTCGCCCGCACAGGCGACTACGCGGCTGTCACCGTGGGCTATCGACTCACGAAAGAGGCTCACTGGCCGGCCCAAGTGCATGATTGCAAGGCTGCGATCCGCTGGATTCGTGCTCACGCGAAAGAGTTGAACCTCGACGCCGACAAAATCGCCGTGTGGGGCAGTTCCGCGGGAGGTCATCTCTCCTCGCTGCTCGGCACCAGTGGCGATGTGAAGGAGTTGGAAGGCGATCTCGGGCCGAACACGAGCTTCAGCAGCCGCGTGCAATGCGTCGTCAATCTGTGCGGCCCGGAGGACTTCACGCAGGCGCTGATGTTCGACAAGGAAGGCAAACCGATCTGGCAGGACGATGCCGTGAGCGGCTTGCTCGGTGGAAATGCCCAGGAGAAACCCGCCGAGGCCAAAGCCGCCTCACCGGTGACCTACGTGAGCAAGGACGATCCGCCCTTCATCACCTTCCACGGCACCAAAGACCAGCGTGTGGCCTTCCGTCATGCCGCGACCATTCACGCCGCGTTGCAACAAGCCGGCATCACTTCGCTCTTTGTTCCCATCACCGATGGCGGACATAGCTCCGTGAGCCATCCCGAGGTCAAAGTGCGTGGCCAGCAGTTCACCGACAAAGTCCTCCGCGGCATCGAATCGACCATCAACACCTCGCCTCTCCAAGCTCCGTAGCGGCGGGCGTCAGCAAGCCGCTACGCAGAACGTTTCGCCCGGCAGACCGAGCAGATCTCGTCGCCGTTGTCCAAGACGCGAAACTCGAGTTTCGGATCATCGATCTCAGTCTTCTTGCACACGCTGCATTGGTGGAAGAACGCATCCGCAGGCACGGAGGCCTGCTGGAAGCGGCTTCGACGGTCCGTGACCTTCGCGGCCTGAAGACCATCCCTCATAAGGCCGGGCACGAAGGCGATGAGGTAGTTCAGATGACCCGTGAGCACCGGCAGCAGCATGATCGGTTCCTGCATGACACCCAGCAGCGTCATGCCCGCCGCGATCATCGCCAGCCATTTGATCTTCACCGGCAGGATGAAGTAAACCATGATTTCCTCGTTCGGGTAGAACATGGCGAAGGCGAAGAACAGCGTCTGGTAAAGAAAGAGCGCCTCAGCGGGCCAGCCAAACAGAAGGTTCCCCGCAGTCACCGCCACCATCCAAGTGAGGATGTAGAGGTTCACGCGAAAGGGCGTCCACGCCTGCTCCAGCCCACGGCCGATCCACATCATGATGAGCGTGCCCAGCACGGCCCACAGGATGGAAAAACTGCGCGGAATGAACACATGCGTGACCAGCCGCCACACCTGACCGTGCATGACGCGATCCATGTCGAGCGTGAGCAGGTCCACATAAGTCTGCGCCGAGTCCTTGCTCATCATCAGCACGAGCACGAGCACCCCGAGCTGGAAGAGGGCGATGACCTGCACGAGGCCGGGAATGGCGAAGCGGCCGAGCTTGGATTCGAGGGTGTCGATGAAACGCATGGGGGCGGGCGATGATGGATGCCACCGCCGGTTTCGCGAGTGCCATTCACACAAAAAATGCCGTCACGATAGCCGCCACCGCCAGCCAGTCGCGCACGCCGAGCCGGTCACCCGTGCCCGTGAAGCGCAGCATCTTGAACAAAGCCCCCGTGGGGCATCCAAAACGGCAGTAAGCCAGCGGCGTGACGAGTGACCAAACGAGTCCTGCGAGTGCGATGCCGATGCTGGCGGGGCCCGCGACGCGGAAGAGGTAAGCATCAAAAGGCTCCACTTGGTTCAAATCGAGTCCGAGCGCCCAAACCACGCTCACAAACACGACGAGCAACAACACGAAGGGCAGCAGGCTCAAAACTCCATCGAGCCGCTTCGAGGGCGACCACTGCCAGCGAAGCCGTTTGGCCAAAAGCTGCTGCAAAGCACCATGCGGGCAGATGTGATGGCAGTAGAGCTGCTTTGACGTGAACACCGGCCCGAGCAAAGCCACCGCCGCGAGGGCGACAAGACCGATGGCATTCCGCCACGGCACACCGCCAGCCGCCCAGCCCGTCATGAGACCTTGGGAAAGCATCTCACCGGACACAAAACCGCCGTAAATCACCAACAACACATGATGGGCATGCCGGCACCACGCGATGCCACGCAGCCGTGTGAAGGCCATCACGAAGGCGGAGAGGATCACGATGAGATGTCCGGCATCCTGCCAGCGCCAGCGGATGCGTTGCCACCAGGTCGCGGTGTCGGCTTTCTCCTTCAAAAAGGCCTGCGCACGCACTCGCACGCCTTCCGCCACGCCCCAGCTCGTCTGCGTGGCACCGGAGACGCCTTCCACGCCCGCCTTGTCAAAGTCGATGCCCGCGATGGCCTCCATCGTCATGCCGTCAAAGGTCTTCAAGAAGGCCGGATCGCCCGTGACATAGGCGGTGTAGGCCTCGGTGTCGTAAGTCTTGCGCAGCGCCATCGAGCGCAGCGTCTTCCCTTCAGCATCGAGGAGCATCAGCGAGTCGCTCGGTCCTTTGTAGCCCACCACCCCATCACTCGCTGGCGAGGTGCGGATGGCGATGGCGATCACGTTTTGCTTCTCATCGAGCACTTCCCAGCGCGGGGCCTCGCCACGCAATGCCTTCGCCTTCGGCTCGAGCTTCGTCACTTCATCCAACGGGGGTTCTTGCGGGAAG
>CALMTT010000655.1 GCA_937872615.1 uncultured Verrucomicrobiaceae bacterium | reverse complement strand
TTCAGCACGGTGGAAAGCATCCGCAAGCATCCGGGCACGCAGCTTCTGTGCTTTGCCATGGTCTCCGCGAAGTCGGACCTCGGCTTCATGCTCCTCACACCGGATCTGCATGACTCGCAGCGTTTCGAGAAGCAGCTCAGCCTCGCACTCGGCACGGATGTGCTCACGCCTTGCTACAGTTACCTTTCGATGACGGAGTGGACTGAGTACTCGCAGAGCGAGGACGAATTCAAAGCGCAGCTCGAGAAGGCGGAGGGCCTTGCGCCCGGCTCGGAGGCTTTTGAAAAACGTCTCGGCGAGTGGAAGGGCCACATGACGAAGTATTTCAACGACCGCCTCTACCCGAACATGCCGGACTGGCAGGTGATGTGCTTCTACCCAATGAGCAAACGCCGCAACGTGGGCGCCAATTGGTATGCGAACGACTTCGCGAAGCGTCGCGAGCTCATGGGCGGCCACGCGAAGACCGGTCGCAAATACGCCGGCAAGGTGCGCCAGCTCATCACCGGCTCCACCGGCCTCGACAGCCACGAGTGGGGCGTGACCCTTTTCGCGCACGACGTTTTCCAGGTGAAGAGCATCGTCTATGAGATGCGCTTTGATGAAGTGACCACGCAGTATGGCGAGTTCGGCGACTTCTACATCGGCATCCAGCCGCCGACTGCGGAGCTGCTGCAGCGCGTGATGCTCGGTTGATTTTGGCCGCGCTGGCTCCTAAAATCGCCGCATGAACGCCGCCACTTCCTTCTCGCCAGCTGCCTTGCAGATCTTCGAGTTGTTTAAGACTCTGCCTATCGATGAGCAGGAGAGTGTTCGGGAAAACTTGCTCCCAGTTCCATCGGCGGACGCGTTTGAGATTCCCGACTGGCACTGGGATGTGCTGGAGGAGCGGGAACGACTTCACCAGCAAGGTCTCGATCCCGCCATTCCGGTTGAAGAGGCATTCCAATACATCCGCGAACAGCTTCGGGCGCGTCGGCAGGCCCTATGAAGGTGCACATACATTCCGGCGCCAGGGAAGACATCCTCGAAGCGGCATGGTTTTATGACGAGCAGGAGGCTGGACTTGGAGATCGTGTGGTCAGCTTCCTCGAAAGCCAGATCCAAGAAATCGCCCGCACACCGGGAATCCATCGTCGATATGGACGCTTCCACGGGGCTCTGGCTCAAGGTGCCTTTCCCTACTACATGATTTACTACACGCTGGAGCTTGATGGTCTGCATGTGCGGGCCGTCCTTGACCATCGGCGTGATCCCAAGCACATCCGTCGCCGTCTCCGCAGCGCCTGATCAGTCACTGAAATGCAAAACCAGCCTCTCACCATCGCCGACCGTCAGTTCAGCTCCCGCCTCATGCTGGGAACGGGAAAATTTGCCAGCGGCGAGCTCATGCGGGACGCGATCATCGCCTCCGGGACGGAGATCGTGACCGTGGCACTGCGTCGGGCGGATTTGAGCGGCAAGGGCGACCCTTTTGCGAACATCCTCGATTTCATCCCGAAGGATGTGCTCCTGCTGCCAAACACCAGCGGGGCGATGAATGCCGAGGAGGCCGTGCGCCTCGCGAGATTGGCCGTGGCGGCCGGTTTGCCGAACTGGGTGAAGCTCGAGATCCATCCGGACCCTCGCTACCTGCTGCCGGACCCCATCGAGACGCTGAAAGCGGCCGAAATCCTCGTCAAAGAAGGCTTCAAAGTGCTGCCCTACATCAATGCGGACCCCGTTTTGGCCCGTCGGCTTCAGGATGTCGGCACGGCGACGGTCATGCCGCTCGGCTCGCCCATCGGCTCGCACCAGGGCATCACCACGCGTCGGCAGATCGAGATCATCATTGCCCAGGCCACCGTCCCGGTCGTCGTGGATGCCGGAATCGGCGCCCCGAGCCACGCGGCGGAGGCCTTTGAGATGGGCGCGGATGCCGTGCTGGTGAACACCGCCATCGCCGTGGCCTCCGACCCCGTGCGAATGGCGCAGGCCTTCAAAATCGGCGTCGAGGCCGGTCGTGCCGCCTTTGAGATCGGGCTGGGCGAGTCCGCAGAGGTGGCCTCGGCCACGAGTCCGCTGACGACGTTTCTCTACCAATAAAAAGCTCCCGGAGCGTGGGATCAACCCTTCACCAAGTAGGTGAAGACGATCACTCCGAGAAACAACAGCGAGAAAGCGAGAACCATTCCGGTAAACATAGCGGCGGGCAGATAGCGTGCTGGGGGCCGCCTGCCAGTGAAAATTTCCCCTTGCTAAAAAAGGTCTCTGGGGCAGACTCCGCGCCCCTATGGCAAAAACCTGCTGGCTTGAGCGCGAAAAGCGCAAACTTAAAACCGTCTCCAAATATGCGAAGCTCCGCGCCGAACTGAAGGCCGCTGGAGACTACGTCGGTCTGTCCCTGCTTCCCCGTGACGCCAGCCCGACCCGCCTCACGAACCGTTGCCGCGTCTCCGGTCGTCGTCGCGCCTACATCCGTCGTTTCCAGATGTCCCGTCTCACCTTCCGTGAAATGGCCTCGCAGGGCATGATCCCCGGCGTGACCAAGTCCAGCTGGTAAGCAGGAGAGAACAGAATGAGTA
>CALMTT010000654.1 GCA_937872615.1 uncultured Verrucomicrobiaceae bacterium | reverse complement strand
TGAAGCTGCACCTCGACGGCGTGAAAGGTCCCGAAGGCCATCCGCTTCTCCACACGGTGGCTTGGTATACGCTGAACGAGATTCCGGCGAAGTGATCAGAGACGAGCATTCGCTCACCGCTGAGCCGGAAGAGCCAGAAACACAATCTGCGACGGATTGCCGACGGGCGTGTAGTGACCGGTGAAGCTCAGTTTGCCGGTGTCTTTGTCCACTTTGAAGGTGGCGAGGTGGTCGGCGCGTTGGTTGCAGCAGTGCAAAAAGGTGCCGGATGGATCGAAGGTGAAGCTGCGCGGGTAATCGCCGCGAGTCCATTCCTCGGTGACGTAGCTCAGCGTGCCGTCCGCACCGATGGCGAAGATGCCGATGCTGTCGTGGAGACGGTTACCCGCGTAAACGAAGCGGCCGTCTGCCGAGACGAGGATCTCCGAGCAGAAATTGCTGCCTGCATAGCCCGGCGGGAGGCTGGGCAGCGTCTGCCGGTGCGTAAGGCGGCCCGTTTGGGCATCAAAGTCAAACAGCGCGACGGTGGAGCCCTCCTCTTGAATGCTGTAAAACCAGCGACCGTTCGGATGAAACGCAAAGTGACGCGGCCCATCTCCCGGCGGCAGCGAGACGATGGGCGTTTCGGCAGGTGTGAGCGTGCCTTGCTCGCCATCGAACTTCCACACGAGGATCTGATCGAGCCCGAGATCGACATGCACCACCCATTTGCCGGAGGGATCGGCCTCGATCATGTGGGCGTGCGTCTGATCATGCCCGCTGATGGCAAAACTGCCCGGTGCGGCGTTGGTGGCCTTCGTGGGACCGATCCTGCCGGAGTCCTTTTTGACATCGGTGGCATCGCCGAGACTGCCATCTGGCTGGATGGGCAGCACGGCCACGCTGCCGCCAAAGTAGTTCGCGACGAGCACGAACTTGCCATTCGGATGCACGGTGAGATGCGCCGGGCCTTTGCCACCGGAGCGAACGCTGTTGAGCAGCTTCAAATCACCGGTGGCAGGATCGATTTTGAAGGCGCTGACGCTGCCGGACTCGTCATCACCGAGGCGTTCGGTCTCGTTGCCGGAGTAAAGATGCGTCTTCGCCGGATTCAGCGCGAGGCAACTGGGGCTCGTGCCCATTTCGACGATGCTTAAAGGCGTCAGCTTGCCGGTGGCGCGATCCATTTCGAGAAGGTGGATGCCACGCCCGTTGCCCGGAGGCAGATCGACCTGCGTCGCCCGCATGTTTTTCAAAGGCGAGGTGTAAGTGCCGACATAGGCGATGAGCCTTCCCTCGGCCGCAAACGCAAGCGGAGCAGCAATTAACGAAACGGCGGCGATGAGGCAACGACGGCTGGAGAAAGCAAAAGCGAGCATGAGAGCCTCACCAAACGCGGTGTGGCCTCGCGCTCATGCATTCGATCACAGCATCGTGTGCTCCAGCGCCTGCACTTCCTTCTTCACCAGCGCACCGACGCGGTGCTTGGCGAGATAGACCTGGGCGGCGTTGATGCCGAGAGCCTCGGCGGTCTTTTTCACACCCCAGCCTTTCATGACGTAGCAGTCAAAGATTTGGAACTGACGCGGAGAGACCTTGGCCTTCACGCGTTCGAGGGCGGCGGCGGTGATGTTGTCGCGCCATTCACGGTCCCAGATCTTCTCGAGCATGTTGTCTTTCTCCTGCGAGAGGCGCTCGACGATGCTCATGCCGTGGTCTTCGCTATCCGCATTGCCCTGATCGGCGAGGGAGGGCTGGCGTTTGCGGGCGCGAAACACATCGAGAATGCGCCAGCGGGTCATCTGGAGCAGCCAGGCCTTGAAGGAGCCGGCGCGGGGGTCGTATTGCCCTTTCTGCACCTGGCGGGCGATGGCGATGATGGTCTCCTGAATCACGTCGAAGGACTCCTCGCGGGTCAGGCCGGCCTTGGAGGCCACGGAGAAGATGAGGCGCCAGTAGGTCTGGTAGAATTCGTTCCAGGTGCGCTGGTCTTCCCAATTGTTCAAACGCTCGATGAGGCTTTTGCGGGTCTTTTCCCACAAGCCTTTTTCTTTCTTCACGTCTTCCGGCACGGCGATCTCCGGCACCGGTATGTCTGAGGCTGGTTCACTCATCGTGAAGGACATTTAACGGTTGAGTGAGACTGTCAAACCTTTGAACCCCTCGGATACGGGGGAAAATCGACGATAGAACAACACTCTCCGCGGCGGGTCCGCACGATGGCCGCTCATGCCGCTTGAGAAGCCCCGGCTTTGGTGGGAGACTCCGCCGCTTTCCTCCCATGCCCGACCCCGAAGCCGATGCTGAAATCCCAGCCGATGCCGCCCCCGCGGAGCCGGTCGCGGACGCATCACCCGCGGAGGAAATCGCCCCGGACACCGGCAGCCTCGTGGAGCTGCCACCACCGCCGATGCAGCCTCAAAAGGTCGCCGCCAAGCCGAAGAAGGCACCCGGCAATCCCGCGTCGCATCGCGATGACATCGTCATTCCGGATTACACGCTGCTGAAACGCATCGGCAGCGGTGCGTATGGTGAGGTGTGGCTGGGACAGAGCGTCACGGGAGCCCTACGGGCGGTCAAAATCGTGTGGCGTGAGGATTTCGAGCACACGCGCACCTTTCATCGCGAGTTTTTGGGCATCCAGCAGTTCGAGCCGATCTCCCGCGGGCACCCATGCCTCGTGCACATCCTACATGTGGGCTGGAATGAGAACCGCGGCTTCTACTACTGCGTGATGGAGCTTGGCGATGATGTCGAGGAAGGCGGCAACATCACCAACATCGACAGCTACGTGCCGCGCACGCTGGGCACGGACATGAAGCGTCATGGCCGTCTCGATCCCTTCTTCTGCCGCGATGCGGGCGTGTACATGGCCGATGCGCTGCACTACATGCACAACCACGGGCTGACGCATCGCGACATCAAACCCTCGAACGTCATCTTTGTCGGCGGTGTATGCAAGCTGGCCGACATCGGCCTCGTGGCGGCCTTTGGTGAGCGTTCGTTTGTCGGCACCGAGGGCTTCGTTCCGCCGGAAGGCCCTGGCACGCCGCAGGCGGATATCTACAGTCTCGGCAAGGTGCTCTACGAAATGAGCAGCGGGAAGGACCGCATGGAGTTCCCCGAGGTGCCGGATGAGATCTCCGATGAGGAATGGCCCTTCTGGCTCGATTTGAACCGCGTCATCTGCCAGGCCTGTGAAAACGACCTCGATCGCCGTTTTGCCACCGCGGCTGAGTTTGCGGAATCGCTCCAGCATGTCGGCGAAAAGCGCCCCGAGACCTTCTTTCGCCGTTTCAGCCGTGCGGCCATCTTCACGCTCATCGGCTCCTTCCTGCTCGCGAGCGGTCTGGTGATGGCGAGGCATCAGCGTGACTGGCATTACGAGATCGCCGCGCCGGTAAAACCAAAGCCGGTAACGCCCGAGCCGCCGCGCAAAGGCAAGCCTTGGCAAAATCGCCTCAAGCAGTGGTTCTCGTCGAAAGGTGACAAGCACATCGCCGACCTGCCCACGGACATCGCCCATTTCCGCAGCTTTGTGGACACCACGTTCCGGTCCGCGGAATACAGCGTGGTGCTCGTGCCGCAGCCGGACAAAAGCATCCTGAATGCCGCCGTGGTCTCCGCCGCGGATGCCGATGCCTACTGCGCCTGGATGACGGAAATCGAGCGACGCACCGGCCGCCTCGATCTCGATCATGAATACGCGTGGAAGCCCGCCAAGGTCACGCCCGCGCCGGGCAGTCCGCCACAGAAGAATGGCATGCAGGCCATTGTCTGCGAGATCGTGCAGGTGCGTTATGGCGCGGTCACGATCACCTCCACGCCGCCCGGAGCGGATGTGTATGATGGCGAGGAATTCCTCGGGCGCACGCCCGTGCGCCTGCCGCATGTGCGAGCGGCGAAGTTTGATTTCTCGGTCAATTTGCCCGGTTACAAGGAAGAGCATGCCACCGGCGATTTGAAGCAAGGCCAGACCATCGCCTTCAATCTGCGCCTCAAGGCCAGCGGAGCCGTTGTCTTCGGCAAAGCATGGCCGAACAGCCTTGGCATGAAACTTGTTCCGCTCGGCAAAGCCATGATCGCCTCCATCGAGACACGCCGCGGAGACTTCGCCGAGTTCGCGAAAGCGACGAATCAAGCACCGGTGGATGGTCGCGTGCTCGACGCCGAGCCCACTCTGCCCGTCACGATGGTTAACCGGGCCGAGGCCGACCAATTCTGCCGCTGGCTCACCGACCGCGAACGTGCCCAAGGCCTACTCGAACCCGACCAAGAGTATCGCCTGCCCACCGATGACGAATGGAGCATGGCGGGCGATCTTTCCCGCGAAGCCGGTGCCACGCCACAGGAGAGCAATGAACGCATCGGTGGCGTCTATCCGTGGGGCTTCCAATGGCCGCCCCCCACGAAGGCGGGCAACTTCCTCGATCTCACCGCCGACAAGTCCGGCAAAACCTCCATCGCCGGCTATGCGGATGGTTTTGCCGCGTTGGCACCGGTGGGCAGCTTCCGCGCCGACATCCGCGGTCTCCACGACCTCGCCGGCAATGTGTGGGAGTGGGTTTCCACCCCTTGGAACAACACGCCGGATGCCGCCGTTCTCCGCGGCGGTGCCTACACCACCGCGCAGAGCAACCAACTGCTCTCCTCCCACCGCCGTCAGGTGCCCGCGAGCTCACGCCTGCCCGATGCAGGCTTCCGCATCCTGCTTTGGAACATCGGCACGCCCGCCCGCACGGACGAGTAGCGCCTTCTCTCATCCCTTTTCTTCTCTCTCGAGATGCCTTGGAGCCACATTTGGACCTTTCTCGCCGGTTTGATCCTCGGCGCGGCAGGCGTGCTCATTTACAAGCTGCTGCAATTCCTCGCCGACCTGCGTGCGGCGCGTCACACCATCGCCAGCTACGATCAACTCCTCAGCACCGAGGCCGATGAACGCGCCCGCAAAGCCGTCGAAGACTGCAAAAACCGCCTCCGCTGGCAGAAGAACCTCAACCCCGAATGGCTCGCGCCGCTCGTGAATGAAGTGCCGCAGCTCGTGAAGGACATCGCCGCCATTTATCATCCGGGAAAAGAAAACGCGCTGCTCGCTCCGGGCCTCAGCCAGTTCTCCCGTGCGGTGCATCTCGCCTCGATGGACGTGGCCGATTTCCTGCAAACACGCTCCATCGGCCGCCTCGTCGATGTCAGCGCCTCCACCGCCCTGAAAACCTGGGAGGTCACCCACAAACTCGCCACGCACGAGACGGTGCAGCAGGCCAACAAATGGTACAGCCGCCTCCTGCCCGTCTGGCAGGTGCTGCGCTTCAAATCGCCCGTCATGTGGGCCAGCGTCGCCGTCTCGAACGTCGCCGCCCGCACCCTCCAACCCGCCGTCATCGACATCATCGCCAAACGCGCCATCGACCTTTACAGCGGTCGTCTCGGCCGCGGCATCATCACGCCCTCCACCATCGATCCGCCCACCTCCGGCCCTTTGCCGCCGATGTGACGCTTCAAAAGTACCGCTCGCAAATTTCACGCAATCCCGCCCGTGTCGTGCAGCGACGCATGTCGTGCAAAAAGGTCTCGGCGTCCCGCAGACCGGGACCGAAGAAGCTCAGGTGCTTCTTCACGCGGTTCACCTGATCCAGCTCCCGAGTGCCAGGCATGGTCACACACTCGTAAAGCTCCTCCACATAGGTCAGCAGTTCTTCTCTTGACGGCTGAAACACCGGCTCACCGCGAAAATGCTGGCGGATCTGCTCAAACAACCACGGATTGCGAATCGCTCCGCGACCAATCATGAGCCCATGAACGCCCGTCTGCCGCGTCACCGCCTCCGCGTCCTGCGCTGAGCCGATGTTCCCGTTTGCCAGCACAGGACATGGCAGCCGCTCACGAGCCGCGCCGATCAGATCATAGCGAACACCGTCGCGATACATCTGCGACACCGTCCGTCCGTGAATCGTCACGAGATCCACGCCATGCTTCGCAAACAAGGGCACCAGCGCGTCGATGGTCTCGGTGTCATCAAAACCGAGCCGCGTCTTCACCGTGAACTTCACCTGCACCGCCTCGCGCAGCGCCCCGAGAATGCCCTCGATGCGCGGCACATCCCGCAGCAGGCCACCTCCCGCGCACTTGCGATACACGATGGGTGCCGGGCAGCCCAAATTGAGGTCGATCGCCGCCACCGCATGCTCTTGAAGCTCCTTCGCCCCGCGAACGAGCGATGGAATGTCATTCCCGATCATTTGCGCCACCACTGGCTTGCTCGTGGGATTCTCGATCACCGATTCGAGGATCCACTTCTCTAAATGCGAGTCGGGATGAACACGAAAATACTCCGTGTAATACACATCAGCGCCGCCATAGCGGCTCATCAGCTCCCAGAAAGCACGGTCCGTGACATCCTGCATCGGCGCAAGCGCCAGCAGCGGCTCCTGCCGCGCCAAAAGCTGCTCGAAATGCTGCACCGGTGTCATGTCGCCGCTGCTTAACCACGGAAGCCGCGTCCTTCAAAGTGGAGTCTTGGCAACAAAAGCCTTTTCCGGTAGTCTCAAAGAATTCCATGCCCCGCCGCACTCATCCCCTGCCATGGCTCCTGCTGGCCGTTTTGGTCCTCGTGGGGCTTTTGGCATGGTTTCGGCCGTCGATACCCTCCAGCGGCGTTTCGATGCCACAGTCTCAAACGAACCTTCAAGAGCCCGCGAAGCTTCAAACACCTTCCAAGCAGGCCGAAGTGCCCGCAGAAACCGTCCGCGCCGATGGAAAACGCGAATTGCATGCCTACCGCCTCGCGGTGCGAAGCGGCGTCGTGACCTTGGATGGCTCCACCCGCATCGCGGGAGATTTTCATCGCCGTCGCGGCCCCCAGCCTTGGATGCCGGGCATGTGGTGTGTGCGCCTGCTCGATGCCGACCTGAAAGTCCTCGCCGAGGAAACCGCCAATGCGCCCGATGACGTGTGCCTCGTGGGCGATCCGCAGACTTTGGGCGCGAATGGCAAGCCACAGGTCACGCAGTTTGCCGGCGCAGGTGAGGAGGCGATGCTGCAAGTGCGCCTGCCACCGCATCCCGAGGCCAAATGGCTCAAGGTTTACCGCATCGGCAGCCTCCAGCGGGCGGATTGGAATACCGAACCCATGGGACAACTCCTCGCCAGCATCTCCCTGCCATGATTCTGCGATTTCTCATACTGCTGATGCTGACCGTCTCGCTCCACGCGCAGACCTCCACGCTCTTCACGGTGCAAAACAACGGCCCGCGAGCCGAGCGCATCAACATCGTCTTCCTCTCCGAAGGCTACACCACCGCTGACATGCCAAACTTTGCCACGCATGTGAACAATGCGATGAACACCCTCTTCACCAAGGAGCCGTGGGCGCAGTATCGCAGCTATTGCAACGTCTTCCGGATCGAGATCGCCTCCAATCAAAGCGGTTGTGACAATGGCAACACCAGCGGCGTGAATGGCGTGCGCGATACTTACTTCAATGCCGGGTTTAACACACCCAGCGTCACGCAGCTTCTCACGCTCGGCAGCGGTGGCTCCACCAAGGCTTACAACCTTCTTAACACCCATGTCCCGGAGTATGACGTGCCGGTCGTGCTCGTAAACGACACCAAATACGGCGGCGCGGGCGGCAGCATCTCCGTCGCCTCGGTTCATTCATCCAGCGCCCTCGTGGTGGAGCACGAGATCGGACACTCCTTCGCCAATCTGGCCGACGAATATGACACGGAATACCTCATCTACACGCCAGGCGAGCGGTCGAACAACACCGCGCAGACCACTCGTGAACTCATCCGATGGAATCACTGGATCGATGCCACCACACCTTTGCCTACGCCTGAAACGAGCACTTATGATGCTCTCGCGGGCATCTTCGAAGGCTCGATGTATCGCACCACCGGCTGGTATCGGCCGCACAACAACTCGCTGATGAAAAACCTCAACCGCCCCTGCGGCCAGATCAACCGCGAGCAGTTCGTGCTGCAGTTTTACAACCTCGTGAGCACCTACGATGGCTTTTCGCCTGCCAGCACGAGCACTAGCGTCACCGCCCCCAGCACGTTGAACTTCGCCGTGACGCCGAAAGTGCCCACCAGCGGTCCCTCGCTGCAAATCGCGTGGAAGATTGATGGCGTGACGCAGAGCGGCCAGACCGCGGCGACCTTTGCCACGTTATCCGATTTCCTCGGCAATGGCGCCCACACCGTCAGCGCCACTTTGAGCGATCCAACGACCTTTGTGCGGCTCGACACCTCAAACTTGCTGAAAGACACGCTCACGTGGAATTTCACCCTCAGCGGCCAGATTCCCGCCACCCTTGCCAACTGGCGCAGCACCTACGGCAGCGACACTGCCGTGCTCACCGCCGACCGCCTGCCCAACCTCGTCAAATACGCCCTCGGCCTCGCCGCAAACACTGCTGCAACCCCTTCCCAACTGCCCGCCGGCAGTGTCGCGAGCAGTTATCTCACCCTCACCATCCCACGTCGCACTCGACGCAGCGACACCACCTACACCGTCGAAGTCTCCAGCGACCTGCAAACCTGGAACTCCGGCCCCGGACACACCGTCATCGTTCAGGACACCGACACTCAACTCGTCGTCCGCGATGCCTTTCCGCAGTCCACCAACGCGAAACGCTTCATCCGCCTGAAAGTGCAGGCCACGCCCTGATCACAAAGCAGCGCGATACAGCTCCACAAAGTCCTCCACGCTCGGTAGGCGCGGATTGAACTGCGCGGTCCATTGTTTCGCGGCCATTTCGGCGAGGTCGTGGAGGTTTTCGGGCTTCACGCCGTGCTCGGTGATGGTGCGGGGCATTTGGGCTTCCCACAGGAGCTCGCTCACGCGGTCGGCGAGGTCGCCATCGAAGTAGGATTCGTAGATGGCGGCGATCTCGGGCTGCGCGGCATTGAAACGGATGACGTGCGGCAGCATGACGCCGACAGCCTCGCCGTGGACGACGTGGAACTTCGCGGTGAGTGGGTTCGCGCAGGAATGCGCGGCACCCAGCATGCTGTTTTCGATTGCCGTGCCGGCATAGGCCGCGCCGAGCAGCATCATGCCACGGGCCTCGACATCCTTTGGCTCACGCAGCACGCGGCTGAAGCCGGCGTGCAGCAGGCGAAAGCCTTCACGCGAGTAGAGCATGCTCAAGGCGTTGCGTTTCTTCGTCACCGCTGTCTCCAACGCATGCGAAATGGCATCGATGCCGGTGCAGACGGTGACGCGGGCCGGTTGCGAGACAGTGAGCTCAGGATCGAGGATCGCGGCCTTGGCGGCGGCCTTGGGATCACCACACGCCATTTTGACGTGTGTCTCGGCATCGGAGATGAGCGCGTAGCTCTGGCACTCGCTGCCGGTGCCCGCAGTCGTCGGGATGGCGAGGAGCGGCAGCATGGGCTTGGTGGCTTTCCCGGTGCCCCAGTAATCGTGCATGCGGCCGCCGTTGGTGAGGATGAAGTTGCAGCCCTTGGCCGTGTCCATGCTGCTGCCGCCGCCGAGGCCGATGATGAAATCCGCGCCAAACTCCCGCGCCACTTTCACGCAAGCATCGACATCCTCCGTGCTAGGATTTTCCCGTACTTGCCCGAAAATCTCGACGGCGAGACCCGCCTCCCTCAAATAGCCCGCCGCACGCTCCGCATAACCCGCTTTGACGATGCCCGGATCACTCACCACGAGCACTCGCGTGCCGCCATACTCCCGCGCGAGCTCGCCAATACGTGAAAGCGTGCCGTTGCCAAAAACAAGGCGCGTGCGCGGCTGGTGATCGAAGGGGATGAGAGCGGACATGTGGTGTAGAGCGAGGATTCCAACCGTAGATCGGGTTTCCAAACCCGATTCGGAGACAAGCACGGGCTGGAAAGCCCATGCTACGATGCTCACGCACAGTCAATCGAACGGCGCTTGTAGAGGAATTCGAACATGTTCCCCTCGTGCGGCTGGTCCCAGCTGATCTTCATGGTGCTGATCGGTCCGATGTTGAGGCGGTCGATGGTGGGGCACTCGAGGAGGTCGTTGATGAAGGCCTCGTCCTGCGTGATGGCGGTGACGATGAGGCTGTAGCCGATGCGGCCGAGGACCTCGGTCTGCGGGATCTCCAGCACGCTGGCGTAGGGGCAGAGGAACTCGCGGTTGGCGAGCGGGTGCTTGTTGTCGGAGCACCAGATGATCGTCGGGCGCAGGAAGGTGCCGCCTTGGAACTCAGTCTTGCGCGGTCCATCGCGGAACTGCGCGGTGACATCTTCCGCACCGGGTGTTTGCAGGTCGTTGTCGATGGCGCTGTCGATGTAGTCGGCCATTTTCACGTTCGCGAAGCCCGAAAGCTTGGCGTTTTCGTCATCGGAAGGCAGCGGCTTCACGGGGCCGAGGCGCTCGGCGATGGCGGTGGCGATTTCCTTGCCGTATTTCGGCACGATGACGGCGCTGGCATTGATGCAGGAACGGCCGCCGTTGTCGCTGATGGAGCCGACGATGACATCGAGATATTCGCGCCAGTTTTCGATCTTGTCCTCGCCGATGATGATCTTGCTCCAGCCCGGGCCGTGCACCTGCACCGCCGGGTTGTTTTCATACATCTTGGCGATATTCACGTCGCCGAAGACGAGGTTGCGGCCGCTGAGTTTGACGACTTCACCGCTGCCTTCGTGATCGGTGGGGTAGAAGCCGAACGCCTCTGCCGGTGCACCCGCGGCGATGAAGGCCTGGATGAGGCGGTAGGGCGTCCACGGCTCCTCGCGACCCGGCTTGATGACGACGGGGATTTTCAACGCGATGGACGGCAGCCAGAGCGAGTTCACCGCGGGCGAATTCGACGGCATGACGAGGCCGAGCGAGTTCGTGGTGGGGAAATACGCCACCGGGCAGCCGGCCTGCGTGCCGAAGCCGCGGTCGATGACGCTCAGATCGAGTCCACGCGACAATCCATTCAGGATCGTGGTCATGTTCGTCATGGCGTAGTGAATCTTCGTCATGTTCCGCTTCACCATGATGTGCGGCAGGCCACTGGTGCGGGAAAGCGTGGCGATGTATTCCTGCGGCGACTGCGTGTGCCCTTTGTCACCCAGCGGCAGCGTGCCATTGAGGAAAAGATCGCCCGCCTTCGCGGTGATGTCGATGAGCTGCTGTACGGTAAACTTTTTCAGCGCCTTGCGAGCCTCGCCGATCTTCGCGAGGTCCTTGCGCACGATGCCGGCATTCACCTGGCTGACCTCGGCGCAGACCTCACCGGTTTTGTGGTCTTTGACCTGAACCTTGTCGAGCGACTCATACGGACGGCCTTTGCGGAGAGCGGGGAGATGGGGATGGGACATGAAATGGGGGGATTTTAGATTCCTGATTTTAGATTCGAAGCCTGAGAGGCTCACCAAGCAGCAGATGAGCGCTTCATCTGCCGCCAAAACATCCGAACTGGCGTTTGCGGATTAATACACGCCTTCGACGATGGTTTTCTCCATCGCGCCGAAGGGGCGCACATCGGCGACGCCGTCCCAGGCATATGGGGCACGGGGTTTGCGGCGCATGGCCTCGTCGCGCTCGAGGAAGCGCGGCATGAAGAACTCCTTCGTGAGCGTGGTGAGCTCCACGCGGCCCCAGGCGTCGTAATCGACGGTGTTGTTCGTCGCTTTTGGATCGACGATGCGCAGCACGGCACGTGGCTGCGGGGCGTAGTAGGTGATGGAGAAATTGTCGGACGGCTCCAGCGGCACGCTGGCAGCGAGGCCCATCAAGGTGTTGCCGTAGGTCGGGTAGAAGCCGATTTTGCCTTCGAGGACTTCTTCCACGATGAAGCGCACATACTGCGGCGTCATCGTGGTGCCACCGACGAAGCAGCCGCGGATACCGGCGGAATACAGATCGACTTTTTCAGCCAAGGCTTCGAGAAGCTTCGGCGTGGTGAAGATGGCGGAGATCTTGCGATTCTTCAAAAGCAGCACGGCCTGATCGACCACGTGGTCCATGTATTGACGGGCTACGTCGAACTGCTTGTTCGAGATGACCTTCTTCACGAAGCGCGGATCGAGATCGACGAAGTAGCAGGCGCTGCCGCGGTAGTTCGCGAGATGCTCCACGGCGAGGCGCAGGCGGCGAGGACCGGTGGGGCCGACCATGATCCAGCTCTGGCCCTTCGGGAAATGCTCGTCCTTGAGCTTGTGGCTGAATTCCTCGTAATCGACGCGGAAGTCATTCCATCCGACGCGCTGCTTCGGCATGCCGGTGGTGCCGCCGGTCTCGAAAATGTTGAAGGGCTTGCCTTCGAAGGCCTTCGGCACCCAAACTTCGGGCTGGAGGTCACGCAGCCACTCGTCTTGGAAATGATCAAACTTCGCGATGATGTCCTCGTAGCTGTTCACCACGCCACGCGGGTCGAAGTTCTTCTTTGCCCACTCCAGCCAGAATTGGCAGCCGGTTTCCGGCGAGAAGTGCCAGTTGATGATTTCACGGACCTGGTTGTCGAGCTGGGCTTTGGCTTCTTCGGGAGTCATGGTGGGTGGTTTTTCGATGAGAGGGCGGATTTTAGAGCGGGCGGAGAAAACGAAAGCGGAAATCATCCCCTTTCCTTGTCATGCAGGCAAAAGTGCGTCTCGAAGGGCTGTTTGGATGCTTGTCAGCCTCCCTTCACCTGCCTACCGTCCACTGAATGAACGCGCCCAACCTGTCCCGGATACTTCCCTGCCTGCTTTTTGCCCTGACCGCCGCCCTGCGTGCCGAAGTGGTCACCACTCCTGTCGAATACACCACCGGTGGCGTCACCTGCGAGGGCCTGCACGTGGTGGACAATGCCAAGACGGGTAAGCTGCCCTCCGTGCTGATCATTCATCAATGGACCGGTGTGAGTGAGAACGAGAAGATGCGAGCCCGCATGCTCGCGGAGCTCGGCTACAATGTCTTCGTCGCTGACATCTATGGCAAAGGCATCCGCCCGCAGCCACCGGAGGCTGGCAAAGAGGCCGGGAAATACAAAACCGATCGCAAACTGTATCGTGAACGCCTTCTCGCCGGACTGGAGCAGCTCCGCAAGACCCCACAGGCCGATGCGGCGCAGATTGCGGCCATCGGTTACTGTTTTGGCGGCACCGGCGTGGTCGAGCTCGCCCGCAGTGGCGCGGTCGTGAAGGGCGTCGTCAGCTTCCACGGTGGACTGGATTCCCCTGCCCCGGCCGATGGCAAGAACATCAAAGGCAAGGTGCTCGCCCTGCATGGTGCGGATGATCCGTTTGTTCCTGCGAAGGACCTCGCAGCCTTCGAGCAGGAAATGAAGGACGCCGGTGTGGATTACAAACTCGTTCAGTATCCCGGTGCGGTGCATGCCTTCACACAAAAGGCCGCTGGCAACGACAACAGCAAAGGTGCCGCCTACAACGAAGCCGCCGACAAGGCCTCGTGGGAGGAGATGAAGGCCTTCTTTGACCGGCTCTTCAAATAAAGCCGTTCACCGCCATGAAGTGCCGTGCCTTCGTTTTTTGCAGCCTGCTGCTTTCCGGCATGCTCGGGGCTGCCGAGCCCGCCAAGACCTCCACGGACTACGTCCGCTTTGTCGAAGGCGATGAAGGTGACAGCCTCGAAACGGCCGTTGTCCGCTTCGAGTCGCCTCAAAAGGTCATCGTGGATCTGGTCGGTGCCATTCACATCGCGGACAAAGGCTACTACGATGCCTTGAACGTCCGCTTCCGCGGCTACGATGCCGTTCTTTATGAGCTCGTCGGCCCGCCGATGAACGAGCGGACCAAGGAGCAAATGAAACCTGGTGGGGGCAGCGGCAGCCTGCAATGGGTCGGCACGATGCAGACCTTCATGCGGGACACGTTGAAGCTCCACGGCCAGCTCGAGGGCATCGACTACGCCGCGCCGAATTTCGTGCATGCCGACATGTCATCCACGCAGTTTCACGACACACGGGAGAAGAAGCAGGAAAGCTTTTTGAAGCTCTACCTGAAGCTCTGGCAGGCCCAGCAAGCCGCCGCGGCGAAGGAGGATGGCCAAGGTGCCGCGGACTCCGATGCGGCGGCGCTGGCCACTTTGTTCCGCATCATGATGAGCAAAAACGGCTCGCTGGAGCTGAAACGCGGCATGGCCTCGCAATTCGACCAGGTCGAGAAGCTCATGAGCGGCGTCGAGGAAGGCGAAGGCACCGTCATCGTCGGCGAGCGCAACCGCGTGGCCTTCGAGGTGCTAGATAAACAGCTCGCCGCCGGCAAAAAGAAGCTCGCCATCTTTTACGGAGCCGCCCACCTGCCCGACATGGAGCAGCGCCTGATCAAACGCGGCTTCAAACGCACCTCCACCAAATGGCTGAAAGCCTGGTGGATGCCGTATGAGTGAAGCGTGATGCTTGATGCGTGAAACACGCTCGGGCCCGCCTCGTCGAAGCGGGGCCAAATTCACGCTCACGCATCACTTCGGCATCTCGACCTGCCCTTCGCCCATCAGGTAAGCGATGAGGTTGAGGACATTTTCTTCGCCGAGGGCGGCGAGGAGGCCTTCGGGCATCAAACTTTGGGCCATCTGCTCTTGTTTGACGATTTGGGTGCGTTCGATGGTGAGGCGTTCGGCGGGTGTTTGGATGGTGAGGGTGCGCTCGGTTTGCTCGGGGATGACGCCGCTGATCGTGCGGCCGTCTTTGAGGTGGAAGATGCTCACGCGGAAGTCGGCGGGCACGACGGCGCTCGGGTCGAGGATGTTTTCGAGGAGGTATTTGAGGTTGCGGCGGTCGCTGCCGGTGAGTTCGGGGCCGATGGCTCCGCCTTGGCCGTACATCTTGTGACAGGCTCCGCAGGCGGCGGTGAACATGAGGCGGCCTTTGGACTTGTCGGCCTTGGCGAGGGCTTCGGGCTTCAAAACGGCTTCCCACTTGGTGAACTCGGCTTTTTTGGCCTCGGGCGTGTCGCGGATCTCGCCCCAGGCTTCGGTGAGAAGTTTGGTGAGGGCTTCATCGCCGAGATTGCGGATCTGGCGGGCTTGGAAGGGCGAAATGGCTGAGGCGGGCACTTTGCCGGCCTTCACGGCTTCGAGCAAAACCTTCGCGTAGGAGGCGCGGGAGGTCAGCGTGGCCACGGTGGCGGCTTGCTGCTCCTGGCTGCGCTCCGGCCACGAACCGGTGAGTTGTTTCGGGATGCTGGGATCATCATACGCCGCCAACGCACTGCGGGCGACGGTGCCGAGCACCTTGTCGTTGATGAGCGTGCGGATGACCGCGAGCAATTCGGGCTTGGGGGTGCGGGTGAGGCTCTTGAAGGCGTTCAAGCGGGCGTTGGCATCGCCATCCGCGTTTTTGACGAGGACGATGAGTTCGTCGATGGCCCGGCCGCTGCCGAAGAGGGCGGAGAGGGTTTGGATGTACGTAGTTCGGGCTTTAGCCCGCTCTTCGTCGTTCCCTTCACCAGAACGGGCTGAAGCCCGAACTACGAACTCATCCCAGCCTTTGGGCTTTTTCGCGCTGCTGAAGCCGTCCAATCCAGCTGCCATTCCTGCGAGCACATCCTCGCGCACGTCGGCACGCTCGGTCATCAGCGCCACAAGCGCATCGACGGCCTCGGGCTTGTCCTCGATCATCTCGGCGATGCGGCGGGCGACGAGGCGGCGCACGGTGGGGATTTTCGCCTCGCGGATGAGCTCCACGCCCTTCATCGGCTCTGCCGCCACTGCTGGCTCGATGCCATACCAGATCATGAGCGGCTGCTGACGGTCGTTGGCGTCTTCGGCGTGCTTCGCGAGCGCGGTGGCGATGGGCCAGCGGGCGGAGAGCGGGAGACGCTGGAGAGCGGAGGCGAGGTGGAGACGCACAATGCCAGAGGTTGCGTATGCCAGATGCTCGGTTGTTACACGATCACCTAGCAAATCGATCGCTTTGGCCGTGAAGTGTTCATTCGTTGAGCCCAGAAGCTCGTTTGGAGGAGGTGTGTCAAAAACTCCTCTTTCTGCAAATGCCAATGCCAGCATTCTTCCCCACCAATTGTTCCCTTTGTGAGCAACTACAAGATCGAGAGCATCATCACCCGCTTTCACCAGATCAAACGGCTTAATCTTCTTCGGCTCTCCATACACGATCTTGTAAATCCGCCCGCTGCTGCGATGCACGCCGTCGTTGTCGTGGCATTCGCCGCTGTCGCTCCAGTCGGCGACGAAGACGTTGCCGTCGGGGCCGGTGAGGAGGTCGATGCCGCGGAACCATTTGTCTTTGGCCTTCATGAAATCAGGCGCGTGCTTGCCGACGTAGCCGCAGCCTTCGCGGTGGAGGGTGTCCATGTTGATGCGGTTGCCGTGCAGGTTGCAGGTGAGGACGGCGCCGTGGTATTTCTCCGGCCAGAGGCCGCCTTGATAGATGAGCATGCCGACGTGGGCGTGGCCGCCGCCGAGCTGGTCGGTCTTGCCAGTGACGCCGAGCTTGCGGATGTCGCTCCAGGTTTCGGCACCGGCATCCCAGTGAAAGTGGTCGGCGGTCTGCTCGATGACTTCATAGACGTGCGGATTGAGGTGCGTGCCGAACATGCGGCGGTAGTAGGCGCCGGGAATCCCGTGCCAGAGGTGGCCGATGACGGTGTTGATCCAGAAGAGCTCGCCTTCGGCATTCCAATCGTGGCCCCAGGAGTTCGTGCCGCCGTGGCAGACGACTTCAAAAACCTTTCGCGTGGGATGAAAGCGCCAGATGCCGCAGTTGATCTTCGTGCGCTTTTCCAGCGGCGTGCCGGGTGCGCCGACGGCGGAGGTATCGGTGATGCCGTGGCGGCCGTAAAGCCAGCCGTCCGGGCCCCAGCGCAGGCCGTTGACGATGTTGTGGCCGATGGTCTTCACATTGAAGCCATCGAGCAGCACCTCGGGCTCTCCATCGGGTGTGTCGTCGCCGTTTTTATCGGCGATGAAGCTGAGCGTGCCATTGTGCAGCACCCAAGCGCCGCCGTAGCCGGTCTCCACGCTGGTGAGGTAGCTGCCGCCTTCCCAGAAGACCTTCCGGCCGTCGTGTTTGCCATCGCCGTCCTTGTCTTCGAGGATGATGAGGCGGTCCCGCAGCTTCGTGTCCCAGCGGATGGGATTCTCTGCAAAAGTGTAGTTTTCCGCGACCCACAGGCGGCCTTTCGCATCCCACGCCATGCCGATGGGCTGGCGCACATCCGGCTCCGCGGCAAAGACGACGCACTTAAAGCCCGGTGGCAGCTCCATGCTGGCTGCGGCCTCCTCGGCGGACATGGGCGCGCCTTTTTCGGTGTCGTAGATGGTGGGGAAGTCGGCGGCCGGAAGGGACAGAAAGGACCCAAAGGACAGAAGTGACAGAATGAAGGCGCGGAAGGACATGGCAAAAAAGAGAGCTGCATTAACGGCCGAAGCGCCCCGGTTTGCACGACAAACCTTGATCCTTCCTTGACCATCGGGACGGCGGAGCCTTGACTGGCCATCTCATGACCCGCCAGGACGCCGCCGCCATCTTTGAACGCATCGCCACGCTGCTCGAATTGAAGGGTGAAAATCCCTTCAAGACAAGGGCCTACCGCACCGGGGCGGAAATTGTGGAGAGTTTCAGCGGCGACATCATGAAACTGGCGGCGGAAAACCAGCTCGCAGGCATCAAAGGCCTCGGCGAGGCTTTGCGGCGGCATGGGTATCGCGCCCCACACGCCGCTGCCG
>CALMTT010000653.1 GCA_937872615.1 uncultured Verrucomicrobiaceae bacterium | reverse complement strand
ATGTGCAGGACGGCCTGCAGTGCGATCTACGAGCGGTTTCGAGCGCGGAATTCCCCTTCGCGCTGGCTTACTTCACCGGCAGCAAGGAGCACAACGTGGCCATTCGCGGCCGGGCGCTCGATCATGGTCTCTCGCTGAATGAATACGGCTTCACACCGACGAAGGACGGCGTGAACGTGCCGGAGGTTGAGGACGAGCGCGACATCTACCGCACGCTCGGTCTCGATTACATCGAGCCCGAACTGCGCGAAAACACCGGTGAAATCGAAGCCGCGGAGCATGGCAAACTGCCGAGGCTGATCGAATTGGAGAACCTGCGTGGCGTTTTCCACAATCACAGCACCTACAGCGACGGTCGCGCCACGCTGCGTGAGATGGCGGAGGCCGCTCATGACCTCGGCATGCAGTATTTTGGCATCGCCGACCACAGCAAGGCATCCTTCCAAGCCAACGGACTCGATGAAAAACGGCTGCTGGCGCAGATCGCTGAGATTCGCGAGCTGAACGCGGAGTTCGAAGGCTTCCGCATCTTCACCGGCAGCGAGGTGGACATCCTCAAAGACGGCTCGCTGGACTTTCCGGACGAGATTCTCGCGCAGCTCGATTACGCCGTGGCCAGCGTGCACAACGTCTTCAACCTGCCGGAGGCCGAGATGACGAAGCGCATCATCAAAGCCATCGAGAATCCTTACATCACGATGATCGGGCACCTGACGGGCCGTTTGCTGCTCCAGCGGCCGTCGTATGCCGTCGATGTGCCCGCCATTCTCGATGCCGCGGCGGCCACCGGCACGATCATTGAGCTGAATGCCAGCGGCTGGCGCCTCGACATGGACTGGCGCTGGTGGAAGCTGGCCCGCGAGAAGGGCGTGAAGTGCAGCATCAACCCGGATGCGCACAGCACGCACGGGCTGAAGGACGTCATCTTTGGCATTCGTGCCGCCCGCAAAGGCTGGCTGCGCCGCGAGGATGTGATCAACACCCTGCCGCTCGATGAAGTGGAGAAGGCGCTGAAGGCCAAACGTGAGCGTCTGGGCTGAACTTTGAGCTTGGAAGTTCTCCCCTGCCCCGCCAAGATGGCGGCCACATGCTCGAAGTGCTCACCCAACTCCTCCAAGTCCAGGAACGCGACCAGCGCCTCCTGAAGTTCCAAAAAGAACTCAAAGACATCCCGCTCCAGCAAACGCGGGCGAAAACGCAGCTCGCAGGCGATCAAAGCGCGGTCGAAAAGGCCACGCAGACAATGAAGGAGATCGAAGTGAAGATCAAAAGCATCGAGCTCGACATCCAGACGCGCAAAACCAGCATCAAGCGACTCCAGGACCAGCAATTCGAAACGCGGAAGAACGATGAGTTCACCGCTCTCGGGACAGAGATCAAACGCTACCAAACCGATGTCTCCGCTCTCGAAGACACCGAACTCGAGCAGATGGAGGCCCTCGAAGCCGCGAAGGCGGCGCTGAAGGTGGCGCAGGGCAAACTGGCGGAGACACAGGCCCGCGTGGATGTGGAGCTGAAGGCGCTCGATGAGCGTGCGGCAGGCATCCAGGCCCGCGTGGCGGATTTGCAGGTGGATCGGAAGAAACTGGCCGAACCGGTCGATCCCGATGCGCTGGAGCTTTACACCCGCATCTTCAATAAAAAGGGTGATGCGGTCGTGGCGGTGGAAGCCGGTGTCTGCCGCGGCTGCCATGTGAAAGTGGTCAGCAGCACCATCCAATCCCTCAAACAGGCCGCGGGACTCACGCACTGCGATTCCTGCGGGCGCATTCTTTACCTCATCGAGTAGCAAAAAGGCCGCCGAAGGGCATCGGACCTGCTGTTTCGCCATCCCTCATGATCGAAATCACCCGCCGGAAGAACTTCATCACCGTCACCGACGAGTTGATCGAGTATCTCGACCAGTTTGGCCGCTGCGATGCCCTGCCGACGACTTACAACGACCTGCGAAACTTCTCCGAGAGCTACCCACTATACGACAAAGAAGGAAACGCGACCTACTGGAGCAGCGTGCTCTACCCCCGCGAGGTGCAGCAGGAGATTTATCCGAAGCTGACGAGCATCTACTCCCTCCTGCGCACGGGCGACTACCACGCGGTGCCGCATCTGTTTGTCGAGCGCGTGGACTACTGCGAGTTCGGCAACTCCCGCCCCTTCCGCGTGCGGGTGGTGAACCAATACAACGACAACTACGACCACTTTTACGTCAAGACGGCCGATGCCTCGCGTGTGTATGGTCTCGAACTCGAGCACCTGCTCTCGCCGAACCGCATCAACTACCTCATGCATCGCGGCGGCACGCTGGTGGAGGAGCACATCGCCGGCATTCCGGGGGATGTTTTCATGCGGGACTACATGCACCGACCGGATTTGAACCGCGTGCGCATCGCGAAGGAGTTCGTGAAGTTCAGCGAGCGCTGCTTCATCCGCCTGCTGGGGGACATGCGCAGCTACAACTACGTCATTGATATGACGCCTGACTTTGAGGAGGTGCAGTATCGCGTGCGGGCGATCGACTTTGACCAGCAGAGCTACGAGGGGCGGAAGAGCCTCTACCTGCCGCAGTTCTTCAAGGAGAACAATCCCATCGTCCAGCTCTGCTCCGCCTGCCTGAACTTCCCCACCATGAAGCAGTATCAGGAGGAGGAGCGCAGCCTGATCTCCCGCCGCTACCTGTCCGAGCACCAGCGCATCGCGGCGCTGATCAACTGCATGAAAAAGAACGCGGTGGAGCCTTTCGAGAAGGTGGTGCAGCTCCGCGCCGAGCTGGGTGATTATCATCAGACGCACCTGTTCGACTCCTGCCAGAGCATGGGCGAGATCGTGGAGCGAAACCTCGACTTCATGCTCGGCAAGCACCTCGCGTGATGTAGGCCGCCTCTTTGAGGTGGCGATGTGGCCAGGTCATCGACCTGGCCTGCAGCAATCCGGTGCCTGCTTGCGCCATTGCCAGTTTCTCATTTCGCGTCCAGAATCCGCCCGCTCATGCCCCAGCTTCATCTTCAGCCCGATTTTTCCACCTTCCAGTCACTCGCGGAAAAGGGCAGCCTTGTGCCGGTCGTTGCCGAATTGACCGCCGATTACGAAACGCCGCTCTCGGCCTTCCAAAAGATCCACGATGGCCGCTGCGCCTTCCTGCTGGAGTCCGCGGAGCTCACGCAGCACTCGGGACGCTACTCGCTGCTCGGCAGCTCACCACGCATCATTTTCACCGCTCGCGGCAAGGAGATCGAAATCGAGGAGCGTGGCCAGAAACGTTCGTTCACCACCAAAAGCGATCCGCTGACGGAACTCGAGGCGCTGATGAAGCCCTTCCGTCCGCATGATTCGCCGGCGCTGCCGGTTTTCCATGGCGGCGCGGTCGGTTACCTGGCCTACGACATGGTGCGCTTCTTTGAGCCGACGCTGTCACCGCCGCCGAAGGATGAACTTGGCCTGCCGGACATGGTTTTCATGGTCACGGACACCGTTTTGGTCTTTGACCATCGCACGCGCCGTCTGTCGATCATCGCGAACGTGCACACCGATGAGCACGCGAACCTCGAAGCGGCCTACGAATGGGCCAAGGCGCAGATTTTGGCTGTGATGAGCAAGCTCGAGCGTCCTCTCGCCGCGAAGCCGCTGCAGGCCTTCGCGCCGCTGACCAAGGAGCAACTTCCCACGCCGACGGGCAACACCACCCGCGAGGAATACGAGGGCATGGTCCTCAAGATGAAGGACTACATCGCCGCGGGCGACATTTTCCAAGGCGTGCCCTCGCAGCGCTTCGAGACGGCTTACAGCGGCAGCACGATCGATCTTTTCCGTGCGCTGCGGCATGTGAATCCCAGCCCCTATATGTTCTGCATGGACTTCCCGCAGGGCTTCGCGCTCGTCGGCAGCTCGCCGGAGGTGCATGTGAAGTGCATGGACGGCCGAATCGACATCCGTCCCATCGCCGGCACGCGCTGGAGGGGCAAAACGCAGGCCGAGGACGATGCGCTGGCCGATGAGCTGCTCCACGATCCCAAAGAACGCGCCGAGCACATCATGCTCGTCGATCTCGCCCGCAACGATGTCGGCCGCGTGGCCGAGTATGGCAGCGTGCGCGTGAGCGATCTGATGGTCATCGAGCGCTACTCGCACGTCATGCACATCGTCTCGAATGTCGATGGCCGCCTCCGCCCTGACAAATCCGCCTATGATGTGATGCGCGCCACTTTCCCAGCCGGAACCGTCAGCGGCTCGCCCAAGGTTCGCGCCATGGAAATCATCAACGAGTGCGAGAAGAGCAAGCGCTGCGCCTATGCCGGCGCGGTCGGCTATTTCGGCTTCGATGGGAATCTCGATAGCTGCATCGCGCTGCGCACCTGCGTGGTGAAGGATGGCAAAGCTTACGTCCAGGCCGGCGCGGGTGTCGTCGCCGATTCCGATCCGGCGTATGAGTATCGCGAGACGGTGAACAAGGCCACCGGCATGCTGCGAGCCATCGAGTGGGCGAAGCAGCTCGGCGAGAGTTGAGCGAGTCATCCACAACCAACTCACAATCTGTTCACAGAGTCATGCACAACGATCTTTGCATTCGACTGAGTGAGCTTCCTTTCTTGAAACAAAGAACCCTCCGGTGTTTCCACCGGAGGGTTCCGTTGCGATCCAGCAACCAACAACTATTGAGGATACGCGGCACGAAATGCGGAGCTGAGGAGAGCTGCAAACGTGGTCTCGAGGTTGCCCTCAGGGACGCCCGGAGATTAAAAACTTTTGCCCCCGCCGTCAACCGCCGCGGCCTTGTTTTCCAAAAAGAAGCCCTGAGTCGCACATTTGAGAGCCTCAACCCCTCGCTTTTTATCAATCTTTTAGCAAAACGAGCCTTGACACCCCTCCGGCCGGAAAAACCAGCATTTCACCCGATCACTAGGCATCTGAACAGTCTTTCAAATTGAGCCAAATAGGCTCCAAAATTCCCCAAAGCCCCTCACCAACCACCTGCCATGCCCTCCTCCCACCTCCTCGGCCAGCTCCTTCTCATGGGCGTCCCCGGCGCCGAACTCGACGCCGAAACCGCCGCCCGCCTCAAAAAACTCCAGCCCGGCGGCTTCATTTTGTTCGGCCGGAACATCCAAAGCCCCACCCAGCTCCGCAAACTCATCGATGACCTGCGCGACCTCTCTGACATCGAGCCTTTTATTACCATCGACCAGGAAGGCGGACGCGTTTCGCGACTTCGTTTGATCGGCGAGGAGCCGCCGAATGCGCAATCGCTGCGCGACAAAGGCGATCCCGAACTCATCAAGCGCCACGGCAAGCTCACCGGACAAGTTTTGCGGCAGTTCGGCTTCAATCTCGACCTCTGCCCCGTGCTCGACATCAGCTACGACGACGCGGCGGACAATTCTTTGAAGGGGCGCACCTATGGCAAAGATCCGCAGCAGGTCATCACGAACGCCGGACTCTTCAACCGCGCCCTGCGCAAGGAAGGCATCCTGAGCTGCGGCAAGCACTTTCCCGGCTACGGCCCCGCCGAATGCGATCCGCATGAATTCCTGCCGGTCATCACGAAAAGCCGCGAAGAGATGGAGAAGAGTGAACTGCTGCCCTACTCCGCGCTGCTGCCGGAGCTCGACAGCGTGATGACCTGCCACAGCAACTACACTGCCTACGATCCCGACCGCGGTCGCTGGCCCGCGAGCCTCTCTTATAACATCGTCACGAAGCTCCTCCGTCATCAATACGCCTTCGACGGCCTCGCCATGACCGACGACCTCGACATGGGCGCGATTTTGAATGAGGTGACCTTCGAGCAGGCCATTCAAGAAGCCGTTCGCGCTGGAAATGACCTCGTCATGATCTGCCACCGCGTCGAAATGGTCGAACTGGCCCGCCAACATCTCGAAGGTGTCGAAGAACCCGCGCTTCACGACGCCCTCGTCCGCATCGAGAAGACCAAAAAGCGCCTCGTGGCTCCCGACAAGTTCGACCTCGACCGCTTCGCCGCCATCAATCGCGACATCTGGCAGCTCCGCGTCGATACCCTCGGCGAGGAATCCGCGAAAAAACTCAGCGTCGAAGACGGCAAGAGGTCGCCGGTGGAGCTTTATTGAGGCTCAATTACCAAACAACGAGCGCTTCTTCGGAGGTTCTTGCGGCGGCGCGACCTCGCGACCGCCGCCGCCAAGCAGCTTGGGCGACCATTTGGTGTTCGCGACGGTGCCCGTTCCGCGGTAGCCGAGCAGTTCGCTCAGCAAAAACGTCGGAATCGCCAGCAGACCGCGCACTCGCACCTCCGCGTCGAAGTCGATCTCGTCGCGGATGATGTTCACACTGCCTCGCGATGTGATGCGAAAGCTCGTGGTGAGGGCCACGAGGTCGTTGGTGGTCACAAAACCATCCGCGACGGTGAAATTGCACGAAGCCTCTTTCGCAATGTTGTAGCCCGCGATGGGCTTGGGCAGCACCGCGCCGAGCAGCGGCGTCAGCGGCCCGAGGATCGGGACGGACATCAGGTTGCCATTCACGATGATGATGACGCCATTTCCCTTCAGCGCCTTCCAGTCGTTCATGCGCCCGGTGAACTTCAAATGCCCGCTAAGGTCGCCCTCGCTCGTGTCGTCCTGTTTGGAGTAGGTTTGGGCAAACTGGCGGAAGCTCACCGCATCCAGCCGCAGCTCGCCGGCATACGGATTCGGCTCGCGGGAGGTGTCGAGTTTGCCTTTCAGTGTCATGCCGCCGCCGAGGACGTTCGCCTTGATGTCAAAGCTCACATCACTGCCCTTCGTGCGCACCGCGGCGGTCACGCCAGTGAATGGCAGACGCTTGCTGAAGACTTCATACGGGAAAAGTCCGGCCGTCACATCCACTCGATAGTCCTTCACCTCGGGCGTGAGGTCGGTCTGCCCCACCGCACGCAGCGATCGCTCGTAGAGGCGCCCCTTCACGTCGAAGCTCAAAATGCTGTTCTTGATCTTCACCTCCCCGTCCGGCGCATGGATGGTGTGGTCTTCGCCGAACAACTCGTAATGACCGGTGCCGTCCGGTTTGCGGAAGGTCACCGCGTAGTCGTTGAACTTCGGATCGCGGATGCCGATCGTGCCATTCACCTTCACCTCCGTGCCGTGCGTGAGTCGGTATTTCTCGATGTGCGCAGCGGTTTTGGACGCAAAGCAGCGCAAGAGGTCTGCCGTGTCCGTCGCCGCCTGCACATTCGTCAGGCGCACCCACTTTTCCTCGTCGTTGAGGAACACATCGTCCGCCATCGCAGGCCCGGCAGGATGCTTGATGCGCACGTTGCGGAAGTTTTGGAAGAAGCCCTGGAAGGCCAGATCCGCCTCCATCTGCTCGAGGTAAACGCCGTTATAGTGAAAGTTGCGCAGCACGCCGTGGCCGGAGTTCACGCCGTCTTGCAGCACGAACGAAGGCCCCTCGCCGGACACACGCACGTCGATGTGAGACTTCTCATCGAACTGGAAGCGCCGGATGACATCGCGGGTCTTTTCACGCAGCACGAAAGGCAGCAGCACATTCGGGTCCATGCGCAGGATGGCGTCATACTTCACGCCCTGCGTGCGGTGCTGCATGAGCTGCAGCAGCACCTGGCCGGTCTTGTGTTTCAAAACAGCATCACGCACATAAAAACCATCCTGATTCACGCCGATGCTGGCGCTCAAGCCCTCGAAAATGGCACCTCGGCTGCCGAAGCGCTTGCAATCGAGCCTGCCCGTGACCTCCGCCGCGAAGACCTGCTCCTCCTTCGGCTTTCCCTTGTTCCGGCCCGGATACCAAAAGCCCTCCAGCGCGAGCTGCGGCGGTTCGTAAAAGACCGCCTCGCGCAGACCATCGACATCGAAAAAGGTCCGCGCCAGCGCCGGGATGTCCGCACTTGAGCTCAGGCGAAAGCGAGCACTGTCCGCCCCGACACGCCAGGTGGCCGTGGCCTCGATGCTGCCGAGGTGATCGCTCAAATGCAGCCGCTTCACATCGATCAAGCCCCCGTCGTATTCCGCATCCACGCTCCATTCCGTCCATGTGTAGTCTTCAAAGCGCAGGTTCGATGCACGGAACGAAAGGTCTGCCTTGATCTCCTGCGGCTTGTTCAGATCACCACTGACTTCGAGGCTGATAAGCGGCTTCACCGGCGATTGGAATCGCGCCAGCCAGTCGAGCCCGTTTTGGATCTGCACGCGGTGATCACGCATCATGCTGAGACGATCCATGGCGCTTTGGCGGGACTTTTCCGGTTTGTCGTCCGGTTTGGGCAGCGTGAGCACGCCGCGGATGTCCACGCGGATGCCGGAGAGCACGCCCTCGGCCTGGCGGATCTCGACTTGGTTGCCATTCAGCACCGCCTTCGCGTTGAAGTCCTTCAATTCAATCACCGTGAGCTCCGGCAACTCGGGATCGACAGGCAACGCGATGCCCGCGTGGACGAGTTCGAGCGATTCCACGCTCACCTGCCCTTCCATGAGCAGGGCGAGATCGACGGACACATTCAGCCGGTCCACCTTGGCGATCTCATTGGCCCGTGTGCTGTCATTAAAAAGACGCACTTCCTTGGCCACGAGGCCGCCAAAGGGGCTGATCGTAAGCCGCTCGAAATCGAGGAACACGCCATGCTTGGCCAATTCTCCCGTCACAAAGCCCCGCCAGCGCTGGCTGAAGGAGTCCGTGCTCGAATACACCGCCACCGCCAGCACGAAGCTGGCGATCACGAGAAGGATCAGGCGACGGAGGAAACGAAACACGAGGACTGGAATAAAAGGTGAAGGATGAAAGATAAAAGATAAAAATGAGCCGATGCTCTCACCTTCTGCCTTTGGATCTCCTCACGTCTCCGTCATCCGCGGCCAGCCCGCGTATGAGGATGAGGCGCTGCTCCGCGGGCAAATCGAGGCCGCCATCGCCGCCATCGACCTCCCGGCGGACTTCATCCAGCCCGGCGAGCATGTCGTGATCAAGCCGAACTGGGTCAAAGAGCACGACACCCGCACCCCGCACGACGAAGCGAGCTGGCTGGCGGTGATCACGCATCCGGCCTTTGTCCGCGAGGTGGCCCGCTGGGCCGCCCGACAGCTCCGCGGAACGGGTCGCGTGACCCTTTGCGATGCGCCGCAGAGCGATTCGTCTTTTGATACGATCCGCCGCCTCCACCGGCTCGATGATCTGATCGAGGAATGCCGGCGCGACTTCCCGGGCGTGACCTTCACGCTCTTCGACATGCGCTGCGAGGAATGGAAGGTCGTCGATGGCGTCACGGTCTCGAAACGCGAACTGCCGAGCGATCCCGCCGGAGCGGTGGACGTGCATTTGGATGAAAAGAGCGAGTTCTTCGGCTTCCCCGGCCTCGGCAAGCTCTACGGAGCCTCCTACGATTTCGCCACGACGAACCGCCAGCACACCGATCCGTATCACGAATACCGCATTTGCCGCACACCGATGGCCGCGGATGTGCTCATCAACCTGCCGAAGCTCAAAACCCATAAAAAAGTCGGCCTCACCGTCGCTTTGAAAAACCTCGTCGGCACCACACCGCGCACGAACTGGCTCCCGCGGCATACCGAGGGCACTCCGGCGGAGGGTGGTGATCAATTTGCCGAGTCGAGCTCAAAGCGGGCACTCGAGGGCATTTTGATGCGAAACGCCAAAAAGATCCTCTTTGGCCGTCACTTCCTCTCCTGGCTCTTCGTGCCGCTGAAAAAGCTCGGCCGCCTCATCTTTGGCGACACGCAAAATGTCGTCCGCTCCGGCAACTGGCATGGCAACGACACCGCGTGGCGCATGATCCTCGATCTGCACAAGTGCTTCAGCTATTTCGATGGCGATGCAAAGCCGCGGGTGAAGCCCCAGCGCCAGCTCATCCTCGTCGATGGCCTCATCGCTGGCGAGGGCGATGGACCGATGGCCTGCGATCCAAAGCCCTGCGGCGTCGTGCTTGCGGGCACGCATCCGGTCGCGGTCGATTGCGTGAGTGCCCGGCTGATGGGCTTTGACTGGCGGAAGACGCGTCTGCTCGCCGGAGCCTTCACGCTCAAAGAGCTGCCGCTCGTCGCCTTTCAGCCCGATGACATCCGCGTGAGCTCAAACAATCCCGACTGGCATGTCGATGCGTTTGAGAAGATGAGCCACACGCTCGACTTCCGCTGCCACTTCGGCTGGCAGGGGCATTTGGAACTGCGCAAAGGCCGCTGAATCATTTCAGCGCGATGCCCAGATGCTCGCGCAGATACGCTTCGAGCACGCTGGCGAGCGTTTGGGCGAACTGGCGGCGATTGGCCTCCGTGTCGCGCAGGCGGATGCGGTTCGCTTCGAGCTGAAAACCGGTCGTCGGAGCCTTGCAGTGCCGGACGATCGTGTAACCGCCACTGAAGTAAGGCTGGTCAGGCACCGGCAGTCGCGGGCTCGGCGTCGCGCGATACCCTTTGGCCTCCAGCAGGGCTCCAAAGCTCGCTTGGCCATGCAGAAGCTCCACGTAAGGCAGCTTCGACTGCTTCATCAGGTGCACCAGACTGCCCTGTGCCACAAACTCCGGCGCATTGAGCTTCTCCGACGGTTGGTCCAGTTCATCCGGCTTGTGCAGATAACCCAGCTCCACCCGCTCACCGGGATGGCTTTGACCATGCATGTCGATCAGAAAGGCCTGGCCATGCTGCTTCACCACTGCCTCGCGGGCCTTTTCGATGAACTGGTGATACTCTTCCCAGGCCTTGATGGCCTCCGCATTGCCCTGCGCTGCCTCACCGACCTCGCGATTCGGATCGAGCTTGCTGCGGTGCAGATGGCTCAGGATCAAATGCGGGCGATGACCACCCAGTTTGGCGATTTCCTCCGCCACGGCGTTCGTGAGCTGCTGCGTGTTCGTGTCCGCTCCCGTGACACCAAAGCGACGGTTCGGGATCTCATCGGGCTTCAAATCACCACCATGCGGCGAGCACAGAATCAGCTGCAAATCGCCCGGAATGTATTCCACGTAGTTCTTCGTCCCGAACTGGCTCGCCGACGGTTCCGCGGCAAACGACAGCAGCGGAAGGAGCGACGCGACGAGGAGGAAAAGGGCTTTCATGGGCGGGTTGGCTGCCGAAACGCCGGAGCCGCGCACTTCTTGGGCGGAAACATGAGTCTGCAAGCCGGTTGAAATGCCCGCGGGCATGCGCCATGAACCAGACCGCCTTTCCCCCAACCCGGCGGTTTTACCTCGCATGGCCACCCTGAAATCACGCAAGCTTAAGAGCATCCCCGCCGAGATCACCGTCCCGGGCGACAAAAGCATCTCGCACCGCGCCGCCATGTTTGCCGGCCTCGCCAAAGGCACCACCGTCATCGACGGCTTCCTGCCCAGCGAAGATTGCCTCTGCACCGTGAAGGCCATGCAAGCTCTCGGCGCCGAAGTGCAGCCGCTCGAAGAGGTCGAAGGCGTTGGCCTTGTGAAACTCGCCATCACCGGCAAGGGCTCGAAGCTCCAAGTTCCCTCGCATCCGATTGATTGCGGCAATTCCGGCACCACCACACGTCTGCTTTGCGGCATCCTCGCTGGTCAACCTTTCACCACCGAGCTGTTTGGCGATCCTTCGCTGTCAAAGCGTCCGATGAAACGCGTCGCTGATCCGCTCGGCCAGATGGGGGCTCGTGTCGAAGGGCAGGGCGAGAAGATCTGCGCCCCGCTGAAGGTCACCGGCGGCAACTTGAAGCCGATGTATTACAAACTGCCCGTCGCCAGTGCACAGGTGAAGAGCGCCGTGCTGCTCGCCGGTCTTTTCGCACAGGGCAAGACCACCGTCGTCGAGCCGGTGGCCACGCGAAACCACACCGAGCGCCTGTTCAGCCACTTCGGCATCAAATGGCTGCGCGAAGAAGATGCGGTGAGTGTTTACGGACCGCAGGAACCGCAGGCTCGTGACATCGTCGTGCCGGGTGACATCTCCAGCGCTGCCTTCTGGATGGTCGCCGTGGCTGCCTCGCCCGGCTCGCAGATCATCATCAAGAACGTCGGCCTCAATCCCACCCGCACCGGCATTCTTAATGTGCTGCTGCGCATGGGGGCGCAGGTCACTCACTCGGAGATCCAATCCGATGGCGAGCCGCGTGGGAACATCGTCGTCAAAGGCGGCGAACTGAACGCCACCGTCATCGGCGGTGCCGAGATCCCGAATGTCATCGACGAGCTGCCGATCCTCGCCGTCGCCGGTGCTCTCGCCCGTGGCAACACGCTCATCCGTGATGCCGAGGAGCTTCGCGTGAAGGAAACCGACCGCATCGCTGCTGTCGCGCACAACCTCCGCCTCATGGGCGTGAAGGTCACCGAGCGTCCGGACGGCATGGAGATCGAAGGCGGCGCCAAATTGCAGGGTGCCACGCTGCCCTGCTTTGGCGATCACCGCATCGCCATGGCCTTCGCCATCGCCGGCATGTATGCCGAGGGCACCACGACCATCGAAGGCACCGAGTGCATCGGCACCAGCTACCCAGGCTTTGAGCATCACCTCGACCTCTTCCTGCATGGCGACACCGCCGCCCGCCCGATTCCGACGATCTCCCGCATCCCGCCGCACTAATCTTTGATCCTCTCGGCATGTCCGCAGTCATCACCATCGATGGTCCCGCCGCTTCCGGCAAAAGCAGCATCGCGAAACTCGTCGCGAAGAAGCTAGGCTACACCTTCGTGGGCACCGGAAACATGTATCGCGCCTTCACTTGGGCGGTGCTGAACCGCGGCATCGATCCAAATGACACCACAGCCGTCGTCGCCGTGCTTCCTTCCATCGTTTTTGAATGCCCCGTCAGTGATGGACAAACCCACGTCCGCCTCGACGGCCATGATTTGAGCGGCGATCAGCTCAACAGCGATGCCGTCAACGCCGCCGTCTCCCTCGTCGCCCGCGTGCCGGAAGTCCGCACGCGCCTCGTCGCCGATCAGCGTGCGCTCATTCGTCTCGGATCGCTCGTGATGGAAGGGCGTGACATCGGCAGCGTCGTCTTCCCCGACAGTCCCTACAAGATCTACATCGACGCCTCCGAAGAGGTCCGCAGCGCCCGCCGCCGTGCTCAAGGTCAGGCCGACAACCTCGCTGAACGCGACCGGATCGACAAAGCCCGCAAATCGAGCCCCCTCGTGATCCCCGAAGGCGCCACGATCATCGACAACTCCGCCATCACCCTCGATGAGGCCGTCCAGCAGGTGCTGGGTGCTCTCCAATCCAAAGGTCTCACCAGCCTCTAGACCGGCCAAGCCCCGGTTTGGAGTTGCAAGGCACCTGCGTGCATTTTTCGCTCTATCCCCGAACGGTCCTAAGGCTGGAACGTCGTGGATTTCTTCGCCCTCCAAAAACAAGCCGACGGCGAGATGCGGATCGCGCGGGTAGAGTAATTAACGAAGAAACGAACAGTATCGTCGTGAATCAAGTTCACTTCACGACTGTAGCACTTGCTCAATCTGGTCTGGAGTCATTCCGCCTTCCGCCAAGGTGCAGCGGAGACGGCGGCGTGCTTCGTGGACTGGTTGGACGAGTCTTTGCTCAAGACTAATGTAATTCCTGCAAGCCGACCGCAAGTGTGGGTGCTCGTAGCCGGTCTGGGCGGTAAACTGGGCGAAGATGAACATCATACGACGCATAGGTTCTACGGTTTCAGCGAAACGATTGGAGATAGATAGCAGGATTGCCAAGTTGTTGAGCCGAGTGGCAATTCGTGGATGATCAGGTCCGAAGCTGTCTTCATCAATACGCAGGGCACGACAAAAAAGTTCTTCAGCATCGGTGAGCCGGTTTGTTGCTAGGAACACTTGGGCGAGGTTATTCAAATGGACTGCTACTTTTGGATCATTTAGTCCAAAGTTGCTTTCATTTATGTTAAGCGCCTTGCGAATCAGCTCCTCAGCCTCAGTGAAACGTTGGGCCGCCTTGAGCAACAGACCTAGGTTGTTGAGGTCGCGGGCGACATTAGGATGATCAGGTCCGAAGCTGTCTTCATCAATACGTAGTGCACCGCGCAAGCAATACTCAGCCTCGGCGTGATGGTTCGTGGCCTGAAGCAGTGTGGCCAGGTTGTTTAGCGCGGTGGCCACACTCGGATGATTTGATCCAAAGCAAGCTTGGTCAATGGCTAGGGCGCGCCGCATGCAACACTCTGCTTCGAAGTAACGATTGGTCGCCTTGAGAAGCATCGCAAGGTTATTCAGGGCTACAGCCACATTGGGATGATTCGGGCCGTGATTCCTTTCATAAATGCTCAACACGCGGCGCATCGGTTCCTCCGCCTCGAAGAGTCGGTTGGTGGCATGCATAACCTGCGCAAGATTATTCAGGACCGTGGCTGCTTCCGGATGTTCTTGTCCGTAGTTTAGCTCATCAATATACAGGGCTCGGCGGTAGAGCGGTTCTGCCTCAAAGGGACGATTTGTGGCCTGCAGCAATTGAGCGATGTTATTGAGTATTGAAGCAACATTCGGATGATTTGATCCGAAGGTGGTTTCTGCGAGTCGCAAAGCACGAAGATAGTGCGGTTCCGCCAAACTGTACTGCGCATGGTTGAAAAGCCACCGGCCGTATCTATTCAGTGTGAACCCGAGCTCCTCGCTCTGTCGCGGGGTGATGGTTTTGTCATCTAGTGCACCGAGAACACAGTCGAGATGAGGTTGGAGTTTAATCCAGAGCTTCCAGCCTTCTGCATCAAAATCTGGGTCAGGCAGAGTTTTAGGCATTGAGGCGAGCACCGAGGATAGAGCAGCCCGCTGCTTCGCTAAAGCGAGGTTCAGGCGGATGCAGGTCTGTAGCAATCGGTGGATGAGTAAGCTTTTCTCCGTGTTGTCCCACTGGATTAGAGACGCATCAGCGAGGGTAATGAGTTCCTGTCGGAGGGTGGGCCACTCCGGGAGCTTTTCAAAGGGCTCCAGCGGGAGGGCAGCAGGACGGGGGGCTATAAAGGCCAAACAGTGGAGGAGCTTACGGGCGCTTTCGCCAAGGCGGGCAAATGATTGATCCCAGACACGACCAAGAGGCAGTGGGTAGTGAAGGTGATCCTTGCAGTGGTGCCCATAGGTGGGCTCCGGGGCATTTTGCCATTCTTGCAGCCAGTCTTGCGGGCGGAGGCGCTGGCGGCGGATGTAGCTGGCGGCGATCTCGAGAGCGAGTGGCAGATGGCCCAGTTCGCGAGCGATGGTGTCGAGTAGCTGGGCCGAGGTAGCGGCGATCTTTTCCAAGCGGTCGCGCAGAAAGTCGCGGGCCTCGGCGTCAGTAAAGAGTTCAAGCGGGAACGCATTGACGCCCTTGCCCCAATCCGCATGACGAGAGGTGATGAGAAAAGCACAGCCGGGCAGCTCTCCGCGCAAGTTGCTAACGGCCGCGCGTGACTCCCCGTCGTCCGCTCCATCAACAATAAGCAGGGTGCGGCGGGATACGTCTGGCTTGCTCAAAAAAGATAGAACCTCCTCGTATTGCTTTTGAGCCTCACGAGCCTCCTGCGCAGGGAGGTTGAGGTATTGCGCAGTGCAGAGCGCGGTCAGATCTCCCCGCATCGCATCCGGGGTAGTGGCGGCGAGGAATAGAACATAGTCGAAAGTCTCCTTGGCGAACAAGTCCGCACCAAGATGGATGGCAAGCGAGGTCTTTCCCACGCCGCCGTCGGCATGCACAGCCATGGCCTGTTGGCTGACATTATATTTCACTAGCTTCAACGCCGTGCGGAGTTCCTTGAGCACCTCTTTGCGCCCGATGAAGCCCGCATGAGCATCGGGATGCAGGTGGTAGGCGAGGCGCTTCGGGGGCAGGGGAGCGAAACGCCTGTCAGCCAAGGTCTCCTCCAATACGACGAGCGCTTTTTGAAGCACTGCGACGTTGATGCTGTGGTGCGTGGATGGCACGAAAGGTTTCAGCCATTCAGGAACATGCAAAGGCTTCAGAATGCATTCAATCAGGTCACGAATGCCCCAGCGATGAAAGTCGGGTGGATCGGCGGTTTGACAGCCGGGTGCCTTTGGGACCAGGAAGAAGCAGATGAAGAGGTTGTAGTGCTGCCGGTGTCCGGCTGAGTCGATCTGCCGCAGCGTGTGTGTGGCTTTGCCAGATCCGTCCTGAACGGTGATCTGAATGGCAACGCGCTGCGCTTTGTCTCCCAAGTCCACAGCGGCAAAGCTGTAGTGCTCCTGATTCAGATTGTTGAGGTTCCAGCCGAACAAGGCATCGAAGAGCTTGTGACAGACACCTTCCAGCACCGTGGCGCTGTGCTCACGGCTCTTGAGTCGATCCGAAAGCTGGTTCAGGCGGTCGGAGATATGGTTGATGACGTATTCCTGTTCCATACACCGATGCCTTTCGTAGCACAGACGATGTGAAAGCTGAATAGAAAAAGAGGCCGCTCGAAAGCGGCCTCTTCGTGAGTTTGGGGGCTGTGGAGGCCAGTTGCGGAGCAACTGGGGTACTTTTAGCCGATGTCAGCAGCAGGAGCGCCTTCACCACCAGCGGCGGCGGCGTCTTTCTCCTTCATGGCGGCCTTGCGGCTCATCTTGATGCGGCCTTTGTCATCGATGCCGATGCACTTGGCGGTGACGATGTCGCCGGTCTTCACCACGTCTTCGGTCTTGTTGACGCGGAAGTCAGCGAGTTCGCTGATGTGGATGAGGCCGTCTTTCTTGCCGCCGAGGTTCATGAAGGCACCGAAGTTCGTCGTGCTGACGACGCGGCCGGTGTAGAGCTTGCCGACTTCGATCTCCTGGAACTGGCCGCTGACCATTTCGACCGCGCGCTCGAGGCTTTCCTTGCGGGAGGCATAGATGAAGACGGTGCCGTCGTCCTCGATGCTGATTTCCGCGCCGGATTCGGCCTGGATGGCTTTGATGTTCTTGCCGCCAGGGCCGATGAGTTCGCCGATCTTGTCTGGGTTGATCTTGATGATCTCGATGCGCGGGGCGTAGGGGCTGAGGGGCTTCACCTCGGCGATGGCGGAGGCCATGGCGCTGAGGACCTGGGTGCGGCCGGCTTTGGCCTTCACGATGGCTTCCTCAAGGATGCTAAGCGGGATGCCGGGGAGCTTGAGGTCAAGCTGGTAGCCGGTGACGCCTTCGGTGGTGCCGCAGAGTTTGAAGTCCATGTCGCCGAAGTGGTCTTCGCTGCCGATGATGTCGAGCAGCAAGCTGGATCGGCGCGCGTTGCTGAAGATACTGGCCGACGCACATCCGTCCGGGAAGAAATAGACTTCACACGAACGCCACGATACCGGCGGCATCTGTAGTCCTGCTGCACAAAAGAATCGGGCCATCCCCGCAAGGAGATGGCCCGGTTTCATTTCAATGCGTCGCGGCTTAGAAGCCGGGGAACAGCAGCTCGTTGTTCTTGACGAAGAAGTCGTAGTCGTAACCCGGCTTGTTGATCTTGTTCAGGTGCTCGGCGCTCGATTTGGTGATCTCGCGGGCCCGTACGAAGCTGCGCATGACGCGGCGGCGGCCCTGCCTGTAGCGCTCGAGCCCTTCCGGATCGAGCGACTTCTGCGCGATCTTGCCGTCGGCGAGCACCGGCGGCAGGTCGTTCACAAGGACCGGGGCTATGTACGGGCCGCTGGCATCCATGTTGTTGTCGCGCACGACGAGCGAAACATTGTAGGTGTCTGAGGGCGCGGTCGAGAGACCGTCATCGAGGTACTTGTGGCTGAGTTCGAGCTGCCG
>CALMTT010000652.1 GCA_937872615.1 uncultured Verrucomicrobiaceae bacterium | reverse complement strand
TCGATGCGGACCTCGAACCCGAGCTCGCCGAAACCCGCCAGCACCTCGAAACCGCGATGCGTGATCTGAAACTCCGCCTCGCCTGCGCCTTCTTGCCGCCTCCCGGCCAGATGAAAGGGTAACATTCGACATATCACAGCACGATAACCATTCCATGTGCTCAATGTCCGTGCCGAATGGAGTCAGGTTCCGCTGAAATGCCGTGCTCATCACTCAAGTGAGATGTTCTTTGCACGCGCTGCGAACACAACCTGAGCTTCAATGAACGATCTCCACCTCGTCACCGACGCCGGTGAGGGAGAAGAAGAGCTTGGCCTTGTCGTAGGGGAGGCGGATGCACCCGTGGGAGGCAGGGCGGCCGGTGACGTAACCGCTGTGAAGGCCGATGGCACTGCAGTTCAAGCGCATGAACCATGGCATCGCGACGTGATAAAGCGTCGAGGTATGTGAACGATGCTTGTCGGTGATAACGTAACGACCGGCGGGTGTGCGATAACCTTCACGACCGGTAGAAACCGAGGTGCTGGCGATGACTTTGCCATTCTTTGTGACCCAGGCACGCTGGCTGGAGAGATCGACGGTGACGAGCGTGTCAGGCTCCGCATCCGGATCGCGGCCGAGGAGCACGCGCATGAGGAAAAGGTAGCCCTGCGTGGCAGCGAAATTAATCGGATAGCGATGATAGCGAGAAGTACACATGCCGGGCTTGGCACCAGCCTTCATCAACGCGACAGCACCTTCGACATCACCACGAGAGGCACAGCAGATGAGCGGCGTGACTCCGCGATCGCTTTCCATCGCATTGCGAAGGTCTTTGATGGTGCAGCGGTCGATCAATTCTTTGGTGATTGGGCTCTTGAATCGCGTGTTGGGATCCACACCGAGACTCGTAAGGGCAGCGAGCACGGGCGTGTTCCGACGCATGGAGGCTACCAGAATTGGCGCTTGGTTTTCGCGACCGGGTTCATTGAGATCAACACCGCACATGGCGAGCACCTGGACCATGTCTGCCTGCCCGCTTCGCACCGCTGCGCATAGCGGTGTGTCTCCAAATTGGGTGCGTTCCGAAGGATTGAAGCCCATCGCGACAAGCTTGGCGACATGCTCGGGATCACGAAGCAACACGGCTTGGAAGACCGCAGGCAGCGCATCGGTGCGTGGCCAGAGCGTGGACCAGAACTCGCTCACCGGATCAATGATCGGTCGCCACTTTTTCGGCTCATAGGGAAGGCTCGATGCCTTCACAAAGACAGGCTTGGCTGGAACAACGGGGGGCGCGGGTTTGTCTTCGAGAGCTTTGGGAGCCTCCGCAGCCTTTGGAGCACTCGTGGAGGGCATCGCCGGCGGCGGCACCGCTTCGAGCTTTTTGAGAGAATTGATCTCCACGGTCTGCGGAGGCTTGATGGATGCCACTGGCGGAAAACCAGCCTCGACGGACTTCGCGGGACGCAATTCACCACTAATCGGGTTGAGCGGTTTCTTGGCGGCGGGCGCGACATCCGCCGTGGGAAGATTCACCGGAGAGGTAAACAGTTCATTCTGCTTGAGCATGCCAATCAATGCGGCACACACGCCAGCGCCAACTAAGGGCGGCAGGCAGAAAGCGACTAGGGTCTGTAACCAACGGGCTTTCATGTTTGCGACTCGGAGCGGCGGTTCATATCGTGTTTGATGAGACTGTCGAGTTCTCTCTGAAGTCGTGATGAAAAACTTACTGCTGTTCGGGTGATGGAAGCATGGCGAGAGCAAGAAGTTATGGAAAACACGATCATGTATGGGACATTTTCCGCATGTTCGATGCCAAGCACACCCTTCATCTCGCCTTCCGCTGCACGCAGCAGGTGATGCTGGTGCTCACTTTGATGCTTTGTCTGGCCACTCCAGCGCATGCGGTGCTGTTTTATGACACGGGCAATGCTTCGCACAATATCTCCGCTCCCACGGGAGCTTATGAGAACTCAGGCTGGCAGTATCAGGGCTACTACGGCTCGTATCTCGGCACGATGATCGCTCCGCAATACTTCATCACGGCGCAGCACATGGGCACGCAGGGAAGTTCATTTGTGAGCGCGGGCCTTTTCAATGGAGGCGTGGATGTGACCTACACCATCGACACCTCGGCGAACGGAGGCGCGGGCTTTTGGGACATCGCGGGGACGGATCTTCGCATCCTGAAGATCAACGAATACTTCCCCAGCTATGCCACGCTCTACACCGGCAGTTCAGAGCAGGGGCTCGACATGGTCACAATGGGCCGCGGCGGCGTGCGCGGGGCTGATGTGATGGTCTCAGGCACCTTGCATGGATGGCAGCACAACCTCGGCGATGGCGTGGCCCGCTGGGGCAGCAACATTGTGAGTTCCGTGACAACGATTCCCACACTCGGCAGCATGCTTGTGGCCCGTTTCGATGCGAGCGGCCCCGGCCACACGACGGAGGAGGCCACGCTCTCCGTCGGTGACTCCGGCGGCGCGGTGTTTGTGAATGATGGCGGCCTTTGGAAGCTCGCCGGCATCAATTACAGCGTGGATGGCTTGTTCGACACAAACAACACCACCGGCGATGGTTCTGAGTTCAATGCAGCGCTGTTTGATCGTGGCGGTTTGTATCAGGGTTCCGACGGACAAGGCTGGACGCTCATCCCTGATGTGGGACCAGACAATCCATCCAGCATGTATGCATCCCGTATCTCGACCAACGCGGCCGCCATTCAAGCCATCGCCGTGGTGCCAGAGCCGCAATCAGCGCTTTTAATCGCCTTGGCAGGACTCGCGGCCATTCGGCGCAGGAAGCGCTGAGGTCTTCAAGCCTTCGCTTTGAGTTCCGCAAAGATCAAACGGCCTGCCGAGGTCGTGTGAGCGCCACAAACGACGACCTGCACTGTTTGTCCCAGCAAGGCCGCGGCTTGATTCACGACGATCATCGTGCCGTTGTCGAGGTAGCCGACGGCTTGATGCTTGTCCTTGCCCGGCTTCGTGAGTGCGAGCGTAAGTTCGTCACCGACGCCGATTTCGACCGTGAGCGCGGCCGTGAGCTCAGGGAAGCTCAGCACGGTGATGCCGCGAAGACGGGCCACCTTGGCGAGGCCTTCATCACTCGTCAGCAGCCGGGCATTCACCTCGCGAGCGAGCGAGACCAATCGCGCATCGACCGGCAACTCGGCTCCACCCGCATTTTCATGCACGGAAACACGTGCATCAGGCAGGCCGCGAAGCTTCTCCATCATCTCAAGGCCGCGTTTTCCTTTTTGCGAGGTGATGAGGTCTTCGGACTCGGACTGGCGTTGCAATTCATCGAGCACGAAGCGCGGCACCACGACCGTTCCGCTGAGGAAACCAGTGCCGAGCAGGCGCAGCACGCGGCTGTCACCGGCCACGCTGAGATCGAGCACCACCGGCTCACCTTCGGAGCCTTCACGACGAAAGCGCACGAACGGAATCAAGAAGGCAAAGTGGTCGCGATCACTGCGCAGGGCGAAGCTAACACCGAGGAAGGCCAGCGAGCCGTAGATGCACACTTCG
>CALMTT010000651.1 GCA_937872615.1 uncultured Verrucomicrobiaceae bacterium | reverse complement strand
TCTCATCGCCCTGGGCGCCGCCTGCCTCTTTTTCGCCCGCGGTGACGGGGCGCTGCCGCGGGTGGCGGTGATTTCCGCGGCCCTGGTCGGAGTCGTCCTGCTCGCCCTGTTGCGGCCCCTGGCGCCGGCCTTCGACATGACGCCCCTTGGTCGCCAACTCAAGGCCCTGGAAGAGGGCGGGGTGCCGGTGGCCCACGCCAGCGCCTACAACGACCAGTACCACTACTACGGCCGGCTGCTGCGGCCCCTGCAAGAAATCGGCCGGGACGACGTTGCCGCCTGGCTGGCCGAGCACCCCCAGGGCCGGGTCGTCGCCTATCTCAAGAAGGCCGACGAGGTCGAAGCGGTGCAGCCGGTCTTCGCCCAAGCCTACCTCGACGGCGCCGTCGTCCTCCTCGATGCCGCCGCCGCGGCGCGCCTGCCGCGAAACCACCGCCGGTGATCATAGCGAGCTTTTGCGTCGGCTTCACCGAGAGCACATCCTGCGGGCGGTCCATGGCAAAGAGCTTGAAGTAGCCCTGCGCCTCTTCCTCGAACAACGCGGCTTCACGCTGGCGGCTGGAGAGCAGGTCGCGTGAGGCTTTGAGCGATTGCTGCTTCGATTTGATGTTGGCGTATTCCATCGCCTTTCGCGGCAGGGTGGCGAGACGGTCGTTGAGGCCGGCACGCACGGTGTCGAGCTTGCCGAGCTGCTCCTGCATGACCTTCTTCTCGGAACGAAGGCGCACGAGTTCGAGGTAAAGGCTCTCCGCCACGGCGCTCTCGCCGGGCTTGGGCGGTGCGTCCATGCGCGGACCGGAGTTTTTCATCTGCTGCTCCATCGCGGCGAGCTTTTCACGGGCCTCGATCATGGTGGGATGCTCGTCAGTGTATCGCACCGCCAGCTCGGCGACCTGACGACGGGCGGTGTCGAGCCGTGCGGCATTCGTATCCACCTTCGCCAGCTCTTTTTCCACGCCTTGAATGCGCAGATCGAGCGTCTCGTGGTCGAGTTTCAGCGTCTCATACTTCAGCGTGAAATTTCCCAGCTCGCCGAGCCAGGCGTCCATCTGCTTTTCAGCATCGATGAGCTGCTCACGCTTCGCGTAGTCGAGGATTTCCTCGTTCGCTTTGACGAGGTCGGCATCGGTGCGGTCGATTTGCTGCTTCAAAAACTCGCGCATCTCGGTGGCGGAGCCGCGTTGCAGCTCGCGGGCGAGCGTGAGCACCTCGGCGGTGTAGGCCTGGAGGATCTCAAGGGATGCCTCGGGGGTGCGATCGCAGGTGATGCTGATCGAGACGACATCGGTGTTCCGCTCGGGAGCGATGATGAGACCGGAGCGGATCACCTGCTCCTCGTAGCGGCCTTTGAGTCGAGCAGCCGCCGCTTCGACGACATTGCCGTTGTGCATCAGCTTGATGAACGTGGGGATCGTCATGTCCCGCGGGCGGAAGGCCTCGCCCGATTCAGACTGGCGGAAGGCGGACGCGGTCTCCTGCTTGATGATTTGCGCACGTGCGGTGTGGAGCGTCTCGAATCGTTTGTAACCCACCACAAACATGCCCGCGGCCAGTGCGGCACCGGCGATGAGCATCAGCCACCAGCGGCGCACGACGGCATCGATCAACCGCAGCGGATCAAAGGGCAAAACGAGGCCGGGAGAGCTGCTCGTGGTGGTTCCGGTCTCCGGCTCGACATCGAGCAGCACCTCCGCGCGGCGACGTGCCAGCGTGCGGCGGCGCATGACACGCGGGCGCAGGTGGTTCGGAGCAGATGGAGTGACGGCGAGGTCTGACATGGTCCGGTAGAGTGCTCTCACCAGCCCATGCCGACAATCCCCCCAGGTGGGGGAAAGGTGCTCATTTGACGAGGTCAGTTCAAATACGTCTGCATGACCTGCGAGGCGTTGCGGGACCAGTCAAAGCGCCGGGCATTCTCGAGGCCCGCTTTCACGAGCTGATCGCGGCGTTCCGGGCAACTGGCGATGAAGCGCATCGCCTCGGCGATGTCGATGGCGTCCTCAGGGTTCACGATTTGCGCCGCATTCGCCACCACCTCGTCGAGCGAGCCGGAGATGGAACTGATCACCGGCGTGCCGCAGGCCATCGCCTCGACCGGTGGCAGGCCAAAGCCCTCGAACAATGAGGGATAAATCATGCACGAGGCAGCACGGTAGAGGTTTGGCAGCGCATCATCTTCGACAAAGCCAAGGAAGCGGATGTCATTCGCGAAGGGTGAAGCCTTGGCGGCCGCGTGGATGTGCTCCGCGCCATGCCAATCGCTGCCAGCCAGCACGAGCTGCCAGGGGCTGTTGGTGAGCTTTTTGAACCAATTGAAGGCTTCGATGAGCCTGACGTGGTTTTTCGCCGGATGCTCCAAACGAGAAACATAGAGGAAGAAGGGCTGCGGGAGCTTCCAACGCTCGCGCACCTGCTGCGAGGCGGTGGGATGATCGCCCACGTGAAAGCGGCGATGGTCGATGCCATTGAGGATGACCTTTTGCTGCTCCAGCGGGATGCCGAAGAAGCGCTGCACGTCACGTGCCGTGGCGGTGCTCACGGTGAGGATTTGATCCTGCTGGCGGGCGAGATGCTTCACCACCACGCGGCCGTAGATCATGCGGGCGAGGTCGTATTTGCCGCGCACATGGAAGGGCGCGAGATCGTGGATGGTCGAGACGAGCTTGCACGAGGCATGACGCAGCATGCGACGGTAGCTGGGCACATGCAGGACATCCATGCGCTGGGTGGAAAGCCAGCGTGGCAACACGGTCTGATGCCAGAGGATGTTTTTCACCGCGGGCCGCCAGTCCTCGGAGACTGGGACGATCTGCATGCGGTCACGGACGAAGTCGAAGAGCGGGATGTCATCCTCGAGCACGAGCAGGTGAAAGCGTGCCTCATCGGCGTGCTCAAGCAGCGCCCGCGTGAGGGCGAGAACATACTGGCCCACGCCGCTCTTGCCGCGCTGCATGACGCTGGTGGAGATGGCGATGTTCTTCATGAGCGATTGGATTTTTGAAGCACCAGGGCACCGGTGAGCTCCTTCATGGAGCCGCAGCCAAACACCGCGAGATCAGCGGCATAGCGTTTCAACAAACGTCGCGGCTCTTGAAGCAGGCGGAAGATCCATTCCATGCCGCAGTGGCGCATCCACATCGGTGCACGTCGCATGGACCCGGCGAGGAAGTCGATGGTGGCACCCACGCCGATGCTCACGGGCACGCCGAGGGTCTGGTAGTTTCTCGCGATCCATTTTTCCTGCTTCGGGCAGCCGAAGGAAACGAGCAGCAAGTCAGGCGCGGCCTCGCGAATGCGGCGGTTGATCGCGTCGTGGTTCATTTTATCGAGCGGCGCAAAGGGCGGTGAATAAGCTCCGGCGATCTCGAGCTCGGGATACTGCGTCTCGACATTGCGCACGGCCTCGGCGAGCACACCGCGTTCACCACCGAGGAAAAACACACGCCAGCGATGCTTCTCAGCCTTCGCGAGCAGTTCGGGCACGAGGTCCGATCCGGCGACACGCTCCGGTAGCGGCCGTC
>CALMTT010000650.1 GCA_937872615.1 uncultured Verrucomicrobiaceae bacterium | reverse complement strand
GCAGAGCCGTGCTTCCTCGCGGTGTGTAAGTGGCAGCCGTGAGCTGGGGAACGTCCTGAATGGGTTGTGCGGCGACGGGGACTTCGTAGGCGTCATCAAACTGCACTAGCGTGAGGCGGGCCTCGCCGGGCACGTCGAGCTGGGCTTTGATGAAGTCGTTGAAAGCGGCAACGGCTGGCTCCTGCATGGGTTGCATGGAGCCGGAGCGGTCGAGAATGTAGGCGATTTCGGTGAGGTGCGGGTTCATGAGGATGCCACACTCTCACAGGGGGTGGGACATCCATGGGGGTGGTGGGTCCTAATTTTTAGCCTTCTCGACCGAGGCAGACTGCCTTTCGCCTTGTGAGTGGCTACGGGGAAACCACGACGCGATTCGCCGGAAGTCATCCGACGGCGAGTCTGCCATGCGCCTGTGGTGCTTGTGAACCACGTCGAGGAGTTTCCTGACAGTCGGGCGAACACGCAGGTATTCCCAAAGGCCGGACAGGGAATGCCGGTCTTTCGCGTCCAAATGGGCTGGCAGGCAGTCGAATGTGGTCCCGCTGTCCAGAATGCACCAGCCCGGCGGCAAGCGCTTCTGATGGCAGGCGAAATGGGGCGACGTGCGCAGATCGGCAGCTTCGGGCACGACCCACAGAATGCCAATGTAGCGCCGCAGGTCGTCAGGCTCCCGAATCAGCAGGAACTCCGGTGTGAACCGCCAAATGTCGTCCTGTTTTAGCTCATCACTGACCCGCCCCACCAAGTCCCAAAAAGGCTGAACGGTAAATGTAAATCGAAGGCCGGAGGGTAGGACGGGCATGGCTTGAGTCAGGGGATGCAGACAACACGACGGATTGATCAGCTTATAGCATCCGGGGTCGGACAATCATGGGGTGACAGTGGCGTTCATTTGCTTCAGTTTTCCCGGCATGCCCCGTCCCCAGCCCTCGCCCGCTCGTCGTCTCCGCCAGGAGGCTCCCGCCACTGCCTTCCGCTCCGGGGTGAGCCGTCCGGCGATGTGGCGGGTGATGGAGATCCACAAAATCATCCGTGCGGGGCGCTTTCCGAACTGCTCGACGCTGGCGGCGGAGATCGAGGTGACGCCAAAGACGATCCAGCGGGACATCAGCTTCATGCGGGACCAGCTCGGGCTGCCGCTGGAGTATCACGCGATCAAGCACGGCTACTTTTACACACAGGAGGTGCATGAGTTCCCGATGCTGCAACTGTCGCGGAACGACCTCGTGGCGCTGTTCCTGGCCCGCCATGCCTTGGAGCCTCTGCGGGGCACGCGGCTGGAGCGGATGCTGACGGAGAGCTTCAGCAAGATCGCCGAGGCTTGTCCCGGCGAGGTCTCTATCGCCTGGCACGAGCTGGACGAGGCCTTCAGCGTGAAGGCGGCCGGCGTGCTGGCGGCGGACGTGACCCTGTTTGGTGACCTGCTGGACGCGGTGCGAGGTTGCCGGGAGGTGAGCTTCGATTACCGGAAGCTGACGGCGGGCCAGCCGGAGCGGCGGACAGTGCGGCCGCACCATGTGGGCCAGATCGAGCATGGGTGGTATGTGATCGCCTTTGATCCTGCGCGTGGGGCGATGCGGACCTTTGCCCTCCAGCGGATGTCGAATCTCCAAGTCGAGCGCACGAAGTTCACTCGGGAGCCGGGTTTCAACGCCCGCGACCATCTGGGCGGCGGCTTCGGCGTGTGGAGCTATGCCGACGACGAACGGAAGCGGCACGAGGTGCATATCCGATTTGAGGGCTACGCCGCCCGCGTCGTGGCGGAGCGGCAGTGGCACCCCACCCAGGCCATACGGAAGATCAAACCGGATGGGAGCATCATTGAATTCCAAGCAGACCTTGCCGGGCTGGAGGAGATCACGCGGTGGGTCCTGAGCTGGGGCAGCAAGGCACGGGTAATAGGACCGCCAGAGCTGAAGAAGCGCGTGCAGGATGAGCTGGCGAAGATGGCGAACGTGGGCTGATCAAACCCACTCCTTCACCATTTTCTCTTTCGGGCCGAGGTTAATGACCAGCCCTTCCTCGACCGATTGATTGCCCTTCACAGCTTGGTCGCCTTTTTGCTGGGAAATGGTCTGAACACTCTTTGCACCCGCGAGTGTCTTCGATCCTTCCAGGACGGCCAGATCATCCCGGTAGTAATCAAACCAGGGGAATCCCGCCCGCTCATACTCTCTGACTGTCAGGGGTGTTTGCGGAGGATTCTCCCCTGTGATGTCGCGCCATAGCAGGGCATCGCACAGGTGGACAAAGACACGGCTTGTTTGATCCGTGTCCCAATCCTCCAGATCGTATGGATCAGCATAGATTTCCTGTTTCATCCGACCACCAGCACCCAGGCCCATGGCGGGACTCTCGCAGCACCTGCAGCAGTCAATCCCCGATTCGGTCCTCCAAGGAGGCAAAAGCTCCTCCAGAATGTCAGCCAGCCGCTTTGGCAGTTCAGGGAGCAACTCCTTCTCGAAGAAGCTTTGCGCCTTCATGGGGATGGCCTGCAATTGGATGCCTCCGAACTCTCCCTTGCCGGAAAGCTGCTCTTCAATCGAGTAACCAGCCCCCAGGGCCATCGCGACAAACTGACGGATGACACCCTTCTCAACGACGAATCCATCCAGCCAGGGTTGATCAGGTGTCACCACATAGTCTTGCGGATCACGGCTAAGCCCTGATTTCCATGATTCGCCACTGACGGCGTTGATTTTCCCGGCTCCGATCTTGATGGCAAAGGGATAGCGGCACTGGAAATAGAGCCACAGGGCTTCCGCCTGATACATCGGCATCAACACGCCTCCTCGTTGCTTCCATTCCAGGGGCACACGTTCTGAATAATCCTCGACGTGCCGAAGCGGGAACCGCCCAAGTGAGGGGGGCAGGTGATAGGTCTTGCCGTCGTCCGGGATTCTCAGCGTTCGTTCAAACTCAATCTCGACGACGCCCGGCTGGTTGTAGCCGAGCGATGTTGCCTGCTTTTTTACATGCTTGCGGAGCATCTTTTCGATGTCCTCCTCATTGAGTCCCGTGACCGTGGTTCGGACCTTTTCCTGATACTCTGGGGAACTGCACAGGGCGTGATTTGCGTCGAGGAATTGCTCGATGACCGTTTCCCTGTCTTCAGCGAGCAACGTGGGGAGCAGCCTTGTCGTGTAGTCCTCAACCATTCGCTCAACATCCTTGGCAACACCGGGGAACGAAAAGCGAAGCACATCTTTCTTGATCTTGATCATGGTGGTTTTCGGTTGGGTGTTCACAGCAGGTGCACCGGAACTGGCGATGCTACCTGACTTGGGCGCTCCTTATACAACCAGGGTGGGACAATGGCGGGGGGAGGTCGAAAATTTCCAGAATGCTTATTCAGCCTTGGGCCGAGTGGGCTGTCCTGCGTCTGTGACTGAGTGGTTTGATCGGGAGGCAGGAACTGAACTCTCACTATTAGTGAGAGTTCGCTTTTCGACGTCGTCGATACGCGCCAAGGCGTCTCTAGCTCGCACGGTTGGTCAACGTCGATGCTCCTGGCCGTCCAGAAATAGTCGCCCACCAACCCGACGTTGAGCGGGGCATTTAATACATACACAATAGACTTAAAAAAATAATACTACAAACCACCTAATAAACGAGTCGGAAAAAACGTATTAGGAGTGTGTGAAAAGCACATTAACAAGATACAAATACTATGAATAATAACATAAATAATAATCAGCTCGGCATGTGGATCATCCCTCCTGGCCGATATTCCGCGATCTTCAAACAGGTGTCAGCTCCTGATCCAACCCAAATCCGGGTGGTGTTCGAGCTGATGCCTCAACGGGGTCTCGCGGATGTCAAGAAAGCTGGGAAATACTATTACACGTCCACGCCTCAGTGGTTGGAAAAGGATCTTGAGTGCTGGCTGGGAAGGGACCGAGCACGCGAACTACTCAAAGGTTGCAGCGGGATTCTTGTTCCCCTCAGAAAACTGATCGGAACTAAAGCTGTCCTTGTGATTAGCAATGAGGACCGAGGTCAAACGGTGCCGCTGGTGAAGATCTCCGAGATTCTCCCCCACACTCGCGAAAGCTTCGAAGGAAACTCGAGCCCTGTGAATAACGAAGGTCCGAAGTTCCGCTTCTCCTTCACACAAGATGAGGATGACAGCGCAATGGCGGCATGATTGGTGTTATGAAATCATGCTGAGCTGAAGGTTCGCTCTTCAAACTGAACCGCTAAACCTCCAGCCCAAATCACTTCAAACCATCACCAACCAAGCCCGGTCTGACCCGTTCAGATCGGGCCTTTTTTTTGATGGGCAATTCAACCTCAACTCATGTCACGGCCCACCCACTATTCGCCCGTGATTTCAAGGTTTGTCGTCTCCGTCCTCTACCACGAGGCCAGGCACCGCAGTATTCCGATGACTCGTCTCACGGATGAACTGCTGCTCCAGGCGCTTCGTGGAACCCCAGGCTGGGAGACGGCCACTACCCTGCGAATCACCGACGATTCCGCCTCCAACACTCCGGCTTCTGTGATCGCGCAAGCGGCATAGCAGCACTCCACCACCCTCATCACAGGAAGCCCATGTGCCCTCGCCGGTGC
>CALMTT010000649.1 GCA_937872615.1 uncultured Verrucomicrobiaceae bacterium | reverse complement strand
GGCCGCGAAGGCTGTTCCGCAGGGTCTTGCGCCGCTGCGAGAACGCGGCCGCCACCACGCGGCCATAGGCTTCACCCACCGGGAACAGTGGTTGCGGCCGCACTCTGAGGCGCGCCACCGCCGACCAGACGCGCGGCGGCGGCTGGAAGGCGCCAGGCCCCACGTCGAACAGCCACTGTACCTCGAGCCGCGGCGCCAGCATCACGGTGCCAAAGACAAACGCCGCGCCCATCAGCCCGAAGTTCGCCGCACGCTTTTCCGGCGGGCTCACATCCGCGATGTAGGCCGTGGCGGCGGAAAAATTCGCGCCTGTGATGCCTGCGATGATCCTTCCCGCCACAAACCACGCCATCGTCGGCGCAAACGCGAGCAGCAGATAATCCAACGCGAGACCAAACTGCGAGATCAAGATCACCGGACGCCTTCCCACCTTGTCCGAAAGGCATCCGAGCAGCGGCGCAAAGGCGAACTGCATCAGCGCATACAACGCGCTGAGCCAGCCCGCCGCTTGCGAAGCCGCCGCCGTGTCTCCACCGCTGAATTCTTTGACCAGCTTAGGCAAAATCGGCACGATCAAACCAATGCCGAGAATATCGAGCGTGAGCGTGATGAGGATGAAGCCCAGCGCGGGCGTGCGTTGGATGGACATGCGCGTGTGCCGCCTCTCGCGGCTCGGATGCACGAAATCAAGCGGTTGAAGGCCCGGAAAGTGGAACAGGTTTGCAACCTGTTCAGGCCAATGAACCGGCTAAAGGGAAGCTGGAGTGTGATGCAGACATTCCTGTCTGCACGAGCGTCCCAGGAGAGTATGCTCACCCAAGGCAGACAAGAATGTCTGCCACACACTTTTTGCGCCCGTGTCTGTGCCACTTTCCTTCCATTGCATTCGACTGCATGGACACGGCTGAGGCGAAATCAAGAGTGTCAGATCACCGCAGCCTCAGACCATGCTGCTGCCAGAATCCAGCCAGCGCCGCATGCGAGCCGTGAAACACATTCCGCTCCGTCGGGCGGTCGAGATTGCCGAAGTAGGGCGGGAAGCGGTAGCGACCATGATTGTACACCTTCGGCCGCGAGCGTCCGCCCTGCCAATCGACACCGCCGTATTGCCACATCGTCCAGTTTGACCACACATCATACTGATCGACCAGGCCGGCCGGGTTTCCCGGTGCCGGATAGACGGGTCCCGCGCCGCTATCGTGCGCATACAAAGCCAGCCAGTAAGGCATGCGCCGCAGCTTCGCCTTCGACGCCGCATCCGCGCCGCTGAGCGTTTGCTTGAGCTGTGTGCTGTTTTCCAAATAAGCCACCGGCACCACGCCCGTGCGTGCCTCCACGCGTTCCATGAAGCGCAAAATGGCCGACAACGGCAGGTCGCCATCAAAATCACCGCACAGCAGCAAGGCCGGCGCATTCCACGCACGACCGCGTGCCAGCGACAGAGCGCGATTCACAAACTGATCCGCCTGCGCCACCGCATCCACATGCCGCTGCACGCGATAGTAAACGCCCGGCAGCATCCCCACACGATCCGCCGATGCCAGAAAGCTCGCGCACTTCTCATCGAGATTGCCGCCCTTTCCTGCTCTCGCGATCAGGCCGCTCGCTCCATTCGCTCGAAGAGCGCTCACATCATGCTCCGAGAAGCCCACGCCATTCCGCTGCCGCTCCTTCGGATCATACGCGGACACATTGATGATCTGTGGCATGCCCGAACCCGTCGGTGGCAAGCTTCCCGGCGTGCTGCCCGGCTGGCTGCTGCACGACGCGAGAAGGAGAAAGGGGAGGAGAAGGTGTTTCATTTGGATTCGCGCACCATGCGCAGATCGGTTTCGCGTTCGACGTATTTCCATTCCTCCGTCGTGCGTAGCTCGGCGACCATGTCCTCAAAGGCATTCGCATCGGCCTTGGTGTAATCAAACAGCGTGATGAAGTCGAACGGCTGCGGCTCGGCGAGGTCGCGGCAGTGATGCAGCCGGCGGGCGATGGCGGGGAGATACTTCATGCCGATTTTGATATGGTGAGAGCTCTCCTCGAAAATGGCGCGACGCTCGTCCTGCGTCATCGCCCACCATTTGGAGTTCTTCCGGATCGGAATCATGGCCGCATGCGTGGCCTCAGGTCGGCCGATCGTCACCTGCTTCGCCGCGAGCTGGTCTTTTTCCGCACGCGTCACATAGCGCTCATGGCTTGTGACACCAGCCAGCTTCCACAGAGCATCTTCAGGCAGTTCCTTCACCTCGCCGATGACGATATCGAGGCGTTTCACGGTCGGCAGCGGCTCACCAATCACTGTTTTGCGTGCCGTGACCTGCCAGGTGCCCGAGTTGCCCCCGATGAAGGTGAAGAGTCTTGGATTCGCGATGGTCTGCATGGTGATGGTGTCCTTCGCAGCGAGGTTTTTCTGCGATGCGATGCATGCAGCAGCCCCGATGCCGGTCAGCCGCTGAATAAAGCTCCGTCGGCCAAGTGTGCTGGCGGAATGGGTAAATGTCGTTTCGGGATGATCTCGCATGGGAGGCGCTTATATCCCTTTCTTGCGGGCTTCCGTCCATCTCTTAGCTTCACTTCCTTTGTCACTTTTTTGTCCCACGTCTGGCGGGAGGCCAAAGTGGAATAAACCAGCACATCGCGACTCTCATTTCCATGCGACTCCTTCCCACCGCCCTGCTCATGCTCACCATCACCTCATGCTCGGCTCGTGATGATCTCCAGCCAGTGGAGGCTGGAAAAGTGTCCTGGGGACGTGATCTCGATGCGGCGCTGGTGGCGAGCGAGGTTTCGGGGAAGCCGGTCTTCGCCCTGTTTCAGGAGATCCCCGGCTGCGCGGGCTGCCAGCAGTTTGGACGTGAGGTGATGTCACACCCGCTGATCGTGGAAGCCGTGGAGACGGAGTTCACGCCGCTGCTCATTCACAACAACAAGCCTGGCAAAGATGCGGATGTGCTGCGGCGTTTCGGCGAACCCGCGTGGAATTACCAGGTCGTGCGTTTTCTGGATGCCAAGGCCAGGGACATCCTGCCGCGCAAAGACCAGGTCTGGGACACGGGCGGCATCGCGGAGCGGATGATCGCCACGCTGCGGGCGGCGAAGCGGCCCGTGCCGAGTTACTTGAGCTTGCTGGCTGCGGAGCAATCACCCCGGCTCAAGCAGGCCGTGTTCAGCATGTTTTGCTTCTGGACGGGCGAGATGGCGCTGGGCCAGATCGACGGCGTGATCACCACGGAGGCAGGCTTTCACGGCGGCCATGAGGTGACACTCGTGCGCTACGATCCCGAGGTCATCACTTTGCTCGCATTGATCGCCGCGGCCGAAAAAGTGGACTGCGCCCGCTCGGTGCATGTGCCCGCCGACGATCTGGCGCAGGCAAAGGCCACGCGATTGACGGTGGGCAGCATTTCAGGCTACCGCGCGGCTCCTGCCGATGATCAGAAAAAGCAGCTTCAAGGCACCCCGGCCGCGAAAGTTCTTCTCTCAGCCGCCCAAGCCACCAAAGTGAATGCCTGGCTGAGATCGGACCCTCAAAAGGCCATCACCTATCTGACGCCCAATCAGCAAAACCAACTGCGCTGAGCTACTTTCCCTTCTTTTTCTTCTTTTTGTCCGTCTTCCGCTCCGGATCGCCATTCCAGCGCAGATCCTCCCAACGCGGCGGCTGCATGCTGGCGTTCCACTTGTCGAAGAGGGCGGTCAGCTCGACCTTCTTCGTCGGGTTCTCGGCGCTGATATCTTTTTGCTCGCCGGGATCGGTGGCGAGGTTCACGAGTATCGGTTCCATGTCCTTCGAGGCCTTCACGAGCTTCCAATCGCCCTGCCGCACGGCGTGTTGCACGCCAAAGCGGAAGTAAAGCTCACGCGGTGCGAGCTTGTCGTCCTCGCCTTTGAGCAGCGGGAGCAAATTGACACCATCGAGCTCCACCGATGGCTTCTCCGCACCAGCGGCAGCGAGCGAGGTAGGCAGCACATCGAGCTGAATCGCCGGATCATTCACCACGCGATTCCCCGGGATCGTGCCCTTCCACTGCACCATCCACGTCACGCGGATGCCTCCCTCCCACACGAACCACTTCGATCCACGCAGTCCCATCTGCTCCGCCTCTTTCGAGGCACCGCCGTTGTCGCTGATGCAGAAGATGAGCGTGTTTTCCTCCAGCTTGAGGTCTCGCAATTTCGTCATGACCGTGCCGATGGCCTCGTCCGCCTCGCCGATGAGCGCGGCGTAGCCTTGCTGACGTTTGTCGAGGTGCTTGAACTTCTCCAGCCACTGCGGCGAGGCCACGATGGGTGAGTGCACGGCATTGAACGACAGATAAAGGAAGAACGGCTTGTCCTTGTTCGCATCGATGAAGCCGCAGGCCTCCTTCGCATACACCGGCGAGGTCACCGGCGCGCCTTCCAGGTCCTTCGCCAGTTCGCTGCCGCGATAAAACGACGGCCCCTTGCCCTCGCCGAGATTTCCGACCGTGCCCATCGCGAAATCAAAACCACGCGCCGGTGGCATGAACTCGGGCCTGGTGTCGCCGAGGTGCCATTTGCCGACGATGCCCGTCGTGTAGCCCGCAGGCTTCAAATGCTGCGCCATCGTCTTTTCGCTCAGCAACAGCTCGCGACCTTCCCGCGTCGGATTCGCATCATGCCCCGTCCGCGCTTGATAACGCCCCGTCATAAGCCCCACACGCCCCGGCGAACACACACAGCCGCTCGAGTAGCCATTCGTGAAGCGCACCCCATCCGCTGCGATGCGATCCATGTTCGGCGTCGGCGCCAGTTTGCCGCCGTAAGCCCCCGGCTGCGCCCAGCCCATGTCATCGAGGTAAAAGATCACGATGTTCGGTTTCGAGTAAGCGGGGAGCAGAGGGCAAAGAGCGAAGAGAAGAGCGAGAATACGCATGGTCGCGCTGAAACGACGTAGCACGAGTCTTCTAACTCGTGTTTCTCACCTCTACTTCTTCATCTTCTGCCGCTTCACACGCTCCTGCCGGGCTTTCACCGCGTCGGGGCTCACATCCGTGCTCCACAACGGCTCCGGCAACGTCGCCGCCCACGCGTCGTAGGCGTTTTGCAGCTCCGCGAGCTTCGCAGGCTCCTTCTCGCTCAAGTCGTGCAGCTCACCCGGATCGTTCGCGAGGTCGATGAGCCTCGGTTTTGGCTTCGCGGCCGGCAGATCGTGCCAGCCGTTGTGCGTGACGAGTTTCCAATCCCCCTTGCGGATCGCCCAGATGCCCCGCGCCGTCATGCGCCAGTAAAGCACCTCATGCGGACGCCCTTCTTTCTCGCCTTTGAGGTAAGGAATCAAATCCACGCCATCCAACGTAGAACGAGTTTTTAACTCGTTTTGAACGGGTTGAAAACCCGTTCCACTTTCTGCCGCCGCCAGCGCCGTCGCCGAGATGTCGAGGCTGCTCACCGGCTTCTCATACACCTTTCCCGCCGGCAGCTTGCTCTTCCACTGCACGAGATACGGCGTGCGGATGCCGCCTTCGAGCATGAACCCCTTCTCGCCAGTGAGCGGCGTGTTGAGCGATGCATTCCGATCGAGCGGCCCGCCATTGTCGCTGAGGAAAAAGATCAGCGTGTTCTCCTCCGCGCCCTGCGCCTTCACTTCGGCCAAAATCGCGCCCACTGCATCATCCAGCGCACTCACCATCGCCGCGTAGGTGCGGCGCTGCTCATCAGCGATATGCGCGAATCGCTTCAAATACTTCTCCGAGGCCTGCAGCGGCCCGTGAGGCGCATTGAAGGCCACATACAAAAACCACGGCTTCGTCTCGTCCCGACGAATGAACTCACAGGCCGCGCGACCATTGATGTCCGTCAGATAATCGTTCTCGAACTCGAACGGCTTCCCGTCCCAACCTTCCAGCGCATAAGTCCCGCCCTTGCCGCCGTCCTTCGAAGCGAAGTAATCATGCGAGCCGCCGATGTGGCCGAAATACTCGTCAAAGCCACGCTGCTTCGGATGAAACTTCGCCACATCGCCGAGATGCCACTTCCCCACGCAACCCGTGCGATACCCCGCGACCTTCAAATGATCCGCCAGCGTCTTTTCCGTCACTGGCAGCCCGCGCACGCCTGTGGCATCGATTCCTTCCCAATTGATCTCATGCCCAAACCGCGACTGCGACCGCCCCGTGAGCAGCCCCGCCCGGCTCGGCGAGCACATGCACGATGAAACATACCCCTGCGTGCACCTCACGCCGTTCTTCGCCAGCGAATCAATGTTCGGCGTCGGAATGTCCTTCGATCCCTGACAGCTCAAATCCGCGCTCCCCTGATCATCCGAGAACAAAATGAGCACATTCGGCTTGTCAGCCGCGATGAGTGACGAGCAGAGAGCGAGAAAGAAAACAAGACAGCGCATGGCCGCGCTGAAACGCGGCCTTGTTCCTACTCCTTCACCTTCTTCTTTTTCTTCTTCGGCTTTTCAGCGGTCTTCGCCGCCATGTCGTAGCGCTTCTCACCGGCTTTGACGGGCTTCGCCATCTCCGCGAGCCACGCATCGTGAAGCTTCGTGAGTTCGGCCACCTTCTCGGGCATTTGTTTGGCGAGATCGTTGGCCTCCGACACATCCTTGCTAAGGTCCAAGAGGCTGATCGCGCCTTTCTCGCCAACGAGCTTCCAATCACCCGAACGCACCGCCCACCAGCCTTCGTCACTGCCGGAACACCAGAAGAAGTCACGCGATGCCGGCGCGGCCTCGCCTTTCAGCAGTGGCAGCAGATTGATGCCATCCAAAGTGGCTTCGGCTTTAGCCGAATCTCCTGCGGCCGCGAGCGCCGTGGGCAAAATATCGAGCGATGACACCGGCGACTGCCATTCGCCCGGTTTGAGCTGCGACGGCCAGCAGATGAGAAACGGCACGCGGATGCCGCCTTCGTAATCGGTGTGCTTGCCACCGCGCAGCGGCGTGTTGTCGGCGCTTTGCGCCAGCGGGCCGCCGTTGTCGCTGATGAAGAAAAGCAGCGTGTTTTCCCACACACCGCCGTTCTTGAGCGCGGTCATCACATGACCAATCGCATCGTCCATGCGCTTGCCCATCGCGAGGCGGGCATCGCGGTCTTTGTTGCCTGTGTTGAACTTCGCGATCTCATCCTCCGGTGCCTGCAACGGTGCATGCACCGCATTGAAGGCCAGGTAAGCGAAAAACGGCCCCGCCTTGTGCTTCGTGATAAAAGCCGCCGTCTCCTCGCCGAGGCGATCGGTGAGGTAACCGGTCTCCTTCACCACCTCCGTGCCGCGATAGATCGGATCATTCGGGTCATCGAGCTTGAAGTAATCATGCGCCCCGCGGCCGAGAAACCCAAACACCTCGTCAAAGCCGCGCAAAGCCGGACTCCAGGCCAGATCGGGCCCGAGATGCCATTTTCCAAACTGTCCCGTCGCATAACCGGCGGGCTTTAAATACTGCGGAAAGAGCTTCTCGCTCATCGGCACCCCGCTGCCCGCCTCACCGCCCGTGTAGAGCCCCAGCCGCTGCTGATAGCGCCCCAGCATCAGCCCCGCCCGCGTCGGCGAGCACACATGCCCCGTCACATAACCCTGCCGACAAATCACACCCGCTTTGGCCAGCGAATCGAGATTCGGCGTCACGATCTCCTTCGGATGCTGCGGATTGAAACCGACATCCGCATACCCGAGGTCATCGGCGACGATGACGACGATGTTTGGAGGAGCCGAAAATGACGAATGCAGAATGCAGAAGGTCGAAAAAAGCAGGATGAGGCTTTTCATGGCTTTGAGTTCAGAGGTGGGAGTTTTTGGAGCCGAGTCGTGAGATCCGCGATGACATCGGCATCTTGCGCGGAGACATCGTGAAGTTCCTCGGGATCGGTATCGTGGTCGTAGAGTTCGGTTGGACCATCGCTCCAGCGGGTGAAGCGCCAGCGGGCGGTGCGGATGCTTTGGCCGTAAAGTTTGTCGCCTCGCGTGACGAGCGTGAAGGCGGCGTCTTTGATGCTCGTGGTGGGATCGGTCAAAATGGGCCGCAAACTGGCGCCGGCGGCTGTGTGAGGCATTTTCAGGCCGCAGAAGTCGGCGATGGTCGGATAGACATCGACGAACTCGGCGAGTGAACGCGTCGTCTGGCCGCCTTTCATGCCCGGCGCGGCGATGATGAGCGGCGCACGGCAACTGCGCTCAAACAGCGTGTTTTTGTTCCACCACTGCCGCTCGCCTGTGTGGTAGCCGTGATCGCCGACGAAGATGACGATGGTCTTTTCCCAAAGCTGATGCTTGTCGAGCGCATCGAGCACACGGCCGAGCTGCGCATCCATGAAGCTGGTGCCGGCGCAGTAGGCGCGAAACAGCTCGCGCCACTCCTGTTCGGTGAATTTGCCAAAGGCTGTGCCGTAGTCGCCGAAGCCGACGCTCTCCTTGCGCACTGCCGTCATGCCTGCGGGATCGCTCCAGGGCTTCAGCGAGTCGGCGGGATACAGATCGAAGTATTTCTTCGGTGCGATGAAGGGATCATGCGGCTTCATGAAGCCGCAGCCGATGAACCACGGCGTGTCGCCGAGCTTTTCGATCATCGCCACGGTCGCCGCGGCGATCTGACCATCCGGCTGATCATCATCCGTGCCATCCGCCGCGCCCCACTGGCACCATTTCAGCGCCCCACCGGTCACATCACGGCCCTCGAGCATTTTGCGGCCTGCCTTCGTCGCTTCAAAGGCCTGCGCCGTGTGCCAGGAGCGCCCCGCATCCATCCAGCGCTGCTTCGCTTCCGCATTTTTGCCGCCGCCGAGATGGTAGAGCTTCCCAAACGCGTGCGACTGCCATCCGGCGTCTTTGCAGAGCTGCGGCAGCGTGACGACATCCGGCATTTTTTGCCGCAAAGGAATGTCATTGCCCACGATGCCCGTCTGCTCCGCCCGCAGGCCAGCCATCATGCTGCTGCGGCTCGGATTGCACACTGGATACTGCACATACGCCCGCTCAAACGTCGTGCCACGAGCCCCGAGCCGGTCGAGGTTCGGCGTCTTCACGACCTCCTTCGTGAACGCCCCGCCAAAGTCCCGCAGATCATCCGCCATGATGAGCAGGACATTCGGCTTCTCCGCCGCGATGAGTGACGAGCAGAGGGCGAAGAAGTAAACAAGACAGCGCATGGACGCGCGGAAACGCGAGCCAATCCTCAATCTAGCTAGGTCGTGTTTGAAAACCCAAGGTGGGCCGATCTTGCCAAGCACGTCTGGAGTATGTTGTTCACGCTTTAGCGTGCGCTGGCTTTTGGCACGCTAAAGCGTGAACAACATACAGGGAGATTTTCAAACACGCCCTCGGAGCTGATGTCACGCTGACGCCTTTCAATGCTGCATCGTGGCGAGGCGCTCCGCCATGCGTTTTGCGATGTCAGGATGCGCTTCGATGACGTTGGTGCTCTGTCGAGGGTCATCGGAGAGATTGTAGAGCTGGGCTTTCGGGGCACCGGGCTTGAGCCTGCCGTTGGCGAAGTCGCTGTTCGTCTCGCCGGTGAACTTCAGCGCACCGCCGCCGCCGAGGGCGTGGTCGCCGGGCTTGGCACCGCCGAAGCCGCCACCGCCCGGGGCGCCGATGTAGAGCCAGGGGCCTTCGCG
>CALMTT010000648.1 GCA_937872615.1 uncultured Verrucomicrobiaceae bacterium | reverse complement strand
AAAAGGACCACGGCCCAACTGCGGAAAGTCCGCATACGTCGCCTCACGCCCCGCGCCCCAGTAGTCTTTGATGTAGTTCGCCGCATCGAGCGGGTAGTCCGTCTTCGCTCCAGCAGGCACATGCGCCGTGAAACGTTTGGCTCCATCGTGCTCACGCTTCACGAAATCCCAAAACGCCACGAGTCCAGGTGTGCTCGTGACCGTGGCGACAGGTTCGGCAGCGAAAAGAGACGTCGCGAAGAAAAGGAGAGGGAGGAGCTTCATGGGGAGTTTCAGAATTACTCAGCCACCAACTGCAGCGCATCCAAAATCACAAAACCGTCTGTTTCGCGGTTTCGGAGTGTGATGGTCGTTTCGAGGTCTTTTTGGAGTTCGACCTTGCCAATGCTGCGGAAGGCTTCACCGGCCGGAAGTGGCTGCGTTTGGTCCACGAGCAGTTCGACGGCTTTTTCGCCGTTCTGGATCGTCAGCGGCACTTTCATGGCTCGCGTCTCATGCGCGGAGTAGGCCATGCGGAGGTCGTAGCGACCACTTTTTGGCACTTTGACGCGGAAGACGGCGCTGGACTCGCCATCGCCGCGTTTGTCATCGTGGAGATAACCCGTGCCGATGTGCGGCTTGAAGCCGGAAGAGCGGCTCCATGCGCCCTTCAGCTCCGCCTGCGCATCATCGAGCACGATGCCGGGCAGCGTCTTGGGATCGATGTTCATCGCGCCTTTGGGTTCAGCAGGCACTTTGGCGAGCACTGGCAAATCGAGCACCTGCTTCTGTGCCAGTAAGCGCTCGCGTAGCGCGGGATACGGCAGCTTTTGCACGTCGAGGCCTTGTTTGGCGCTCAAAGCCGCCGCGATGCCCGCGCTTTGACCGAGAATCATCCACGTCGGCTCCACGCGGATCGAGGACATGCCGACATGCGTGCAGGAGAGCGCGACGGGCACGAGCAGGTTCGTGCACTCGGCGGTCTTCGGTGTGATGGCGCGATACGGGATGTGATACGGATAGCCGTGCTTCCTCCCGGCCATGCGCACCGGCATGATGGTGCCTTCATCGACGACGAACTCACCTGTGCCGACGCGCTGACAGTCATGCGAGTCGATGGGGAAGGACGACACGACGATGGCGTCATCCTTCTTCGGCTGCTCCATGATGTCCTTTTGCGAGACGACGTATTCGCCAATCATGCGGCGACCTTCGCGCACATAAAGCTGCGGCGACCAGTGCTCATAGTCCGCGAACTCATCGCGACACAGCCCCAGCTCGCTCATCTCTCCCCGAATCGCCGCAGGCACCGCATCGTCGGTGGTGAGGAAGTGATAAAACTCCAGCGTGTATTGTTTGTGCGCCTCCCAGATGGCCGCGCGACCTGCCTCATCCGCCTCGCTCCAGCCATTGCAGGCACCGACGAGGCCCATGGAGAACTGCTTTCCGATGCCGTTGTTCGCATCGAACTTGTTGCCCGGCAGCGGATACAGATCCCACGGTAAAATCGGCCGCTTCTCCTTCGCAAAGTAGCGTCGCACGACCTCAAAACGCGCTGGATCATACTTCGTCGGCTTCGGAAACGGCATGCGGTTCGCCAGGTCCTTCGTCACGCAAAGGCGGAAGCTATAGACCATCACATTCTTGTCTCCCGCGTCCTCCGGACCCGCATCAGTCGTCGTGATCAGCGGCAACGGCTTCCCATCGGCTCCGAGGCCGGAAATCTTCATCTTCGCCTTCGGATACTGCTTCCCCGCCAGCGACTCGCCGAACTCCTTCCGCCCCTCGCGACCAATCGTCCAGCTCACGCCTGCAGCCGCCATCAAATCACCCTCGTAAGTGCCGTCGATGAACGTTTTCGCCTCAAACTCGCCTCCGCTCGTGATGAGCCTCGTGATGCGCGTGCCGTCTTTGATCACCGACTTCAGCACCTGCCGCGTCATCACCTTCACACCCGCCTCATCGAGCATCTCCTGCGTGATCTTCGTCGCCACATGCGGCTCGTAGGTCCAGTGCGTGTGATCCTTCTCGCTCACCTTGTAAGGCAGCGTGACACCGCGCTGCTGGTAGTCTTTTTCCACCCGTGCATGCCATTCATCAAAGAGTCCCATCACCGTGCTGCGCACCGTTTGATTCGAATCCGAGAAGCACAGGCCGCCCGTGTTCACCCCACCGACATGCCCCGTTGGCTCCAGCAGCACCACCGAGGCCCCTTCACGCGCCGCCGCGATCGCCGCGCAGAATCCACCGGGCGTGGCTCCATACACGATCACATCGGCCTGCGTGGCCGCGTGAGTGGTGAATGCGAAAAGGAGAAAGGCAAAGAGGCGCGTCATGACTACATTTAGGCCGCAGATGCGGCTGATTGGACAATCATTTCGTCCGGGCTAAAGCGGTGAGCATGGAACTACTCCCCACGCTGCAAGAGATCGAGGCGGCCAAGACGCTCATCCGTCCGCTGATTCGCGAGACGCCGACGTATCGCTGGCCGTTGCTGGAGGCAGGGCTGGGCTGCGAGTTGTGGGTGAAGCATGAGAACCACACGCCGGTGGGAGCTTTCAAAATCCGCGGTGGGCTGGTTTACATGGATGAGCTGAAACGTCGTGAACCGCAGGTGCAGGGCGTGATCGCGGCGACGACAGGCAATCATGGTCAATCGATCGCGTTTGCAGCGAGGCAGAATGGTCTGCGGGCGGTCATCGTGGTGCCGCATGGCAACAACCCGGAGAAGAATGCCGCGATGCGATCCCTCGGCGCCGAGTTGGTAGAGCACGGGCGGGAGTTTCAGGAGGCGTTGGATTATTCGCGTGAGCTGGCGGCGAAGGAAGGGCTGCATGCGGTGCCCTCGTTTCATCCGTGGCTCGTGCGTGGCGTGGCCACGTATGCGCTGGAGATGTTTCGCAGCGTGAGAGAGCTGGATGTGGTGTTTGTGCCTATCGGGCTTGGTTCCGGCTTTTGCGGCATTGCCGCGGCACGTGAGGCGCTGGGATTGAAGACGAAGATCATCGGCGTGGTGTCCGAGCATGCGCCGGCGTATGCGCTTTCGTATCAACGGCGGGAGTTCACCGAGCAAACAAGCACGACGACCGTGGCGGAAGGAGTCGCCTGCAAGACTCCGAACCGCGATGCACTGGCCCATGTGCTGGCTCATGCGCACGATGTGGTCACGGTGAATGATGACGAGGCCGTCCAAGCCATGCGTGAGATCATTCAGGCGACTCACAACATCGCGGAGGGAGCCGGTGCGCTGGCGTTTGCGGCGCTGAAGAAGCATCGGGAAGCCTGGCGAGGCCAAAAGGTGGCCTGCGTGCTCACCGGCGGGAATGCGAGCATGGCGATGCTGGGCCGGGCGTTGCGTTAGCAGCATCAAAATC
>CALMTT010000647.1 GCA_937872615.1 uncultured Verrucomicrobiaceae bacterium | reverse complement strand
AAGGTCTCGGTGACCTCGCGGATGGCGGCCTGGGCGGCGCGGCGGCGGGGGCTGTTCGCGGCGTCGCAGTAGAGGCGGTCCTTGGTGATGTCGATGTAGAGCGCGGAGAGATCGCCGGAGACGAACTGGGTGATGGTGCTGACGACCTTGCGGAAGTCGTAGGCAGCGTAACCGGCGAGGCACTCGGCGGTGACGGCGTGGAGACGTTCCAAGATCCAGCGGTCCACTAGGGTGAAGTCAGACACGCTAAAGCGTGAACAACGTACATCCTCAGGCGCGTCGTGGAGGTTTCCGAGGAGGACGCGGAAGGTGTTGCGGATGCGGCGGTAGCTCTCGCCGGTTTGTTGGAAGAGTTCTTCGCTGAAGGGGACGTCGTTTTGGTAATCGACGCTGGCGGCCCAGAGGCGGACCATGTCGCCGCCGTATTTGTTGTAGTAGTGGTCGGCGGTCATGGGCTTGGCGGCTTTGTCGCTGCCCTGGTCGCTTTTGCTGATCTTTTTGCCGCTGGTATCGACGACGAAGCCGTTCGTGATGACATTCTTGTACGGCGCGGTGCCGCGCACCGCGACGCTGACCATGAGACTGCTCTGGAACCAGCCGCGATGCTGATCGGTGCCCTCGATATAGACATCGGCGGGGCAGGACAGCTCAGGATGACGGTCCAAAACGGCGACGGAGGAGCTGCCGGAGTCGATCCATACATCGAGCGTGTCTTTGCAGCGCTTGCTGCCCTCGGGGAGGCCCACGAGGTCGCTCCAGAAAGCGTCGTCTTTTTCAAACCAGAGGTTTGTGCCGTGCTTCTCGACGGCATCGGCGACCTTGTGCGCGATGGCGGGGTCCATGATGGCCTCGCCCTTGGCATCGTAGAAAACGGGAAGCGGCACGCCCCAGGTGCGCTGGCGGCTGATGCACCAGTCTGGGCGGCTCTCGACGGTGCCGTAGATGCGATTGCGCCCCCAGGCGGGCAACCAGTTCACGGTGTCGATGGCCTTCAAGGCATCGGCGCGGAAGTCGCTGATGCGGATGAAGAACTGCTCGACGGCGCGGAAGATGATGGGCGTCTTCGAGCGCCAGCAGTGCGGGTATTGATGCACATACTTCTCATTGCCGAGCAGGGCGCCTTTGCCCTCCAGGATGGCGATGATGCCTTCGTTGCTCTTGAACACATGCTGGCCGACGAACTCCGGCAATCCGCACTCGGCGGTGAAGCAGCCGGCATCATCGACGGGGCTGAGCACATCGAGGCCGTTCTGCTTGCCCGCGACGTAGTCATCCGCGCCGTGGCCGGGAGCCATGTGGACAGCGCCGGTGCCGGTGTCGTCGGTAACGAAGAGCGCATTGATGATCTTTGACGTGCGCGGGAGGAAGGGATGCTGCGCCTCGCTGCCGTTGAGGTCCTTGCCTTTGAACTTCGTGGTGGGCTGCGTGGCATCGAGCTTGAAGCCGGTGCTGGCGGTGAAGGCCTCGATGCGTGAATCGGCGAGGATGAGCTTTTCACTGCGGCCATTTTCATGCGTGAAGGTGCCGCTGGTGTAGTTGAACTCAGGATGCAGGGCGATGCCGAGGTTCGCCGGGAGTGTCCAGGGCGTGGTGGTCCAGATGACGAGGTTCGCGCCGTCTTTGAGCGCAAACTTCACATAGATGGCCGGCGAGGTTTTCTCTTTGTATTCGACTTCCGCCTCGGCGAGCGCGGTTTGCGCTCCGTAGCTCCAGAGGACGGGTTTCTTGCTGCGATAGACGAGGCCTTTCTCGACGAACTTCGCGAAGGTGCGCATGATGTCGGCCTCGTATTGCGGGGCGAGCGTGAGATACGGATTCTCCCAGTCGCCGAAGACGCCGAGGCGCTTGAAGGACTGGCGCTGGATGTCGATGAACTTGCGGGCGTAGGCCTCGGAACGCGTGCGCACCTCCGCTGGGGCGAGGTCTTTGGCCTCTTTGACCACTTTGAACTCGATGGGCAGCCCGTGGCAGTCCCAGCCGGGGATGTAGGGCGCGTGAAAGCCCGCCATGGTCTTCGATTTGATGATGAGGTCTTTGAGAACCTTGTTCAGCGCGGTGCCCATGTGCACATCGCCATTCGCGAAGGGCGGGCCGTCATGCAGGATGAACTTCGGCTTGCCGGCCATCTGCTTCATGATGCGCTGGTAAAGGCCGCCGGCCTCCCACTTCGCGAGACGCTGCGGCTCCCGCGTCACGAGATCGGCCTTCATCGGAAAGTCGGTCTTCGGCAGGAGGACGGTGTCTTTGTAGTTTTTCTTGGCGGTGGTGTCAGTGCTCATGGAAAGGACAGAAGGGACGAAACGGACAAAAGGGATGGGAAAGAGGGCGCGGAGGGTAGGGAGGCAGGGGGAGAGGTCAAGGAAGGCCCTGAAACGCTGCGGAGGCCGCGGGATGGGACGAAAAAGGGCGCGGCAGCGGCCGTTTGGTGGCATGTCCTGAATTACTCTCCCATCGCCATGAACACATCCCGCTTGATCCGCCTGGTGCTCACCGCCCTCTCGCTCGTCTGCCTGCCCTCCTGCGGCACGGCCTTTCGAAAGGCCTGGAACAACGCCCCGGCCGCCAATGGTGTGGCGGGCAAGTGGGAAGGCACCTGGCTGAGCGCGGTGAACGGCCACACGGGCACGCTGAAGTGCGTGGTGACGCCTGCCCTGAAAGCTGAAAGCGCCAAGAACGGCTCGAAGGCACAGCCCTATTCTTTCTTCTACCGTGCGACTTGGAAGACCATCCTCAGCGGCAGCTACAAGGCCCTGCATCAGGTCGAGAACAAGGGCAGCGCTTTCGTCTTCAAAGGCGATCACCAGATGCCCGACTGGGCTGGCGGCAAGTATCACTACGAAGGCACGGTGAAGGGCGATGAGTTCAACGCCTGCTACGAGTGCGCGATCGATCGCGGCACCTTCACGATGAAGCGGGTGAAGTAGGCGGAAGGCCTTCTTTTACGGTCCGATCAGCACGATCGGGCCTTCGCCCTTCGGCACGCCGCCTTCTTTCTCGACGCTGAGGGCAAACTTCGAGGCATCAGTCACATCGGTGACGGGCTTGAACTCGACCTTGGCGAAGCCTTCGGCATCGACGCGAACAATTACTTGGTCGATCCTTCAACGGGCTACCGCATCCAGCGTTTCGGCACCGTTGGTGAAGGCGTGGGCAACACCCCGGCGTTTCAAACGCCTGGCAACAACGACATCCGCGTGCCCCTCGGCACCGCGTTACCGGGCAACGCGACTTCGAACATTTCCCTCGATGGCAACCTTACGGCGTCCGCCGTCGGCCCTTTGGCGCAGCGTCTAAATACGTCGCTGCCGCTCACCACCGGCAATGCGCCGGCCACGCTGTCGACGCTGCTCAAC